>JBAZYW010000044.1:0-12445 GCA_041659125.1 Gallionellaceae bacterium | reverse complement strand
ACATCGCCCTCAAGCAGCGTGTGGTGACGCCGGTCGATTCCCGAACGCAACTCGATAAGTACGTGTTGGTGGGCAAGTCGACGGCAGGCTTTGCGGCGATCTACAGTAGGCACGACTTCAGCAGGAGCCTTGCTTTGCTGCTGTTCGACTGGATGGGTTATTTCTTGATGTTCCTTGTCCGGGTGTGCCTTGAGATGCTCGACACTGGCAACAGGATGTTCGCCGGGATACACCGGCTTCACTGCCAGTGCAGCGGTCAAACCCATCACATGGCGAGTATTCGGACTCGTCGTCGCTACTGGCGGAATATCGGTTACGTAACGCATGGCACCTCCTTGCACTCAGACTACGCCTACATTATCGGCAGCTGCTGCGAAAAGATTAGCGGAATTACTTTGGCGCGATATCCGGCAAATTCGGATGTGCGTCGTGCATTTGAATACGCGAAACATACCATATCGCCAGCAGATTCGCCGCGAGCGCCACATAGCCCACATTCTGATACCCCACGATGTGTCCGTCGCTCTGCTGGGTAATGATAAAGCCGCTCAAGGTGGCAGCCAAGCCCATCGCCAGCGATTGCACGGTGGCGTTGAGCGACATGAACGTACCGCGCAGCTTGGGCTGCGCCGCCGAGGAAATGATCGCCATCGCCGGAATAAAACGCCCCGACACCAGTACGAAAAATAAAGTGGTGCACACCAACCACAGACCCAGCGATGCATTTTGTATCTGCGTCACCGCGAACAGCGGCAACATCGCGGCGAATGCGATCAAACGATAGACTTGCACTTTGCCGCGCAAGTCCGCCCAATGCCCTATAAACCGTGCAGTGACCAGCGTCGCCGCGCCTCCCGCCAGATAGATGTAGGCGATGTCATGCTGGCTGATGGCGATGTTGTGCACGGCATACAGCGTGATGTAGGGAATCACCGTGAATCCGGAAAAGATGATCAGCGCCGACAAAGTCATGGCGCGCCAATGATTGCCGTCGCGCATCACGGCGAACATCGCCGAAAAAGGATGGGCGCGCTTTTCCTGACTCAAGTGATGGCGCAGCTCCGGCAACACGCGCCACCCGACCACCATGAACATTGCTACCAGAGCCACAATGAAGAAAAACGGGGCGCGCCATTGGAAAGAACTGGCCAGCCATAACGACAGCGGCACTCCCGCCACAGTGGAAAATGAGAACGCCGCCGATACGATGCCGCTCGCTTTGGCACGGCGCGAAAAAGGGATCACGTCGCCGACGATGGTCTGTACCAGCGCTCCCAGTACACCGCCGAATGCACCGGCTAAACCGCGCGCCACCATCAGCGTGGCATAGCCGGGGGCCAAACCGCAGGCCAGCGTCGCCAGGCCGAACAGCACGAACATGACGAGCAGCAGGCGCTTGCGCTCGAACCTGTCCACAAAGGTTGCCGCCAACAAACCTGAGAAAGCCGCACTAAAACTATACGACGCCACCAGCAGTCCGAATTCATGCGTGGAGATGCCCAGCTCGCGTATCAACATCGGGCCGAGCGGCATCATGATCATGAAGTCCAGCACATGGCTGAACTGAATGCCCGCCAAGGTCAGCAGCAAAGCGCGCTCAGAAAATGCGCGCGGCGATTGGTTTTCAATGCTGCTCATTGCGGTGATTGATCCAATTTATCGAGATACTTCTGCAAATCCGGCGGCAAGGGCGCACTGATGCTCATCGGCTCACCCGTGAGCGGATGTTTGAACGCAATACTGTGTGCATGCAAGAACATGCGCTTCAAGCCCTGCTTCGCCAGTTCCTTGTTGCGCGCAAAATCGCCGTACTTGTCGTCGCCCGCGATGGGAAAGCCCAGATGCGAGAGATGCACGCGGATCTGGTGCGTGCGTCCGGTTTTGAGCTGCGCTTCGAGCAGCGTGAAGTTCGCCCAAGCCTTTTGCAGCGTGAAAATGGTATGCGAAGCCATGCCGTCGTCGCGCACCATCACCCGCTTCTCGCCTTGCGGCGTGTCGAATTTGAACAGCGGCAGCTTCACGTGCTGCTTGACGTTCTTCCATTGCCCCAGCACCAGAGCAAAATAACGCTTGTCGCTGTTGCCCTCGCGCATGATCTCGTGCATCGCGACCAGCGCGGAACGCTTTTTCGCCAACAGCAAGACGCCGGAAGTCTCGCGGTCGAGTCTATGCACCAGTTCGAGGAATTTGGCTTGCGGACGCGCGCTGCGCAACTGCTCGATGACGCCAAAGCTCACCCCGCTGCCGCCGTGCACCGCCGTACCGGACGGTTTATTGATGATCAGCAACGCATCGTCTTCATATAAAACGGGAAATTCGACCGGCGGCACATATTCCTGCCGTTCCGGTTCCGCCACGCGCACCGGCGGGATGCGCACCTGGTCGCCCAGCAGTAGGCGATGGGTCTGGTCGACGCGCTTCTTGTTCACCCGCACTTCGCCGCTGCGCAAAATGCGGTAGATATGGCTCTTGGGAACGCCCTTGAGGTGCTTGCACAGGAAATTGTCGATGCGCTGCCCGCAGCTGCCCTCATCAATCTCGACCATTGTTACAGATTCTTTGCTTAAACCATTCATTTTGAATATACTTCGCGCCGCGCGAGTTAGGTAATGGAAAGCGGGATGTTACTAATTTCCCCGTTTGCGTAGAAAAGGCAGCTGTGCCGCCGCACCATTCCACCAACCGCAATCCGGTTAATGTCACTCACCGGGAGAAGCAGTGATGGTAATTGATTTACGCGCTCTAGGCATCCGGGATTTTGGACACCTGTGAAATTTAGCGTGCCGCCCTTATAACAAAACTGGCGACACTTTTTTAGACAAGCACACCGAGAACACTACCTTGCACATTCGTTGGAACCTTAATCTCAACACTGTTTGCACAACCCCAATTCTCGATCGCGGTTAATCCGCGTGTTGCTTTGTCCTGCCCGTGTCTGAGCGCGGGAGAGAAAAAATATGAAACGCATGCTATTCAATGCGACGCAGCCGGAAGAACTCCGCGTCGCCATTGTGGACGGTCAGAAACTAATCGACCTAGACATTGAAACCGCCGGTAAAGAACAACGCAAGAGCAACATCTACAAAGCAGTCATCACCCGCATCGAGCCCAGCCTCGAAGCCTGTTTCGTCGAATACGGCGGCAACCGCCACGGCTTCCTCCCCTTCAAAGAAGTTTCCCCGCAGTTCTACATGGCAGGTGCGGGCAGCCGTTCCTCCATCAAGGAAGCGCTCAAAGAAGGTCAGGAACTGCTGGTGCAAGTGGAAAAAGACGAACGCGGCAACAAAGGCGCGGCGCTCACCACCTACATCAGCTTGGCCGGACGCTACATCGTATTGATGCCGAACAACCCGAACGGCGGCGGTGTATCGCGTCGCATCGAAGGCGAAGACCGCAATGAATTGCGCGACGTATTGGCACAACTGGAAGTACCGCAGGGCATGAGCATCATCGCGCGCACTGCCGGCATCGGACGCAACCTCGAAGAATTGCAGTGGGACTTAAACTACCTCAAGCAACTGTGGGACGCCATCGACGGTGCGGCTAAAGTTGAAAAAGCCCCCTCGCTGATCTATTTGGAAAGCAGCTTGGTCGTGCGCGCCATCCGCGACTACTTCAATCCTGAAATCGGCGAGATCCTGATCGACACCGACGACATCTTTGAACAAGCGCAAGCCTTCATGAGCACGGTCATGCCGGACAACGTCAACCGCATCAAGCGTTATCACGACGATGTGCCGCTGTTCTCGCGTTTCCAGATCGAACATCAGATCGAGTCCGCACATGCGCGTCAGGTCAACCTGCCTTCCGGCGGCGCGATCGTCATCGACCACACTGAAGCGCTCACCGCTATCGACATCAACTCCGCGCGTTCGACACGCGGCTCCGACATCGAGACCACGGCCTACAACACCAATCTGGAAGCGGCCGACGAAATCGCGCGCCAAGTTCGCCTGCGCGACTTGGGCGGTTTGATCGTGATCGACTTCATCGACATGGAATCGAGCAAGAACCAGCGCGACGTGGAAAACCGTTTGCGCGACGCGCTGCGTTACGACCGCGCCCGCGTGCAGACAGCAAAGATTTCACGCTTCGGTTTGCTGGAACTGTCGCGCCAACGCTTGGCACCGAGTCTGGAAGAAGGCAGCTTCTCCCCTTGCCCTCGCTGCAACGGTATCGGCCATATCCGTGGCACCGAGTCTTCCGCCTTGAACATCCTGCGCATCATTCAAGAAGAAGCAATGAAGGACAGCAGCGCCGCCATCCACGCGCAAGTGCCGGTTGACGTCGCCACCTTCCTGCTCAACGAAAAGCGCGCCGACATTCACCGCATCGAATCGCGTCTGAAGGTCAACATCACGCTGATCCCGAACCCGCACATGGAAACGCCGCATTACACCGTGAACCGTCTGCGTCCGGATGACATCACAGCGGAACACCTGCAAGCCAGCTACAAACTGGTGGAAAAGCCCGAAGAAACCAAAGCTGTGAAAGCGGCTTCGGCTGAAGAGGTCAAAGCACAGCGGCCGCAGGCTGCGGTAAAGGGCATCACGCCGTCTCAACCCGCACCAAAGCGTGAAGAGAAGAAAGCGGATTCCACTTCTCTGTTTGGCAAACTGTTCGGCTGGCTATTCGGTCCGAGCGAACCGAGCAAGCCTGCTGCACCGGTCAAAGCCGCGCGTCCGCAAAATCCGCGCCGCGAACGCGACAGCAACCGTGGCGAGCGTCCGGAAGGCGGCCAACAACAAGGCAACCGTCAACGCAACAAGCCGCGCCGTGATCGCGACGATGCGAATGCCCCGCGTCCTGAAAACGCCCAGCAAAATAAGGGACAACAGGAACCCCGTGGCGAGCGTCCACCGCGTCAGCCACGTCCGGCTCCTGCTGAAAAACCGGCGTTGGAAACAACAAAACCGGTTGCTGCCAACGAGCAAAATGGCGAAGAAGGCAGCAGCAGCCAAGGTCGCAAGCGCGGTCGTCGTGGCGGTCGTCGTGAACGCGAAAAGCGTGAGCAGCAAAACGGCCAACCCAACGGCAATGAAATGCTCTCTAACGAAGCCGCTGCAAGCGTAGCGGCAAACGATGTCGTCGTGACCGCTATGCCGGTAAGGGAAGTTGCCGAACCGCAACATACCGCACCGGCACCTGTTGCCCCCGCGTTCGCTCCGGCAGAAGTCGTTGCGCAAGCGATGCCCGCTGTAGAGCACATCGTTGCTGAACCTGTCGCCGTCACGCCTGCTGTCGAGGAAAAACCGGTCGTTGCCAGCGTTCAGGTACAGGCTAGCGTTGCACCATCACTGAACGCAGCCGGCCTTGTAATGATAGAAACCGATCCGAACAAGGCAGCCAGCATCGTCATGCCGCAAGAGAACAGCGCACACGCACCACGTCGTCGCTCTCGCCCGCGTGAGGTTTACACGGCCGATAACAACGAGCCGTTGGTCATGATTGAAACGCAGCAAGCGAAGTAAAAAGTAAGCCCGACAAAAAGGCCGCACGATTTTCATCGTGCGGCCTTTTTATTTCCGAAGATCAACTCGCCAAATGCTTCTGCCTGATGTGGCGCAGCAACCCGTCCGCCGCATCTTCCACCATATCCAACACGCGCTCGAAACCTTGCGCTCCACCGTAGTAAGGATCGGGCACCTCGCGCTCGCAATGGCGTCCGGCGAATTCGAGAAACAAACCCAGATGACTCTGCGCATCGCGCGGACGCAGGCGTTGCAGGATAGAGAGATTCGCCTCATCCATTGCCAGCACGTAGTCGAAACGCGCAAAATCATCCGCCGACACCTGCCGTCCGCGCAACTGACTCATGTCATAGCCGCGCTGCTTCGCGGCGCTTAGCGTGCGCGCATCCGGTGCATCGCCAATGTGATAATCGTGAGTACCTGCCGAATCAATATGGATATGCGGGCTTAATCCGGCCTTCTCGACGTACCGGCGAAACACCGCTTCGGCAGTGGGCGACCGACAGATGTTGCCCATACAGACAAACAAAACGCTGATTTTTTCTTTAGGCATAGATGGAGTAAATGCTTCCAGATTTTGAATAAACTCAGGAGGGGAAAACACCCGTTGAAAGATAGCGGTCGCCCCGATCGCAGACGATAAAGACGATGGTCGCATTCTCGACTTGCTGCGAGATGCGCAGCGCCACGCTCAATGCCCCGCCTGAAGAGATGCCGCAAAAGATACCCTCTTCGCTCGCCAGACGCCGTGTCATCTCCTCCGCTTCTTGCTGACCCACATTTTCCAGCCTGTCCACATTCTTCGGGTCATATATCTTCGGCAGATAAGCCTGCGGCCATTTGCGTATACCGGGAATCTGCGCGCCCTCTTCCGGCTGCGCGCCGATGATTTGGATGTTTGAATTTTTCTCTTTGAGGAAACGCGAGCAACCCATGATGGTTCCCGTCGTCCCCATGCTGCTGACAAAGTGGGTGACCTTGCCTTGCGTATCGCGCCAGATCTCCGGCGCAGTGCCTTCGTAGTGCGCCAGCGGGTTATCTGGATTCGCGAACTGATCGAGAATGATACCGCGTCCCGCATCGCGCAACTTCTCCGCCGTGTCGCGCGCCAGCTCCATGCTGCCTTCTTTCGGCGTGAGCAGCAGCTCCGCACCAAACGCGCGCATGGTCTGGCGGCGCTCTACACTTTGATTCTCCGGCATCACCAAAATCATCTTGTAGCCGCGCATGGCTGCCGCCATGGCTAAGGCGATACCCGTATTACCGCTGGTTGCTTCGATGAGCGTATCTCCCGGCTTAATGTCGCCGCGTGCTTCTGCGCGTGTGATCATCGACAGGGCAGGACGGTCTTTCACCGAGCCAGCCGGATTATTGCCTTCGAGTTTTGCCAGAATTATGTTTGAGGTCTTGCCGGGGATGCGCTTCAGCCTGACCAACGGTGTATTGCCGACAAAATTTTCAATCGTTTTATACATGCCACATCCTAAGAGGCAGTCGTTAGTAGTTAGGCATTAGCCGTTAGTTAAAGCGCCGCACAGCGGTCAACTCAACTAACGACTAACGACTAACGTCTAACGACTATTTACACTACGAACAATCGTTTTGCTCTGCTGCTTCGGTCACCACGGTTTTTTCTTCATGCTTGGCAGCCCAGTATTTTTGCAGGAATATCCCCAACAGCATAGCCGGCAAAAAAGCCCACAACTCCCAGCTGGGTGCAGCAATCAATGTCACGGCAGGGCCGGGGCAGTAGCCCCCGATACCCCAACCTAAACCGAATAGAGCCGCACCGATCACCAGCGGACGATCGACATGTGTTTCATCCGAGAAGTAATAGCGACTATCCAGCACGGGTTTTTTGCGGCGCAAGATAAAGCGGAAAGTAATAGCGGTCACACCGACCGCTCCGCCTAAAACGAATAACAGGCTGGGATCCCAGCGTCCGGCCATGTCCAGAAAGCCCAGAACCTTTTCGGGTTGGGTCATACCGGACAGTGCCAATCCGAAGCCAAATATCAAACCTGTCAGCAATCCGACAATATACTTAGCCATCAGCTTGCTCCCAATCCGAAGACGTGACGTACCAGGAAAGTGGTGATGATCGCCACGCTCAGAAAGATAAGCGTCGCGACAAGAGAGCGCACCGACAATCGTCCCAGTCCGCACACGCCGTGCCCGCTGGTGCAGCCCTTGCCCATGGAAGAACCAAAACCCACCAACAAGCCGGAAAGAATCAATAGCCACACAGGGAAGTATTCCCGTCCTACCGGTGCTGCGGCGAAGCCGAGGTAATACAATTTCGCTCCCGCCACGAGGCCGATCACAAACAGCACGCGCCAGATCACTTCATCCGATTTTTTGACCGCGAACAATAAGCGCCCGATGATTCCGCTTATCCCCGCCACATGGCCGGTCAGCCACAATAGTAACGCTGCCGCAGTGCCGATCAGAACACCGCCTGCCAACGATGAAACCATAGAAAAACTATTCAATTTTTTCCCCAGAGAGTCACAAATACAAAGATGCCGCTGCATAAGCAGACGGCACCTTGGCGATTATAACTGAGGCGTTAAAAAGAGGCTTCCAGATTCGGCCCGGGCTTAAGAATCAGCGGCTAATGAATGGTCGATTTCGGAACGGATACTGCAAAATCTGAGCAAGTCGCCCAATTCCGTTTCCGCGTCGATGATGGAACTGAATCTCCCCAGCAACTGGGATTCGTCATCGTAAAGACCTCTGCCTGTAGCGGGGTCTACGGTAAGAAATATTTTGATCATGATAGTCTCCCGTGTAATTGGGTTATCGGCACTTGCATCTGCTTCTCAAGAGTACCGTCAAATACTTCACGACAAATTCACGCAGCCATCGCTTCGTCCACGCGCTTCACCTTCGGTGCCACAGAAGAAGTCTTTGCAAGCACCCCGTCTTTTTTATAATCACTCAGCATGTTGAGCAGCAAACGTTCGTCAAAACGGAAGCAGCATAACAACATATTTGAAGCCGACATCTTGAGCATCTGTGCGGGAGAGAGTCCGGCTACTAAGCCAGCCATTTCCTCGTTTACACCGAAACTTTCCATGGCACCTGCTTTGTCGCCCCGAATCATCTGTTGTGCCAGCAGCATAAAAGAAAGGTTGGTCTCTTTGATCTCTTCATGGATTTGGTTCGCGTTCATTTTCGTCTCCCGGCAAGTAATTTGATTTCTCATTCGACGGTTGCATTCTGCGCGGGATACGGCTCTTAATAAATCAGAGGAAAGCTAATTATCGTGTAGGGAAAGAATCAAATCTTTGCGTAGGAATAACACTTACAACAATGCTTTTAAGATAGGCTCATTATCAGGATTTTTGATTCGCACCTAGGAGTGAATAAAGCGATATTTACACGCCTATTCGCCCGAGCAGATTTTTCCGCAAGGAAAGCTAGCGTTCCAGACGATTGACAATCGTGCATCAGAGTAGTATTTAAGAAACAACTGGCTGACGGTTATCATGAAAATCAACACAAACAACATGATCCGTACGACTTGGGAATGCCGCCATGAGTGCAATATCCGTAAATTCGATCAGCAACATCTATGTGCGAACCTCTGTTGCGCAGCAGAGGGTTGCGTCTGATCGCGCGAACGTGATTGCAAGTGAATCTCAACTACATCAAGATGAGGCGCAGTTAGACAAAGACCTGACCTATCTCGCCATGCTGCAGAAGAAAACTCAAAGCATTCAGCAAACCGAAGGGGCTCAGGCACAAGAAACAGCGCTGGATCGGATCGAGAAGATTGCACAATCCGCGCAACAAGCCTCCCAGCAGGCACTCGCCGCGCTGTCGTCCGGCTCCATTGAAAGTCCAACAATCGGATCAAATGTGAATGTGCTCGCTTGAATGTGCGCACTGAACGCCACATCCCCCAACCAGCTTTAGACTAGCGCTAGGTATGTGAGAAAAACTGAAAGTTGTTCCTGCCTTTTTCCTTGGCAAGGTACATCGCCGCATCAGCCTGTCTTAGCAAGGTAAATCTATCCGACCCATGCGTTGGATAAATGCTGATTCCCATACTGCTTCCGATATCGGCCTGATACCCCGCGATCATGAATGGCTTTCCAATCAGATCAATCACCTTTTGTGCGACCAGCGCGGCATCGCTTTCTTCGTTGATATTATTCAGCAGAATCACGAACTCATCCCCCCCCAAGCGCGCTACGGTGTCAGACTCGCGCACGCATTTCCGCAAACGCTCGGCGACAGCCTGCAGCAAAACATCACCCACATGATGCCCCATCGTGTCGTTGACAATTTTAAAGCGATCCAGATCGAGAAAAATAACAGCAAACTTGATATGGTTGCGCTTTGCTCCTGCCACAGCCGAATCGATAAGATCATTCAATAGCGACCGGTTGGGCAAATGCGTCAATGCATCGTAATGCGCGAGATGCTGGATACGGTCAAAAGAAGCTCTGCGTTCGGTAATGTCTGAGAACAAAGCGATATAGTTTGAAATAGCACCCTGCTCATCCCGCACGACTGCAATCGAGAGCCATTTCGGATAAATTTCGCCACTTTTCCGCCTATCCATAATCTCGCCTTGCCAGCATCCCGTCTCCAGCAAGGTCTGCCACATTTCACGGTAGAAGTCTGTTCCCTGCTGCCCCGATTGCAAGACACGCGGATTCTTCCCGATCACTTCTTCCGACGAGTAACCCGTGATATCGGTAAAAGCCTTGTTGACCTGAATAATATTATTATCAATATCCGTAATGACAATAGCTTCTGCGCTATTCACGAACACCTGCGCCGACAATCTGAGCTTATCCTGCCCCTCTTTAACCTGACTCACGCTTTTCTGCAGGCTGTCGGCCAGCATATTGAAAGCATGTGCCATGCGGCCGATTTCATCCGTTCCGTGAATATCAACCCGCCGCGAAAGATCCCCGTCGACCTGCATTGCAGTCATCACCTCCTCCAGTTTCGCGACCGGACGAGTAAAGGCACGCAGCATCGTATCAATGACAAAAAATAGGATGATCTGCAAAACCAGCTGCCCCAACCACAGCCAGCGATTGATCAAGTTGATCAGGTCAGTTTCATCGGTCAGATCGAGAACAACATTGGCAGCGCCGTTTACGCTTCCCTCCTTGACGTTATGGCAGGTCAGACAGTCGGTGCCCTTAAAGTTGTGGCTGGCGATAAAAGGGATCACGGCCCTCAGCGTGTGCGCTTCGCCTACTCTCCGCTCAAAATAGGGTTTGCCTGTATCAAGCACAGATTGATCGATTGCATCCTTGGGCTGCTCCTCCGGAAGACCGATGCCGAATTGTTTTTTGACTTGCTCCGCCCGGAAGATACGCAATTCTTTAATGCCCTGAGACTTGCCCATTTTCTCTATGAACAACGCCCGGACTTTCGGATCGCCAATTTGCCCTGTCAGCATCAGCATATTCATGCCATTGATGATCCCGTCTGCCGCCTCGAAGGCGCGAACTTTTGCCGACTCGATGATCTTATCCTCGAAGCTGGACATCACCCAGCGCTGGGCAAAAGCCAAAATAATCACCAAGCTGACCTGGATCAACAGCGTCAGCTTAATTTGAATACTGAGGGAACCCCACCATCTCGCGATCATCGGTATTGCCTTATGATTATCACCAACCTGCAATTATCTGCCGCATTGTAACTTATCCCAATCCATTCACATTGGCGGAACCAATAAAAAACCCGCCAGACTTGCATCTGGCGGGTTTTAAAAATCAAGATTACTTCTTCTCGGTCTTGGCTTGCTTCTCGGCTGCCTTGGCAGCTTTCTTGTCAGCCTTTTCCTGCTTTGCATCTTTCTTCTCGGACTTGGCTTCTTCCTTCACGGCAGGCTTCTCAGCCTTAGCGGGCTTTTCTTCCTTCTTCGCTTCAGCCTTGTCGACCTTCTTTGCAGAAGAAGCGCCGCTGACAGTTAGCTCAGAGCGCATTTTCTCTACCGATTTATCTCCAAAGCCTTTGACGTTCTTCAAGTCGTCCACGCTTTTGAACTGGCCGTTCTTCTGGCGATATTCGATGATCGCCTGTGCTTTGACAGGACCAATACCCTTTACGCTATCCAGCTCTTCTTTGGTGGCTGTATTCAGATTCACCGCTGCAAATGCGACACTGACAAATGCAAAAAACAAAGCTACGACTAACAAAATTTTCTTCATGTGATTCCTCTCGATAAGTAAACAGACGACACCTGCCGCCCGCTAACAACGACCCGCAAACGATTAAGTTGACGCACGCAACAAATGATTCACATAACGCCCCGTGCCCTGCTCCACCGTCAGGAACGGAGCGTCGTAGCCAGTCGCACGCAAGGCATGCACATCGGCCTGAGTATAGCTTTGGTACTTGCCTTTCAGCTGCTCCGGGAACGGAATGTAACGCAGCAACTGCTGCTGGTGCATTTGCTCCATGGTCAATGCCGCCTCGCCGCTCGCTGCACGCAAAGTATTGATGGTCGCCACTGCAACATCGTTGAAGCTCTGCGCCTTGCCCGTGCCGAGATTGAAGATACCCGATTTATTCGGGTTCTCCAGAAAGAACATATTCACCTTCACCACATCCTCGATCGAAACGAAATCGCGCAGCTGCCCGCCGTTGCCGTAACCGTCGCAGCCCTCGAACAACTTCACGTGACCGTCTGCACGATACTGATTGAAGAAGTGATAGGCCACCGAAGCCATACGCGCCTTGTGCTGTTCGCGTTGGCCATAGACGTTGAAATAACGCAGGCCGACGATCTGTGAACTGCGATTCGCCCAGCGGCGGCGCACCACCTGGTCGAACAGGAATTTGGAATAGGCATAGACGTTGAGCGGCGATTCATACTCGCGGCTCTCCTTGAACACCCCGCCGCCGCCGTATACCGAGGCCGACGAGGCATACAGGAACGGCACTTCCTCGTTCTGGCAGTGGTTCAATATCTCCAGCGAATAGCGATAGTTGTTTTCCAT
>JBAZYW010000043.1:0-13346 GCA_041659125.1 Gallionellaceae bacterium | reverse complement strand
ATTCCGCGAAGCGTGGGCGTGGGCCATGTACGACTTCGCCAACTCCGGCTATACCACGGTGGTCATCACCGCCATCTTCAACGCCTATTTCGTCGCAGTGGTTGCGGGCAACCAGCCTTGGGCGACTTTTGCCTGGACGGCTGCGCTAGCGCTCTCTTATGCCGCGATCATATTCACTGCACCGCTCATCGGTGCCTATGCGGATGCCTATGCCGCCAAGAAAAGACTGCTGGCGCTGAGCACAATCGGCTGCGTGGTGTTCACCGCTCTGCTGATGTTCAGCGGGCCGGGCAGTCTGTGGCTCAGCATTGCGCTGATCGTGCTCTCCAATTTTTTCTACGGCAGCGGCGAGAATCTGATTGCCGCCTTTCTGCCGGAGCTGGCGCGCGGTAACTCGCTCGGCAAAGTATCGGGATGGGGATGGAGCCTAGGTTATGTCGGCGGGCTGGTCAGTCTGGGCGCTTGCCTCGCCTATGTGACATGGGCGCAACACAATGGTCAGCGCGCCGAGGAATTCGTGCCGGTGACCATGCAGATCACCGCTGTGCTGTTTGCGGTCTCCAGCTTACCCACCTTTCTGCTCCTCAAGGAGCGCGCTTTGCCGCAGCCGCATCTGCAAGGGAAAAACATGATGCATGAGTCGTTCGCCAGGCTTGGACAGACCATCAGGCACGCGCGCGACTTTCGCGATCTGCGGCGTTTTTTGATCTGCACGGTGTTCTATCAGGCGGGCATCCAGGCGGTGATCACGCTAGCTGCGATCTATGCACAACAGGCGATGCATTTCACCACGCAGCAGACCATCCTGCTGATCTTCGTCGTGAACATCACCGCCGCAGTCGGTGCTTTCTTGTTCGGACATCTGCAGGATCGCATTGGGCATATCGCTGCCATCGCACTGACGCTGGTCGGCTGGCTCATCATGGTCGGGCTGGCATGGGGCGCACAAGGCCCGGGGATGTTCTGGCTCGCGGCGAACCTTGCCGGGATCTGCATGGGAGCCAGCCAATCCGCCGGACGTGCGCTGGTGGGCTTGCTCAGCCCGGTCACGCGTCGCGCCGAGTTTTTCGGCTTGTGGGGGATGTCGGTCAAGTTGGCATCAATATTGGGGCCGCTGACATACGGACTGGTGAACTGGTTATCGCAGGGCGACCATCGCCTTTCGATCCTGATCACCGGCAGTTATTTCCTTGCGGGATTAGCTATTCTGGCTGGAGTGAACATCCGGCGCGGCAGACGTGCTGCGCTACGCTGCGCCTAGGCAAGTTTTGTCATGGCAACGTTGGAGATATCTTGGTGAAAATATTTTTGCGGCATCGTTGGGTTTTCGTCTGCCTATGCACGGCATTGCTGAGCGGGACAGCTCAGACTGAAGCGACCGAATTCAAAATGCAAATTGATGGGGACATAGGTTTGGGTGGCTACTACACACGTAGCATCGTCAAAGATAATCCTGATGCGCTCAGCGCGTTGCCGTATATGGATTTCAAATACAGCAGGATGTTCGCGCGGATCGACACGTTCGGTGTCAAAACGCTGGAGTTTGGATATGGTTATCTGGAACTGGCAGGCAGGTTCAGTCAGGATGGTTTCAACACGAACGTGCCCGAATTGGAGGGACTGGAGAAGAGACAGAACTCCATCCCGCTAGGTGTAGGAACTCTTCAGGTAACGCCGATAGGCGGGTTCATGATCAATGCATTTCACGACATCAATAAATCGCAGGGGGATGTGTTCGAGATGATCTATGGCGGGAGGCTCAGATTGCCGAGGGTAACGTTGTATCCCTTGCTCGGAGCTGAGTATCGGTCTAAAGAATACGTGCGTTATTACTATGGCATCTCCGCAATAGACGCGGCCAACAGCGGATATGCGGCCTACGAACCTGCCGGGGCAGTCACTAGTCTCATCGGGCTTATCGCCGAGGTCCGACTGACCGACGATTATTATCTGAATCTAAATGTGCGCCACAGATGGCTCGGCGATGCTATCCGGCGCAGTCCTCTTGTGGATCAGAGATATCTGGACACAGGCTATATCGCACTGAGCTACCGATTCAGGTAATAGATGCGGTTAAGCATCAAAAGCAGACTGCGGTGACGGGCGGCAACGCCGTTACTCTTGCGGCTTGGGCCTTGGACGCTTGCCTACTTTCACCTGCACCACGACTTCCGTCTGATTGCGCAGCAGTTTGAGCATGACCACCTTTCCCGGCGACAAAGCGGAGATAGTTTCCAGCATCATGCTGGAGTCGGTCAGCGCCTTGTCGGCCACGCTGGTGAGGATGTCTCCGGCCTTGACCCCGGCCTTGTCGGCGGGACTGCCGCGCACCACTTCCGAGATCAGCACCCCCTGAGTGTCGCGCAGCTTGAACGACTCGGCCAATTCCGGCGTGAGCTCCTGCACTGCCACCCCTATCCAGCCGCGCGTGACCGAGCCGCTCTGGATGATCTGTTCCATGATCTTTTTGGCGGTGCTGACCGGGATGGCAAAACCGATGCCGAGCGAGCCGCCATTGGGCGAATAGATGGCGCTGTTGATGCCGATCAGATTGCCGTTTACATCCGCCAGCGCGCCACCTGAATTGCCGGGGTTAATAGCGGCATCGGTCTGGATGAAGTTCTCGAAAGTATTCAGCCCGAGATGATTGCGCTTGAGCGCGCTGACGATACCCATGGTGACGGTCTGCCCGACGCCGAACGGGTTGCCGATGGCCAGCACGATGTCGCCGACGCGCGATTGTTCGGCATGGCCGAAAGTGATGGCAGGCAAATTTTTGGCGAGATCGATCTTGATGACGGCAAGGTCGGTCTCAGGGTCTGAACCGATGATGCGGCCCTTGGCGTTGCGTCCGTCAGCCAGCGCGACCTCAATCTGATCCGCCCCTTCGATGACGTGATGGTTGGTGAGAATATAGCCATCGTGGCTGACGATGACTCCCGAGCCGAGGCTGGAACTTTGCTGCGGTTCGCCGTCTTCAAACTGGTCGCCGAAGAAAAAACGGAAACGCGGATCGTTCATGAAAGGTTGAGCCGGCGTCTTCACTTCGTTGCTGGTGTAGATATTCACCACCGCAGGCATGACTTTCTGCGCTGCCGCACTGAATCCGATGGAGGGCATCTGGCTACCGCTGTCGCTGGCATTCTCATACAGCGTGACTACGCCGCTGCGTGCCGCATTGGGCAGCAATGTAGGCCTGAGGGTTTGAATGATGAACAATGCCGCCAGACCTATGGTGGTGGCTTGGGCGAATAAGAGCCAGAATTTACGCATGATATGATTGAGCCGCTATCTAAAAATTGGGATGATTCTGATGCTGTTAAACGAGTTGCGCGATTATATCGGAAGCTTGCTTGAGGCCAGCCGCTTTCGCGATTACTGCCCGAACGGGCTACAGGTGGAGGGGCGTGCGCAGGTGCTGCGCATCGCCACCGGAGTGAGTGCCTCGCAACACCTGCTGGAAGCGGCGACGGACTGGGGCGCGGACGCCATCATCGTGCATCACGGCTATTTCTGGCGCAACGAGGATGCTGCGCTGACCGGCATCAAGAAGCGCCGCATCAAGCACCTGTTACAGCACGATGTGAGCCTGCTGGCCTACCATTTGCCGCTGGATGCCCACCCCGCACTGGGCAACAACGCGCAGCTGGCGAAACACATGGGCTGGGTAGAACAAGGCCGCTTTGGCGAACAGGATATCGCCAGTTACGGCATGTTGCCGCAAGCACAAACGCTGGCGCAACTCGCGACAAATCTTACAGCACAACTGGGACGCACACCGCAGATCATCGGCGAGCCGACTCTTAACGTAAAGCGTATCGCGTGGTGCAGCGGCGGCGCACAAAGCTATTTCGAGCAAGCTATCGCGCTGGGGGTGGATGCCTTTATGACCGGCGAGATATCCGAGCAAAATGTGCATGTGGCAAGGGAAACGGGGGTGGCATTCATCGCTGCCGGACATCATGCCACGGAGCGTTATGGTGTGACGGCCCTGGGCGAACACCTCGCGCAGCATTTCGGCATCGGGCATCGCTTTTTCGATCAGGACAATCCGGTTTAGAGCACTAAATATGCGGCGCACCCTAAAAAGCGACTCTAAATGAAACTTGAATTTTCGATAAGAAACTTGCTGCTGACCGCCGCCCTCTTGGCACTCGCGGGATGTGCTGTGGCTCCGCTGACGCCGGAGCAAAAGGCGCTTAACAAAGCTTATGATGCGATCTCTTCCGGCAAAGCCGGCTCGAGTATAAAAAAGTAACGCAATACTTTTAACCTCTCCTGCGCCACCAAACCACCCCGCCCGCCAACAGCAGCAACAGCGGCAGCACGATCACCAGACCGATGCTGATGATCGTTAGCGCGCGCGTGCTAAAGGTGACGGTGCCGTCTTTGTTGGCGCGCGGCTGGATGGCGATGAGAGATTCTTCGTTGGCGAGCCAGTTCACCATGTTGATGCCGAGGTCGATGTTGCCGCCGTTGCCTGAATAGGCGTTGGCCAAAAACGAAGCCCCGCCGACGATGACGATGCGCTGCTCTTTGTCGTTCACCGTGCGCTGTAGTGCGACAGCCAGATTGACCGGGCCGGGGATGTCATGGTTTTTGTCGAAGCGCGGCTTGCTGGCAGGCTTGAATACATTGCGGCTGACCCAGCCGCGCGGTGCGCCCTCAACCAGGGTGTGGCGCTGCCATGATGTGCTGTTTTCTTCTGCGCCGAGCGAACGCGCATACGGGAACACGGTGATGAGGTCGAAATTACGGGTGACCGGGTGCGGAGGATAGCCCGCGCTCAAAGTCCAGTTCGCCGGGGCGTTCATCTCCTGAGCCGCAGGGTCGATGACCATGCCGGGGGTGAGCAGCAAGCCGAGCTTTTCGGCGACGGGTTCCAGCCCGCGCAGCGGTTCGGCGTCGATCAGCCAGAGCAGGTTGCCGCCGTTGTCGAGGTGGCGTAACACTTTGTCGACTTCGCCCTGCAACAGGGGCACTTGCGGGTGAGTGAGCACCAGCAGGCTGGCATTGCCCGGCACATCCTGCGCCAGCGTAAGATTCAGGCTGCTCACGCGGTAACCATTCTGCTGCAGCTTCTTGCCGAACTCACCCAGATCGTGATTGGCCGTACCGTCCAGCTTGCGTTCGCCGTGGCCATCCAGATACATCAGCAATTCATCTTTGGAATGAGCCAGCCCGAGCAAAGCGCTGGAGAGCGTCTGCTCGTTCAGGGACGTGAGATGCGCAGCGCGTCCGCCATATTCCACCACCATTTCGCCGTTGTTCTGTATCGCCGCTTTGCGCATCGCCTCCGGGTCTTTTACCGGGTCGATGAAGACGAGGGCGATGTCGGTTTTGTAACGCTGATAGATGCCGATGAACTCGCGTATGAGCCTACGCATATCGCCTTGCTTCACATCCTGCTCGGTGACATACACGGTGATCTTGACCTCGCCGGGCAACAGCTTCAGCACGTCCACGCTGCTTTGTTCCAAACTGTTCAATTGGGTCTGGGTCGCGTCCCACTGCAAGGGGTGGCGCGTGGAAAGCTGATACAGCGCTAGCGCAGCGATGAGCAGCAGTGCGGTGAACGCGATGTTCTTGAGCAGCATGGGCGGCAGTAGGCGAAAGAGTTTCATTATGCGTACAGGCGGTTGTTATTCACGCGACGTATCGTCAGCAACAGAAACGTGGCGATGAACAAGGTGAAATAGATGATGTCCGCGCTGAAGATCAGCCCAGCATTCAGGCTCTGCGCATGGGCGGTGGGGGAAAGGGCGCGCAATGCGTTCGCATTATCGGCTCCACCGATATCTATCAGCCACAAACCGAACGACAAGGCGGTGGCACTCAGGGCCGCGACGATAGGCTGCTTGGTGAGCGCGGAAAGATAGAGCCCGAGCGCAGCGTAACTGGCCGTCAGCAGCAAAAGCCCCAAGGCGTTGGCTAGCAGCAGTCCGAAATCAAGGTACGTGCCGAATCCCAGAATGGCAAGCATGAGCGTGCAGCTGGCGATGACGAGCGAAATGAACAACAGCAAGCTGATGAATTTGCCGATCACGATCTGGCTGCTGGAAACAGGCGCGGCGAGCAGAAAAACCAGCGTTTGATTGCGGCGCTCTTCGGCGAGCAGGCGCATGGTAAACAGCGGGATCAGCATCATCAACATCAGCGCGAGTGTGCCGAACAGGGGGGACGCAATAGTCATGGTCGCTCCCGGCGCGTTGGCGACAAAGGCCAGTTGCGCCTGCACTTGCAGATACGCGTCGAGGCGGGCCAGAAAAAACCATGCGAAGATGAATTGCAACGCCCCCAGGATCAGCCAGGTACTAGGCGTGGCGAATAGGCTGCGAAACTCTTTGCGGGCGATGGTGAATATCATGCGGATTCGTTCTCGGTGATTTGCGTATACACATCTTCGATACTGCCTTTGAGCGGCGTCAGTTGCTGCGCTTGCCAGCCGCGTTCGGCGGCGAGCGCAAGCAATACCGCGCTGGCATTGGACTGCAATGTGTGCATGATGCGGAAGCGGGTGTCGGAAAGCGCTTCGACAGTTTCAACACCGGCAATGTCTTGCAGTTCGTCCAGCGGCGGCGGCGCCAGCAAAGTGACGACGAAGCCGGGTTGGTAGCCGTATTGCTGCATGCGCGCGCTGCTGTCGCCGTAGATCAAGCGGCCTTTCTGCATGATCTCGACGCGGTCGCAGATGTTTTCCACTTCGCTTAACAGGTGCGTGGAAAGAATGACACTGTGGCTGTCGCCCAACTCGCGGATAAGGGTGCGAATCTCGCGGATTTGGGCAGGGTCGAGACCGACGGTAGGCTCATCCAGCACGATGACTTGCGGGCGATGGATGATGGCTTGCGCGATGCCGACGCGCTGCTGGTAGCCTTTCGACAGCGTGCCGATGATTTTTCCCCCGTTCTCTTGCAGGCCGCAGCGTTGTTTGGTCTCGTCCAGCGCGCCGGGCAGAAGGCTCTTGGGCACACGATGCAACTTGGCCGCGAATATCAGATAGTCATCCACGCGCATCTCGCGATACAGCGGCGGGGTCTCGGGCAGATAGCCGATGCACGCCTTGGCCTGGTCGGGTTGCTGCTGCAGATTGAATCCGCAAATTTCGACTTCCCCCGAGTGCGGCGTCAACGTGCCGGTGAGCATTTGCAGTGTCGTGCTTTTTCCCGCACCGTTGTGGCCGAGCAAACCGAGCACTTCGCCGCGCCGGAGTTCGAGCGAGACGTTTTGGACGACATCCCGTTGGCCGTAACGACGGCCGAGATTGCGTGCAGACAGAGTGAGCGGTGCAGTCATGCTGGGGAGGGACGGTTGTGAGTTGGGGTGAATATAACCTAATATGCGCTCTCGCACCAAAACACCCAGCCCGGCCAACCGAATAAAATGACTTCCTTTCACTACAAAATAATCTTACTTCCCTTGCTGTTGAGTGCGTGCGCGCATGCGCCGCGCAGCGATGATGCAGCGTCGCAAACGCGCAACGCTGCGGAAGAAAACCGCTCGGCGTCTGCCAAACCCGCCCTACCCAATGTCGCGCTGGACGAGCGCGTGCTCTATGAATTTTTGCTGGGCGATATTGCGCTACAGCGCGGCAGGCCGGAATTGGCTGCGCAGGCCTATTGGGATTTGGCCAAAACGACGCGCGACCCGCGCGTGGCACGCCGCGCCGCACAGCTGGCTTTCGAATCGCGCCAGATGGATAAATCGCTGGAAGCGTTTGCGCTGTGGCAGGAACTGGAGCCTTCCGCGCCTCTGGCGAAACAAATGCTGGTGACGCTGCTGTTGAGCGGCGGCAAATTGCAGGAAGCGCGCCCGCATGTTGAGAGCTGGCTGGCTGCCGACCCCAAAAATGCCGGCTATATATTCATGCAGATATATTCCCTGTTGATGCGTTCCACAAACAAGGCTGCGGCTCTCGATTGGCTGGTCGATGTGGCGCGACCGTATCCTAAAGTGGCAGAAGCACATTGGGCCGTGGCTCAAATCGCGGCGGCGGCCAATAACAATAAACTGGCTCTGGACGAAATTCATCTGGCGCTGCAATTGCGCACCGAGTGGGATATGGCGGTGGTGTTCGAAGCGCAGTTGCTAATGCCGACCGCGCCGGAAAAAGCGCTGGAGTTATTGCGCAATTTCCTCAGCCCCCGCCCCTCGAACAAAGACGTGCGTTTGTTTTATGCCCGCGCCCTGCTGGAGCAGAAGCGCTATGGCGAATCGCGGGTACAGTTCCAGCAACTGTTGGCAGGCAACCAGGAAAATATCGAGCTGGCTTTTGCGATCGCCTTATTGTCGCTGCAAATGGGCGAACTGGATCGCGCGGAAAAAGAGCTGCAGGAGACATTGTCCAAAGGGAAAAAAGACGCGGGCACGGTGCATTATTACCTCGCCCAATTAAACGAGGCGAAGAAAGACGACATTGCGGCGCTGGCACAATATCATCAGGTGCTGGATGGCGAATATGTCTATGCGGCCCGTTTGCGCGAGGCGTATTTGTTGAATAAAGCGGGCAAGCTCAATGAGGCACGCACTGCGTTGAAAAGCGCTCCGGCCACGAGCAATCAGCAGCGGGTGACCGTTATTTTGATCGAAGCGCAGATGCTGCGCGAAGCCAAGCAGTTTGACGCTTCGTACCGGATACTTACAGAAGCGCTGGAGAAGCTCCCCAATCATCCACAATTGTTGTTCGAGGCCGCAATGGCAGCGGATAAATTGGGCAAGCCCGAACTCTTCGAACAGTTATTGCGCAAACTCTTGCAGGTGGCGCCCGACCATGCCCAGGCCAATAACGCTTTGGGCTACAGCTTTCTGGAGCGCAACGTGCGGCTGGAAGAAGGCATGCAGCTGGTCGAGAAAGCCTATCAGCTCGCGCCGGACGATGCCGCAATCACCGATAGCGTGGGCTGGGGCTACTATCGCCAGGGCAAACTGGACAAGAGTTTGGAATTCTTGCGGCGCGCTTTCGCCACCACTCCCGACCCGGAAATCGCCGCCCATCTGGGAGAGGTGTTGTGGGTACAAGGCAGCAAGGATGAAGCCCGCAAGGTTTGGCAGGACACACTGAAAGCGCATCCCGATAGCGAATCGCTGCGCGTGTTGATCAAAAGGTTCATCCCCTGATGCAACTCCGCTTTGCGCGTTGCATATTGCTGTCAGTGTTGGCGCTGTTGACCGGCTGCGCCAGCCATACGGCGGGTAAAATACTGCAACGCCCGGCCCAACCCGACGCGCCTTTTGCTTTTAACGGGCGCGTGGCGGTCAAACACGACGGTGAGCGTTCTTCCGCAAACTTACGCTGGGCGCATGTCGCCAACGAGGATGAAATTCTGTTGCTCGCGCCGCTGGGGCAGACCGTTGCGCGCATCCACCGCGACCCGCAGGGCGTGACGCTGGATGCATCCGGAAAGCATCACGTCGCGCAGAATGCGGAGGCCTTGACGCAGCAGGTGCTGGGCTGGGAGCTGCCTTTATCCGGGCTGCGCTATTGGGTAATGGCTCTGCCCGCAAACGGAAGCGCATTTGATATTCAGCGCGACGCAAACGGGCAGACCAGCGTATTGCGTCAGGACGGCTGGGAGATTAATTACTCGCGTTATGCTACTGCGGCAGCGGACAGCTTACCGTTGCGCTTTGCCTTGCGCCGCGAAAAACTGGAAATCCTGATATTGATCGACGAATGGGAAAAACAATAAATTCTCTTACCTGCCCTGCCCCGGCAAAATTAAATCTGTTCCTGCATATCGTCGGACGCAGAGCCGACGGCTATCACCTGTTGCAAACCCTGTTTCGCTTCATCGACCTCAACGACACCCTGCACTTCACTTTGCGCGAGGATGGCGATGTGCGCCGCGTGAACGAACTGGACGGCGTAGCGCCGGAGCAAGACTTGTGCGTGCGTGCCGCGCGTTTGCTGCAACACGAGACGGGCTGTAAGCTGGGCGTGGATATCAAGCTGGAGAAACGCATCCCGATGGGCGGCGGCCTGGGCGGCGGCAGCTCGGATGCGGCGACCACCTTGCTGGCACTGAATCGGCTATGGGGTCTGGCCTTGTCGCGCGAACGCCTGATGCAGCTCGGGCTCGCATTAGGTGCCGATGTGCCGGTATTCGTGTTCGGCAGCAATGCTTTTGCCGAAGGTGTGGGCGAGCAATTACAGGCCTACGATCTGCAGGAAACATGGTATGTCGTGCTTTCCCCGCCCGTGCATGTACCGACCGCGCAGATATTCACCCATCCGGAATTGACACGAAATACGATTTCCATCACAATTCGCGCCCTTCCGATTGGGCGGAATTTCCGCGCAGGGCAATTCGGCAATGATTTGCAGCCTGTGGCATGCAAGTTATATCCGGAAATCGGGCAGCATCTGGCTTGGCTTGCGCAGTTCGCACCGGCGTTGATGACCGGCTCCGGCGCTTGCGTATTTGCGGAGTTCGCCACGGAAGAGGAAGCAAAAGCAGTGTTGCAGCAATTGCCGGAAAATATGCGCGGATTCGTCGCGCGCGGCTTGCAGCAGCATCCGCTAAAAGATTTTGCAGCATAGGCCGTTTAAAGCGTGACGAGCGCAGTAGCATTAAACGGCTTATGAGAGTTTATTGGGGAGTCGCCAAGTGGTAAGGCACCGGATTTTGATTCCGGCATTCGTAGGTTCGATCCCTACCTCCCCAGCCACATCACAGGGCGCTTGCGCCCTTTTTAACCTAAGGGGCTCATGTGTCTCACGACAGCTTGATGGTATTCACCGGCAATGCCAACCCTAAGCTCGCCGAGAACGTGGCGAAGCATCTCAACATCCATTTGGGACGTGCCACAGTCAGCAAATTCTCCGACGGCGAAGTCATGGTCGAGATTCTTGAGCATGTACGCGGCAAAGACGTTTTCGTCTTGCAATCCACCTGTGTTCCGACCAACGACAGCCTGATGGAAGTAATGGTCATGGTGGATGCGCTGAAACGCGCTTCCGCCGCACGCATCACTGCGGCCATGCCCTATTTCGGCTATGCGCGCCAAGACCGCCGTCCGCGTTCCGCACGCGTGGCGATCACCGCCAAAGTGGTGGCCGATATGCTCGTTGGTGTCGGCGTTGACCGCTTGCTGACCATGGACTTGCACTCAGACCAAATACAGGGCTTTTTCGCGATCCCCGTCGACAACATCTACGCCGCGCCGATCTTGTTGTCGGATGTGTGGAAACAGAACTACCAGAATCTGATCGTGGTGTCGCCGGATGTTGGCGGCGTGGTACGTGCCCGTGCTTTGGCCAAACGTCTGGAATCCGATCTGGCGATCATCGACAAACGCCGCCCCAAGCCCAATGTGGCCAAGGTGATGAACATCATCGGCGATGTCGCCGGACGCACTTGCATCATCATGGACGACATGGTGGACACGGCAAACACCTTGTGCGAAGCGGCGAATGCCCTGAAGGAAAAGGGTGCCGAGCGCGTAATCGCCTACTGTACACATCCCGTGCTGTCCGGTCCGGCAATCGAGCGTTTGGAAAGATCGGCCATCGACGAGCTGGTGGTAACCGACACCATTCCGTTGCGCGAAGACGCACGCAACTGCAAGCGTATTCGTCAGTTGAGTGTGGCCGAGCTGATGGCAGAAACCATGCGCCGCATCAATGCGGAAGAATCGGTCAGCTCACTGTTCATGGAATAAATTTCGCGGCAGCCGTGTTGGCTGCCGCATAACCCGAAGTTCTCTGGTCGCGGAGAGCTTCACTAGAAGTGGAGAAGTAAAATGGCAATCGAAATAGCAGCAACATCACGCAAAGCGCAAGGAACGGGTGCGAGCCGCCGTCTGCGTAAAGCGAATCGCGTCCCCGGTATCGTTTACGGCAACAGCGAGCCTGTATCTATCGACATCGATCACAACACTCTGTATTTCGCGCTGAAAAAAGAAGCGTTCCACGCTTCCGTATTGTCGCTGGATCTGGACGGCAAAAAAGAGGCCGTGCTGTTACGCGACTTCCACATGCACCCTTTCCGCCAGCAAGTTCTGCATATCGACTTTCAACGCGTTGATGCGAAAAAGAAGATCCATATGAAAGTGCCGTTGCACTTCATCAATGCCGACATCGCTCCCGGCGTAAAAACCGGCGGCGGCATCATCAGCCACGTGTTGAACGAACTGACTATTGCTTGTTTGCCGGCTGCTCTGCCTACATCCATCGAAGTGGATCTGGCCACACTGGCTTTGGGTCATTCCATTCACGTGTCCGACGTCAAGCTGCCCAAGGGCGTGGAAGTAGCGGGACACCATCACGCTTCCGATGCGGTTGCTACTGTACAAGTGCCGCGCGGTGCAGTTGAAGCCGCAGCAACAGAAGCCGCAGAAGCCGCTCCCGCAGCAGCTGCACCAGCCGCTGCTGCTGCAAAGCCTGCCGCAAAAAAATAATCGTCGCCTAGGCGTCGTTATCTTGGAAAGCCCGTCATGCAAAACGAATGCATGACGGGCTTTTTTCATTATGAGTGAAATAAAACTGATCGTCGGTCTGGGCAACCCCGGCCGGGAATATGAAAGCACACGCCACAATGCGGGCTTCTGGTGGGTGGATGAACTTGCGCGCAGTCACAACGCAAATTTCAAGGCCGACAGCAAATTCCACGGACTAATCGCGCGTGTCGCTCTGCACGGGCATGACGTGCATCTGCTCAAGCCGCAGACCTTTATGAATGTCAGCGGCCGCTCGGTCGGCGCGGTGGCGCAATTCTATAAAATCGACGCCGCACAAATCCTCGTGGTACATGACGAACTCGATCTGCCGCCGGGCAGCGCCAAGCTCAAGCTGGGCGGCGGACACGGCGGACACAACGGCTTAAAGGACATCATCGCGCATCTCGGCACCAAGGATTTTTGGCGTTTGCGCCTCGGTATCGGCCATCCCGGCGACCGCGCAGAGGTAGTCAATTTTGTGTTGAATGCACCGCGCAAGGAAGAGCAGTCCTTGATTGAAGCCGCGATGCAGCATGCGCAGGATGTCGCACCGCTTGTGATCGAAGGCCAGCTGGAAGCGGCAATGCTGAAGTTACACAGCCAATGATGTCGCGTACTTTTAATTAGCAGAACGAAAAATGCCGTGTATTTTGCGCGGCATTTTTTATGGCCCAAATAAAATCAGTTTAGTTTCAAATCCCCGATGCCGGACATCAAGTCGGTATCTTTGGAATGCTGACTATTTAGTTTGATGTTCAAGCGCAGGTCGTTGAGCGAGTCGGCATTCTTGAGTGCTTCCTCATAGCTGATCTTGTCGGATTCGTATAGATCGAACAGTGCCTGATCGAAAGTCTGCATACCGATTTCGCGCGATTTGGACATCACTGTTTTGATCTGGTAACCTCGCC
>JBAZYW010000042.1:0-13492 GCA_041659125.1 Gallionellaceae bacterium | reverse complement strand
GCCGTTTTCCTTCTGCATCTGGTATTTAAAGTACGCGCTATCGAAATACTCCCTTACATCGCGCAACGGCAGATCCAGCGGCAACGCGACCATCATCATTCCGTCAGTTTCCGCCTGCTCGGATTTATCTTCTTGCGGCAACAACGGTGCCATCCCCTGTTGCAAGGCCTTTGCCACGGTTTTCAGCAATTTTTGCAGCGCGATCGGCTTTTCCAGAAAATCTATCGCCCCGATCCGGGTTGCTTCCAATGCCGTCTCTATCGTACCGTGACCCGACATCATCACCACGGGTATGGTGAGCAATTTTTGCGCTGACCATTCTTTAAGCAAAGCCAATCCATCTGTGTCCGGCATCCAAATATCCAATAGCACCAGATCCGGTGTGTGATTCAGACGAAACGTCCTTGCCTGCGCGGCATTTTCCGCCAAATGCACACGATAGCCTTCATCAAACAGAATCTCCGAAAGCAATTCGCGGATACCTATTTCATCATCCACCACGAGAATTTCTTTTATTGACACTATGCCACCTCCGTCTCTAACGCCAGCGGCAAACTGACTATGACTTGCGTGCCGCCCGACGCTTTGTTTTCTATGGCTATCCTGCCGCCGTGTTCCTCAACGATCTTTTTTACGATCGGCAAACCCAGCCCCGTACCCTTGGATTTTGTCGTCATGTACGGTTCGAATATGCGCGCCAAAACCTGTTCTTGAATACCGCTGCCGTTGTCGCTCACCATCAAATTGAATTCGCTGTGCGTACTCGCCGTAGACAGAACTATTTGCGGATGTTCTACCTGTTGCAATGCGTCATGCGCGTTATGCAGCAGGTTATGCACGACTTGACGCAGCCGCGTCGCATCGCCATTCAGCCAGGTATGGTCGGCGCCCAATTGCAATGTGATAGGACTGCTGTTGGCTTCATACAGCCCCATTACTTCGTTTAAAAGTTGATGCATATCCAACAGCACCAATTTGGGCGCGGGCGCCCGCGCATAGTCTGCAAAATCAGACACCATATTTTTCATAGCCGCGACCTGGCTGACGATAGTCTGGGTTGCCCGTTGCAACAACTTGGCATCGTGCTCATCCAGTTTTTCGCTTAACTTGTGCTGCATCCGCTCTGCGGACAGCTGGATGGGTGTGAGCGGATTTTTGATTTCATGTGCCAGCCTGCGTGCCACCTCACCCCATGCCGCCTGCCGTTCCGCCTGCAACAAGTGCGTGATGTCGTCGAATACAATCACGTAACTGCTATCCATCGCCGTCGCCAAACGGGTTCCGCGCAACAACAACATCTGCTCGCCGTTTTTACTTAGCCGCTCGATCTGTTTTTGCCACTCGCTTCCGGCAGATTCGGCTGCTGTTGTCTCTACCGCCTCTGCAAAAGAGCGCAGCAATATATGCTCGGACACTATTTCGGATAATGCTTTGCCAGTCATATTGCGCAAAGGCGTGCCCAATATTTGCTCGGCACTGGCATTGACCAGACGCAATCTGAACTGCTCGTCGACCACGATGACGCCGGAAGACAAGTGCGTCAGAATACTTTCCAAATATCCTTTCGCATTTTCTACCTGGCTTTGTTGCTTTTCGCTTAACTTCTTTGCGTCCGCCAACTGTGCCGTCATCTGGTTGAACATCCCCGTCAAGGCGCCCAATTCATCGCGGCTTTGCACAGGATAGTTGCCGGAAAAATTGCCCTGCGCTACTGCGCGCGTCCCTTCCGCCAGCGCAGCCAAAGGCGAACTTAAACGCCCGCTCAGGAAAAATGCGGCCGACACCGCGCTCAATAGCACAATCAACAGCGACAGCGTGAGCGTGATCCCGTATAAGCGCTTGAGCCCCAAGCGCGATAAAGTTAATTCCTGATAATCGCGGTATACCGCCTGTACGGTCTCGGCATCGGTTGAAAACTGCTGCGGAACCGGCTGAAGAATTTGCAATATCCGGCGCTCACCCGGGGAATGCCACCCGCTTATCGGCACCAGTATGCGCAAAACCAAATGATTGTCCGGAAGAGCGTCTACTGAACTGAAGATTCCCTGCTGAATTGCTTCACGCAACATCTGTTGATCGGGAATGCTTTGTAACGATTTTTTACCCGGCTTGGAAGACGCGAGCAACTTTCCCTCCAAATTAAAGATCGCCGCTTCCTGAGCTTCGGCTTTGTCGACCAGACGCGCCAGCGAAGCGTCATAGCGATCCGGAGTTTGCTCCGCCAGAATCAAAGAAAGCAACTTGCCCTTTTTTCCCAGTTCTTTCAGCCCCGTCTCCAGTGAATTGCGCCCCAGATTAAGCCCCCCCTCCAGCGCTTTTTCCACGCGAATATCGAACCATGACTCGATGCTTTTCCCCAGAAATTGCACCGATACGGCATACATCAACAAGCCCGGCAGAATGGCGATCAGGCAAAAAAACATCGTGAGGCGCAGCATCAGTTTGGCGCCAAAAACCTGCTGTTTCAATTTGATGCGCAATTGCCATAACTGGTATCCCACCAAGGCGCATAGCCCCAGCGCCAGCACGCCCGTCAATATCAACAAGCTGGAATAATGGTGCGAAAAAAGGGCGGTATTGGCGCTTGCGCTCGACAACAAATACAGTAATGCGACGCCGATTAATCCGCAGATGATGATCAGATATTTCACGGCTTGGATGCCTCTGCTTTTTCTGATAAATCAGTTTCCGATACATCGGATTGCACCGGCCAGCTGTATCTTTCGGATTCAAGATTCCAGTCGCCATTGGTTAACGCGCTTACTTGCAGCGGCTTCGGCAGCTGGGATGTATCCAGGCGCATTTGCGCAAAAGCGGTATACCTGGTCTCGCTTTTAAGCAGCTTGGCCACATATCCGCCGCCGCCGGTAAATACCGATGCGGGTACCGGCGGCGCGGACTGATGTCCCAGTACGCGCAAAGCGCTTTCCAGATTGGAAAAGCCCTGAAAAAGCGTACCCCGGGATATTCGATATTGCCGCGTCAAGGCGTTGTAGGACAGCTTGGTGGTCTGCTCGTTTTGGGTAACGGCGCTGTCCAACCAGTACCAGCGCGAACGCGTGATCGTCAGCTCGCTGACAAAATTGAGGGTAACGCCATGTTTAAGTGCCGCAGCCACAGCGGGCGGCAGCGTGATCTTGAAATCCGCCAATATTTCATAGCCTTCATCGGTGGCGTGCATCTCGGCTTTTGCGACAACAATACCTTCCGCGTTTGCAACGGATGTGCCGACGCAGAGCAGCAACAATAGCTTGCCAAGTAAGTTAAGAATTTTTTTGCAACAACGCATAAAAAAATCCATCGTGCTCGTCATTGGGCAACAGTTGCCCGTTATTCAGGTCGTGCGCAGAGATCGTGATTTGATATGCATCTTTATGCCGGGACAAGAAAGTCTCGATGACTTGTTGATTTTCACGTGCAAAAATCGAGCATGTCGCGTAGAGCAATTTACCATCTCTGGCCAATAGCGGCCATAAAGCTTCCAGAATCTGCTCTTGTTGCTTGGCGAACCCCTCGATATCTGAAGGTCTGCGCAACCATTTTATGTCCGGATGGCGGCGTACGACACCCGAGGCGGAACAGGGAACATCGGCCAATATGCGCTCAAATGCCTTTCCGTCCCACCAGCTTGCCGGTTCGGCAGCATCACCGCAAAGCAGCGTTGCCTCCAATTTCAAGCGTTGCAGATTTTCCTGTACCCGCTCCAAACGCAAATCGTCTTTATCCACGGCGACCAGATCAATGTCGCAGGACTCAAGCAAATGCGCGCTTTTCCCGCCCGGCGCGGCGCATACATCCAGCACCCGCATTCCCTTATGCACGTCCAGCAGGTTCGCCGCATGTTGCGCCCCGGCATCTTGTACCGAAACCACGCCATCAAAAAACCCGGGCAACTTGTCTACCGCCAGCGGGCTGGTTAACTGCAAGGCATTGGGAGCTACAAGTTGCGCGCTAATGTTTAGCGCGGTTAATTGCGTCAAATATTGTTGCGGGCTTATGCAGCGCGCATTCACGCGCAAAGTCATGGGTGGATGCCGATTCCCGGCTTCCAGAATGGCCCCCGTTTTTTCCGCGTATTGCTTTTTGACTGCATCTATCCACCATTGCGGATAGGAATATCGCCCCTCTTCCGTTTTGCCGGCATGCTGTACAAGGGAAACATCTTTGCGTAAATAATTACGCAATACGGCATTCACCAGACCACCCGTCGCAATATTGATATTTTTTGCCGCGCTGACCGCATGATCAACGACAGCGTATTTTGCCGCTTTGGTGTACTGCAACTGGTATAGCGCGACCAGCAACAAATCATACAGCCGCGAGTCTTGCAACGGTTTGCTCAATAGCGCATCCAATATTCTGGCGAGTTGTCCGTAAAAGCGCAGCGTGCCGTAGCACAAATCCTGCAACGCACCGCGTTCTTGCGGTGAGAAAGCGGCATGCTGGCGCAGCGCTTCGTTCAATACCTGATTTAAATTGCGCCCCGCCAATACTTGGCCGACGATGTTTGCTGCGACTTGTTGAACGATATGCATTAACGCGATATGAAGCGGTCGCCCGCTTTGAGGTGAAAACCCTGCAAGAATTGCGCTGCCGGCAATGCTTTTGCGTTCGGCCTCTGCATTACTTCCAGACTGAGCGCACCATTGCCGCAAGCTACCACTAATGTATTTTTATCCACCGCCAAAATCTCCCCCGGTTCGCCCGACATGCCCTCACTCAAGCTGGCCTGCCAGATTCTAATTTGTGTGTCATTTATAAAGGAGCTCGCGCCCGGAAAAGGATTGTAACCACGCACCATGCGTTCAAGCTCCGCCGCTGCGCGCGTCCAGTCCAGTTGCGCCTCGTCTTTTGTCAGCTTGGCGGCATAAGTCGCCAGCTGGTTGTCCTGCGGAACGGCGTTCAATTTGCCCTGCTCCAGCAGATCCAACGCTTCGGAAATGGCATCCGCTCCCAGCTCGGCCAACTTGTCGTGCAGCGTGTCGGCGGTATCTTTCTGTCCTATCGGACAGGATTTCTTTAACAGCATATCCCCGGTATCCAGACCGACATCCATCTGCATGATAGTGATGCCGGTTTCCGTGTCGCCCGCCAGAATCGCGCGCTGAATCGGCGCCGCTCCGCGCCAACGCGGCAGCAGCGAAGCATGGATATTCAAACAGCCCAGACGGGGTATTTGCAGCACGACTTGGGGCAGGATCAAACCGTACGCGGCGACAATCATCAAGTCTGCCTGATAGGCGGATAACTGTTGTTGAATCTCGGCATTCTTTAGCGATACAGGTTGCAAAACCGGCAATCCGTTTTGCTCGGCCAATTGTTTCACCGGGCTGGGTTTAAGCTGCATACCGCGTCCCGAAGGGCGATCCGGCTGCGTCAATACGGCAACAACCTCAACCTGCTTTTGCAGCAAAGCCTCTAATGCCTTTTCTGCAAAGTGCGGAGTTCCTGCAAAAATTATCTTCAAAATATCCCCATCAGAAAGTCTCGCGCAGACGCTTCTTCAATTTGTTGCGGATACGCACCTGTTTCAAGTGCGACAGACGTTCGACAAAGACCTTGCCCTGCAGATGATCCATTTCATGCTGCACACATACCGCCAGCAAACCTTCCGCATCCAGAGTGAACGCTTCTCCTTTGGCGTTTAATGCCCGTACCGTGATTTTCTCGGCACGCTCAACCTTGTCGTAAATTCCCGGAACAGACAAACATCCCTCTTCGCATTTGCTCTCGCCGCTGCTGGCGAGCAATTCCGGATTGATGAGCACCAGCAGCTCGTCATGCGTCTCCGACACATCGATAACAATAAGCTGCTGATGCACGTCCACCTGTGTCGCGGCCAATCCGACTCCCGGTGCGGCATACATGGTTTCAGCCATATCCGAGATCAGTTTGCGAGTCATACCCGTAATGGACTCTATTTTTTTTGCGACCTTGTGCAAACGTTCGTCGGGATACTGAAGTATATGAAGGATTGCCATAAAAGCTTGCTAATTTAAGTGACTAGATGCAGAATTTAAACGCGTGTGCAAACGTCGCACCGCATTCTATTTACTTTGTTGGGGTTTTCATGCGCAAGATTATATCGCTGATTTGTCTTCTGTTGCCCATTCTCACTTATGCCGACACGCTGGAAATACGCGAAAATGCTCCCGACCGCCATGTCGTGGTCAAAGGCGACACATTGTGGGATATTTCAGCCAAATTTTTCAAAGACCCGTGGAAATGGCAACAAATCTGGGGACTGAACAAAGACACCATCAAAGATCCCCATTGGATCTATCCCGGCGACGTCGTAATGCTTGATCGCGCGACAGGAACCCTGCGCATCGGTGACGCACCGCAACCAGCCGCTGTTTCAGAGTCCACCGCTACCGTTCCGGTTGACGAAATCGTGAAACTTTCTCCCCGCGCCCGCGAAGTAGCCAGCGAACGCAATTCGATACCGGTTATTCCCCTGAGCGCAATCGGCCCTTTTCTCGCCAAGCCGCTGGTGGTCGAGGATATCGACCTGTCCACTGCGCCGACAATCGTGGGAACCTATGAGCATCGCGAGTTATTGAGCACCAATGATGTCGCTTATGTAAAAAACATGCCCTCTAATAAAGGTGCGCAATGGCAGATTTACCGGCCCGGCAAAACATTCATCGACCCGGATACGGAAGAAGTGCTCGGGCACGAAGTTAACTATCTGGGAGATGCAGTTGTAGAAAAATTTGCTCCCGTCAGCGAACTTAGAATCACAAACGCCACGTTCGAGATAGGCAAGGGCGACCATTTTGCGCTGCCCACCGAAGTATTCCCGAACAGCTTTGAGCCGCATGCGCCCAATACCAATATTGCGGCAACAGTCATTTCCATATACGGTGGAATGGATCAAGCCAGTCAAAACACCATCATTACGCTGAACAAGGGAAAGCGCGACGGCCTTGAAAACGGACACGTGTTGGCCTTGTATCAAAAGGGCGAAGTATTAGGCGGGCATTTTTTCAAACGCAAAAACGTCGTTCTTCCCGATGTGCGCTATGGATTGGTGTTCGTGTTTCGCACCTTCCACAAAGTTTCCTACGCGCTGGTGTTGCAGACGCGTTTACCCGTACAACTGCTAGATACCGCTCTAACGCCTTAACCCGATGGCTCTCGACGCATCTCTGGCGTCTTGGCTCACCCTAGGTCAGATTCCGGGCTTGGGCAACGAAGGTTTGCGGCGCTTACTGCAAACCTTCGGCTCCCCGGAAGCGGTTTTCCTCGCTTCATCCTCCGCACTCCAGCGCGTCGTTAAGCCTACCGTCGCTCAAGCGATTGCGCAGGGCGTGGACGATGAAGCGCTGTTAATCACCGAAGTCTGGCTGAGCGACCCGCTCAACCATATTCTGACTATCGGCGATACCGCTTATCCGCAGGCCTTGCTCAATATTCCCGACCCGCCCTTTTTGCTGTTTGTAAAAGGCCGCGTCGAACTGCTCAACGTTCCCGCGCTCGCCATCGTCGGCAGCCGCAATGCCACCCCGCAAGGGTTGCGCAATGCCGAAGCCTTTGCCCAGTCCGCCAGCGAATCCGGGCTGTGCATTATCAGCGGCATGGCGCAGGGTATTGATGCGGCCGCGCATCTCGGCGGCTTGCGGGGCAGAGGTTCCAGCGTCGCTATCGTGGGCACCGGGCTGGATAAAGTCTATCCCTCCGCCAACCGGGAATTGGCGCATCAGCTGGCATTGAATGGAGCTATCGTCTCCGAATTCCCGCTCGGCACACCGCCGCTGCCCGCCAATTTTCCCAGACGCAATCGCATCATCAGCGGCCTGAGTCTGGGCTGTCTGGTGGTCGAAGCCTCCCTGCAAAGCGGTTCGCTGATCACCGCGCGCATGGCTTTGGAACAGGGACGCGATGTGTTTGCCATTCCCGGCTCGATCCACTCGCCGCAATCCAAAGGCTGCCATGCTTTGATAAAACAGGGCGCCAAATTAGTCGAGAGCGCGCAGGATATTCTTGAAGAGTTAAGCGTGAACTTGGACAGCTTTACAGCAGCGCAACCAAGCGCGCCCGAACATGCTTTATTTGCCCATTTAAATTTCGATCCGACCGATTTGGACACCTTATCGCAACGCAGCGGCTTGACGATAGCCTCGCTATCCGCCATTCTGTTGCAACTTGAATTAGAGGGAAGCATTGCGACCCTACCCGGCGGCCTTTATCAACGTATTGTTTAAATTAGATAATTGAGGCCACATGTTCGACATTCTTATTTTTTTGTTTGAAAGCTATTTTGACGCGGGCAGCTATCCCGACGCGGAAAAGCTCACCGTCAAATTAAACGCGGCAGGGTTTGAAGAAGAAGACATCACGCAAGCGGTCGCCTGGCTCTCCGGCCTGCGCCAGCTGTCTTTAACCGATTATCCGGCCAGCATAAATCAGAGCGGCTCGCGTTGTTTTGCCGATCTCGAACGCCAGAGGATCAGTATTGATGGCCTGCGCTTCATCTCTTTTTGGGAACAGAGCAAGATGATCTCGCCTATCGAGCGCGAAATGATCATCGACCGCGCCGTCGCATTGGGGCGCGAAAATCTGTCATTGGACAAAGTTAAACTGATCGCGCTGATGGTGCTTTGGAATCAGCACGAAGACCTGGATCCCATGATCATCGAGGATCTGCTTACTCCGGCCGACTCGGCCCAACTACACTAAACACTCTGGGGCGCTCATTCCAGCATGGCAAAAAATCTATTAATCGTCGAGTCTCCGGCCAAGGCCAAGACGCTCATGAAATATCTCGGCAAGGACTTTGAAGTGCTGGCCTCATACGGTCACGTGCGCGACCTCATCCCCAAGAATGGCGCGGTCGATACCGAAAACGGTTATGCGATGAATTACGAAACCATCGCGCGCAACAGCAAACATGTGGACGCCATCGCCAAAGCCGCCGCCGAAGCCGACAACATCCTGCTCGCACCCGACCCGGATAGAGAAGGGGAGGCCATCGCCTGGCATATTTCCGAACTACTCAAAGGTAAGCGCGCACTCAAAGGCAAGAAGATGCAGCGCGTGGTGTTCTACGAGATCACCGAGTCGGCCGTGAAAGAAGCGGTTGCTCACCCGCGCGAAATCGCCATGCCGCTGGTGAACGCACAACAAGCGCGCCGCGCCTTGGATTATCTGGTCGGCTTCAATTTGTCGCCGCTGCTATGGCGCAAGATTCGACCCGGCCTGTCGGCGGGTCGCGTGCAAAGCCCCGCGCTGCGCCTGATTGTCGAGCGCGAGCTGGAAATCGAAAAGTTCAAGAGCCAGGAATATTGGTCGGTGCATCTGGATACCCAGAAGAACACCATCCCGTTCAGTGCCAAACTGTTCCAATATCAGGGCAAGAAGCTGGAGCAACTCAGCATCGGCAGCCAAGCCGAATACGACGCGATTCACGCCAAACTCAACGACGCCAAGCTGCCGCCGAAAGTAGTGCGCGTCGAGAAGAAGGGCAAACAGCGCAGCCCCGCCGCGCCGTTCACCACCTCCACGCTGCAACAGGAAGCCGTGCGCAAACTGGGCATGACGTCCGACCGCACCATGCGCACCGCGCAGTCGTTATATGAAGGTGTGGACATCGGCGGCCAGACCGTCGGTTTGATCTCCTACATGCGTACCGACTCGGTGTCGCTGGCGAACGAAGCTGTGGCGGAGATTCGCGGCTACATCGGCGACAATTTTTCTGCCGAATACCTGCCGGCCAAACAGCCAACCTACAAGAGCAAAACCAAGAACGCGCAGGAATCGCACGAAGCGATTCGCCCAACCTCAATTTTACGCACGCCGGACAGCATGCGCGAGCATCTCAACATCGACCAGTTGCGTCTGTACGAGATGATATGGAAGCGCACACTAGCGTGCCAAATGGCGCCCGCGCGCTTCGACACGGTGAGTGTGGACATACGTTTGTCCAGCGACGACACCCTGTTCCGCGCCTCCGGCCAAACCTTGGTATTCCCCGGTTTCATCGGCGTTTACATGGAAGACGTGGACGATGCCGAAGAAGAAGACAGCGCCAAGTTGCCGCCATTGGTTGAAGGCGATGTGCTGACCGTAGACAAACTTTACGGCGAACAACACTTTACCCAGCCGCCACCGCGCTTCTCGGAAGCCAGTCTGGTCAAGTCGCTGGAAGAGTACGGCATCGGCCGTCCTTCCACTTACGCCACCATCATTTCCACGCTGCAAGCGCGCGAATACGCCACGCTCGACAAGAAACGCTTCATGCCGACCGACGTGGGCCGCGTGGTGATCAAGTTCCTCACCGAGCACTTCACGCGCTATGTGGACTACGATTTCACCGCCAATCTCGAAGACGAGCTGGACGAAGTGTCCGAAGGCAAGCGCGACTGGATCGGCGTGATGGATGAATTCTGGAAAGGATTTTCCGGTCTCATCAAAGAAAAAACCAACATCGAACGTCCGGTGGAGCTGATCGACGAAGCCTGCCCGGATTGCGGCAAGCCGCTCGCCAAAAAGCTCAGCCGTTACGGCAGCTTCATCAGCTGCACTAATTATCCCGAGTGCAAGTACAAACGCAGCCTGAGCGGCGAAAGCCAGGACGATGCCGCCGCGCGCGTAGAGATGGGCGTACATCCCGACACGCAACAAGCCGTATTGTTACTGAAAGGCCCGTACGGTCACTATGTTCAGTTGGGCGAAGTGGAAGAGGGCGCCAAGACCAAACCCAAGCGCGTGTCATGGCCCAAGGAAATGCCGGTCGATCAGGCTGATCTGTCCAGCGCGCTGAAGCTGTTATCGCTACCGAAAGACCTCGGCCTGCACCCGGAAACCAACAAAAAAGTCATCGTCAACATCGGGCGCTTCGGCCCGTATATCGGCCATGACGGCAAGTTCAAATCCATCCCGCGCACCGACAGCATCTTCGACATTGAGTTAGCGCGTGCGGTTGAATTGCTAGCTCAAGCCCGTGATGGCGGAGCAACCGTGTTGCGCACCCTGGGCGACCACCCGGACGACAAAGCCACTGTCGAAATTTGCAGTGGCCGCTACGGCCCTTACGCGCGCCACGGCAAGATCAACGCCACACTGCCCAAAGGCGTGTCGCCGGACGACATCACACTGGCGGAAGCTCTGGAATTGATTGCGGCCAAAGCGGCCAAGGGCCCGTCAGCGAAACCTTCGCGCAAACCCGCCGCCAAAGCTAAAACGGCAACCAAGGCGACCAAGGCAAAAGCGAAACCTAAAGCCAAGGCCGAACCCAAAACTAAAGCCGAACCGAAAGAGCCAAAAGTGGCGGTGAAAAAACCTGCGGCGAAGAAAGTAGCCAAGCCAGCGGTGAAAAAAGCGGCTATCGCCAAAGTTGCCAAGCCCGCCGCGAAGAAACCGGCGGCAAAGAAGGCTGTAAAGAGCAAGGCTTAGTTTTTACCTATCCTCCAACCCAACCCCTTGCCGCAGGTCTTTTGTGCGACTGTGGCGCGTTTTATAAGGCCTGCTCTGCAGGCCTTATGTTTATTGGGTTACAGAGTAATATTGCTGTTCATTTAAATATTAATCAAGTCTGCCATTGATCGGTTCAATTTTCATTTGGCTTCCATCTCTATCATGGTTAACGCTATGAACATCCCCGCTGAAGTTAGATAGCGAAATCTTGCGTCACCTAAGGTGTCCTTGGTTCCATCTGGCATGGTTATCTTTATTTTTGTAGATATCAAACTTTCAACCCAATCAGATACTGGTTTGTCGTTGAATGATGCGTCTTTCGGATGATGCGCAAAGTGATTTCTAATTTTCTTGATTAGATGAAGATCTGTACACTGCTCCTTGGAAAGAAACCCAAAGGCATGGGCAAGGTCAATTCGTTGGGAGAAAGTTGATAGTGGGCCATCGGAGGTAAACATTCGATCCACAACGGAAGGTGCGATCATTCTCGATCTCAGATACAACCCCAAATGATTTTCAACGTAGCTGCCAGCGAGTACGGCAGCACCTCTATCTGATTCATTTTCAAATAGAGTCACCATCAATTGGTAGTCCGCAAGCGTCGCCTCAACAGGTTTCATGTGATATCCAACGCCAGCTTAAGCTGTGGCCCGCAGAACGGAACTCGCCGAACACAAAGTCGCTGAAAGGAACATCCGCTTGAAGCGACAGTTGAGTCTCATTTTAACAGGCGCGTTGAAAATGACATGTTGAAACACTCTGGAATTACACCAGAAAAAGTGTGATTTATCGTATCTATGCGCCCTCGAAGGCTGACCGTACCGTAGCCACTGGGTTGTTCAATCCATGCACCTGGACTGAGTAACAGCGAGCCGTCTGAATAGTACCAGCCGCGCACAATGAATTTGCCAGTTGCAGCTCGTGCATTTGATGGAGTAGGGTAGAACAAGAATGTTCCCTCCACAAGACCATCAGGTGCGCCAGATAGTGACAGTTGTAGACTGGTCTCACCTTGCAGGCACGTATATTCGCCAACCCATAAACCTGAAACCGCCGATGCGTTCGTGGTGACTGCATCTTTAGCTATCGGCGGCACCGAAGCACAAGCTGAAAGGACAACAACGAAAAGAGCTAGAAAAATTCTCATACATCCTCAATGGCCCAGCCGTAAAGTAGACACCCTAAAAAATGCCTCGAAAAGCACCTTCGAAGTGCATAATCTGGCACCCGCACTGCAATGCCTTGTTTTAATTGTAGGTGAAATTTTGGTGCATCCTAATTTCTCCGACAAATACACCACTCTTTACACATCCAGATTCTTCACGCCCAGTGCATTCTGCTCAATAAATGCCCGGCGCGGCTCAACCACATCGCCCATCAAAGTGGTGAAGATGTCGTCGGCCGCAATCGCATCCTCGATGCGCACGCGCAGCAAAATACGGTTCTTCACGTCCATGGTGGTTTCCCATAGCTGGTCGGGGTTCATCTCGCCCAGACCTTTATAGCGCTGAGTGCTGACGCCGCGTTTGGCTTCTTCCAACAACCATTCGACGCCCTGTTTGAAACTGTTCACGGCGCGTCGTTGTTCGCCGCGCACGACGTAGGCGGTCGGGGTGATCAGGCCTTCCAGTGCTTGGGCTGTCTGGCGGATTTGCACGTAGTCGCCGCTTTGTAGGAAATCTTTATCCAGATAGCTCAACGAATAATTGCCGTGGTAAATCTTTTCCAGACGCAGACGCAGCTCGCCGTTTTCGTCGTTTTCGACCAGAGCTTTGATCATGCCGCCGCAGGCGGCTTCGAGCAGTTTTGCGCTCTTTTGCGCTTGCACATCATCGTCCAGCGACAGGGTAGGGAGGACGAGCAGGGCGTGGCTGGCCTCGGGTGCAATGAAGCGTGACAGGCGGTCGATCACGGCTTCCGCGAGGAAGTATTGCTTGGCGATCTGCTCCAGTGCCTCTCCCTGGATCGGCGTGGCTTCGAGCGCCGGGTAGAACATGGCGTTGTTCAGCGCAGATTTGAGCATGTAGTTTTTCATCTCATGCTCGTCTTTGAGATAGCGCTCGTCCTTACCCTG
>JBAZYW010000041.1:0-13615 GCA_041659125.1 Gallionellaceae bacterium | reverse complement strand
TTCGCGCTGCCAAGATCGATGGCGCCAACTTGAAACAGGCGCATTAATGAACCGGGCGCAGGCGCATACGCTCCCGGCGAGGTGAACGAAACGAAGGATGCGCGATGGCGATTTTCAGTAAATATCTGTTGTCCAGACTGCTTACTCCCGCTGGCGTGGCATTGTTTTATGCGGCCTTCGCCGCGCTGTGGATCGTCGTCTCCGATTATCTGCTGACCATCGCCGATCCGGTTCTGTGGGTGCGCATCGAACTGGCAAAAGGCTTGGCGTTCGTGGTGGTCACCAGCTTTCTGCTTTACCTGTTGCTCAGATCGCGGGGCGTCAGGCCTTTCCGGCAAACTGACGGGCCTCAGCTTGGCACTGGCAGGCCGTCGCTGGCATTCGCCGCGCTGGTGCTGGTGGTGCCGCTGATCGGATTTGCCATCACCCGTCTGTATGGCCCGCAGATCGAGCGCGAGGCATACGCCGACCTGGAAGTTATTGCACAACTCAAGGCCGAGCAGATCGAAAACTGGATGGCGGAACGTCAGGGAGATGCCGAGGTGCTGGCCGGAGACGATGCGTTCGTGGCACGGGTCGCCCGGTTAGCGCGACGAGAGCAGAATGCGGAATTATCCGGGCTGATTATGGGACGTCTGGACAGGCTGCGCGCTAATTACCACTATACGAAGATACTGCTGTTGCGTCCCGATGGGCGGCTGTTGATTTCCTCTGGCGTGGATGTGCAAACCGCGCCGGTGCTTCCAAACTCGCTGCGGCAGGCAGTGGTCGGCAAACAGGTGCAGCGGCGCGACATTTACCGCGACGAAGAAGGCCATATTCATCTGGACTGGCTCGTACCGCTGGTCGTGCCGGATGCGCAGGGCGGGCGCACAGTCGCGGTCGTGGTGTTGCGCGTCACGGCGCAACAATTCATCTTCCCGCTGATCCAGAGCTGGCCCACGGCCAGCGCCAGCGGCGAAACCCTGCTGGTGCGCCATGAGGGCGAATCCGTCATGTACCTCAACGACCTGCGTCATCGCGAGGGTTCTGCGTTGAGGCTGATGCAGCCCTCGACCGATCTGGCGCGGATCGCCTCTGTCGCCATCAGTTCGGAAAAGCCCGGGACGGTAGCGGGCAAAGATTACCGCGACATGCCGGTATTGGCCGCCTTTCGCCCCGTGGCGGGGACGAACTGGCACCTTGTCGCCAAGATCGACCGCGCCGAGGTGCTGGCGCCGTTGCGGGATATGGTGTTGTGGGTCAGCCTGATCGCCCTCGCCGCCATCGCCGCAGTCAGCGCGGCGATGATGTTGTTGTGGCGGCAGCAGCAGCGCGCCAACCGGGTGGAAATGAAGGCCCGCACGATGGCGGCGATTGAGCAGAGCGAACGGCATTTCCACTCGCTGTTCGAGAACATGCTGGAAGGCTATGTGCATTGCCGGATGTTATATCAGGAAGGGGTGGCCGAAGACTTCGTCTATCTCGAGGTCAACCCCGCCTTCGCGGCCCTGAGCGGACTGCAGGACGTGGTGGGCAAGCGTGCTACCGAGGTAATTCCGGGCATGCGCGAATCCAACCCGGAACTGTTCGAAATCTATGGCCGGGTGGCGCAGCAAGGGCAGCCTGAGCAGTTCGAGATGTATGTGGACGCGTTGGACAAGTGGTTTGAAATCACGGTTTATTGTCCGGAAAATGAGCATTTCGTGGCCATCTTCGACAACGTCACCGCACGCAAAAAATCCGAGGAGAATATCCGTAAACTCAACGACGAGCTCGAACGGCGCGTACAGGAGCGCACAGCACAGTTGGCCGCCACCAACAAGGAGCTGGAGACCTTCTCCTATTCGGTGTCGCACGACCTGCGCGCGCCGCTGCGTTCCATCGCCGGCTTCATCGGACTGCTGAAGAAGCGCAACTACGACGTGATCGACGACAAGGGCAGGCACTACATAGAGGTCATCTCTGATGCGGCGGTGCAGATGGGACGGCTGATCGACGACATTCTGACCTTCTCGCGCCTCGGTCGGGCCGGGATGACAATGACAACGGTGAGCCTTGATCGGGTGCTGGACGAGGTGCTGAACATCCTGCATCCGCAGGTTCAAGGGCGAAAGATCGAATGGAAAATTGCACCGCTGCCCGAGGTGGAAGGCGAGCACAGTATGCTAGCGCTGGTGTTGCAAAACCTGCTTTCCAACGCGCTGAAATTCACCCAGACGCGTGAAGTCGCGATCATCGAAGTCGGCCAGCTTGCCGGCACGAAAAACGAAGTGGTCTGTTATGTCCGGGACAATGGGGTAGGATTCGACATGCGCCATGCGGACAAGCTGTTCGGCTTGTTCCAGCGCCTGCATTCGCAAAATGAATTCGAGGGCACCGGTGTGGGATTGGCCAATGTGCAGCGCATCATCCAGCGCCACGGCGGACGGGTGTGGGCAGAGGGCAAACTAAACGCGGGGGCGACGTTCTATTTCGCGCTACCGGCAAAGGGAGACTGAGATGAAGACACTGGCACGCATACTGTTGGTCGAGGATAGCCCGAACGACGAGGAAATGACGCTGGAGGCTTTCGCCGAATGCAAACTGGCCAACGAGGTCGTCGTGGTGCGCGACGGACAAGAAGCGCTCGATTATCTGCTGTATCAGGGCGACTACGCAGAACGCCAGTGCGGCAACCCGGCGGTGATCCTGCTCGACCTCAAACTACCCAAGATTAACGGCATGGAAGTGCTGCGCCGAATCAAAACCGATCCCGAATTAAAAATCATCCCGGTGGTAATCATGACCTCGTCATGCGAGGAGCGCGACGTGGCGGAAGGCTACTCGCTCGGCGCAAATGCCTATGTGGTAAAACCGGTCGATTTTCCCAGTTTCGTCGAATCGGTCAAAGACCTCGGTGTGTTCTGGGCGCTCATCAACCATCCGCCGCTCGGCAGCCTGCGCAGGAGCGTTTGAAATGATCCCGCCGGAGGCAAATCAAGACCGACTGCGCGTCCTCAATCTCGAAGACAACCCGAACGACAGCGAGTTGATACAGGCGGAATTGGAGACGGAATGGCCGCAAGTCGAACTTCTGCGCGTGGATACGCGCGATGCGTTTGTGCGTGCGCTGGCTGAATTCAAGCCCGATCTGGTTCTATCCGACTTCAGGCTGCCGGATATAAACGGACGCGATGCGTTGAAGATCGTGCGCCAGACCTACCCAGATATTCCGGTAATCATGGTCACCGGCGCGCTGGGCGATATCGAAGCGGTCGATCTGGTCAAGCTGGGTGCCAAAGATTATGTGATGAAGGATCATTTGCAACGCCTGACTACCGCCGTGCAAGGTACGTTGTCGCTGGAGCAGGGCATACGCGCGCGCAAAAGCATGGAGCGTGCGTTGCATGACAGCGAGGCCGATCTCAAAGCGCTGGTCGAACATTCACCCGTTGCCATGATCGTGGATGCCGGTGTAGGTGCCGCTGAAAAAGTCGTGATGATGAACCGAAAATTTACCGAGCTGTTCGGTTACACCCTGGAAGATGTTCCCGATGTGCGGCACTGGTGGCCGCTTGCCTATCCCGACAAGGCATACCGGGAAACACTCCAGGCCGAATTTACAGCACAGCTCGAAAAAACGATCCAAAGCCACGTTGACATCGAGCCCATGGAAACCTCGGTGACTTGCAAAAACGGGATCATCCGCCATGTCAGGATTTCCCTCGCTTCCATAGGCGGCAGAAATATTGTCACGTTCGAGGACTTAACCGAACTCAAGCGGGCAGAAACCACCCTGCGCGAGTCGGAGGAAAAATTCCGTGCCATCTTTGAAGGCGCGCTTGACGGCGTATTGCTTGCAGACGCAGGGAACAAGCGCTTTGCCACCGGCAATCCGGCAATCTGCCGCATGCTGGGTTACAGCCCGGAGGAACTCACCCGGCTCGGCGTTGCGGATATTCACCCGCAGCAGGATTTACCGCAGGTCATCGAACAGTTTGAAGCACAGTTGCGTGGCGACGTTCAACTCGCCGAAAATTTACCGGTCAAACGTAAAGATGGCTCGGTGTTTTACGCCGATATCAAGTCTTCAGCCGTGAAATTCGGCGATAAAACTTATCTCGTGGGCGTGTTTCGCGACATCACCGAGCGCAAGCAGGCCGAGTCCAAAATCCGGCGCTTGAGCCAACTATATGCGGCTTTGAGCCATTGCAATCAAGCCATCGTGCACAGCACGAACGACGTAGAATTATTCGCACAAACCTGCAAAGCTGCCGTGAAATTCGGCGGCTTCAAAATGGCGTGGGTCGGCGTGCTCGACCCCGATACACGCATGATCAAACCCGTGTTCAGTTTTGGCGCAGGTGCGGAAGAATACCTGCGCGACATCAAAATATCGGCGGATGCCGCCAGCGAATACGGACAAGGCCCGACCGGATGCGCTCTACGCGAAAATCAACCAGTCTGGTGCCAGGACTTCGTGAATTCCCCGCTCACCACCCCTTGGCATAAAAGCGGCGCAGCCCTTGGCTGGCGCAGCTCGGCTGCGCTACCACTATGCCGGGAGGGGGTCGTTTTCGGAGCTTTCACGCTTTATGCCAGCGAGCCGGATGCGTTTGATGAAGCCGCGCGCGAGCTGTTGATCGAGATGTCCACTGACATCAACTTTGCGCTGGACAATTTTATACACGACGCCGAACGCAAACAGGCGGAAGAGTCTCTGCGCAAACTCTCGCTGGCGGTGGAACAAAGCCCGAATTCGATCGTGATCACCGACCTTGAAGCCAATCTGGAATACGTCAACGAAGCCTTCGTTAAAGCCACCGGCTATAGCCGTGCCGAGGCAATCGGACAGAATCCGCGCATTCTACATTCCGATAAAAACTCGCGGAAAACTTACGATGACATGTGGGCACACTTGACACGCGGTGAGAGTTGGAAGGGTGAGTTAATCAACCGGCGCAAGGACGGCAGCGAATATCTTGAATCCATCTTTGTCTCTCCGGTGCGCGATGCCAACGAAAAAGTCACCCACTATCTGGGCATCAAAGAGGACATCACCGAACACAAGCTCGTGGAAAAATCCCTGCTGGAGAGTGAAGAAAAATTCCGCGTCATGAGCGCGTCGGCACAGGATGGTATCGTCATGATCGACAATGACGAGAACATCTCGTTCTGGAATGCCGCTGCAGAAAAAATATTCGGCTACGCGGCGCACCAAGCATTGGGTAAAAACCTGCACGCGCTGCTCACTCCGGCAAGATTCCATGAAGCGTCCGGCAAAGGTTTTGCGCATTTTCAGCATAGCGGCGAAGGCGCGGTGGTCGGCAAAACGCTGGAGCTTGTAGCACTGCACAAAAACGGCAATGAGTTCCCGATCGAACTTTCCCTCAGCGCAGTCAATATCTCCGGACGCTGGCAGGCCATCGGCATCATCCGCGACATCAGCGCACGCAAGCAGGCTGAGGCATCGTTGAAGCTGTTCCGCGCTTTGCTCGACAGCTCCAGCGATGCAATCGAAGTGCTTGATCCCATCACGTTGCGTATTTTCGACATCAACGAGACGGGATGCCGCGACTTGGGCTACAGCCGCGAGGAACTCCTGTCCATGAGCATTCCCGACATTGATCCGGCCTTCAGCGCGGACTCCGGAAAAATGATCGAAGCGCAAATACAGCAATCGGGACACGCGCGATTCGAAGGCATGCGGCGACGCAAGGACGGCTCGACGTTCGCCGTGGAAATCAGCTCGACACTCGTCGAACTCGACAAACCCTACATGCTGGGCATCGTGCGCGACATCACCAAACGCAAACAAGTCGAAGCACAGATGATCGCGCAATACGAGCAGGTCGAGAGAATCAATACGCAACTGCTGGAAGCGAACAAGCAGCTGGAGCAGGCGCAAAGCCAGTTGCTGCAATCCGAGAAAATGTCGGCCATCGGCCTGCTGGCTGCTGGCGTGGCGCACGAGATCAATAATCCGATCGGTTATGTGAACTCCAATCTCGGCACGCTGGAAAAATATCTGGCCGATATTTTCGTCGCAATGGACAAATACGAGGCCGCTGAAACGCTGCTGGATACCGACAACCCGTTAGTGGAAGAATTGTTTCAGTTCAAGAAAAAGGTGGATTTAAAATATATCCGCGATGATACCAAAGCACTGCTTGCCGAGTCGCATCAGGGGCTGGATCGGGTCAAGAAAATCATTCTCGATCTCAAAGAGTTTTCCCACGCCGATAAAGAAGATCACTGGGTGTTGGAAGATGTGCATCAAGGGCTGGAGTCCACGCTGAACGTGGTGTGGAACGAGCTGAAGTACAAATGCGAAGTGGTCAAGGAATACGCCACCCTGCCGAAAATCTACCACTTGCCTTCGCAGCTTAATCAGGTGTTTATGAATTTGCTCGTGAACGCCGCACAAGCCATCGAAGTGCGCGGCAAGATCACTCTGCGCACGGGACAGGAAGGCGATAGAATTTGGATCGAGGTGAGCGACACGGGCAAGGGTATTCCGGCAGCGAATTTTCCGCACCTGTTCGATCCGTTCTTTACCACCAAACCGGTGGGCAAAGGAACGGGGCTGGGACTCTCGGTTTCATACAAGATCATCGAAAAGCACCACGGCAAAATCGAGGTGCATAGCGAAGTGGGTAAAGGCTCGACCTTCCGGGTGTGGCTGCCGCTGCAACAACCCGAAACCAAGGAGAAGACATGAATCAAGACGTGATGGCGCCCAATAAAAATCTAGCAACCCTGCTATTTATCGACGACGAGGCAAACATCCTGGCTTCACTGAAACGCCTGTTCAAGCCGCTCGGCTACACCATCCTCACGGCGGAAAGCGGCGCGGAAGCGCTTGCGCTGATGGAAAAAGAGCGTGTGGATCTGGTGATCTCCGATATGCGTATGCCGCAAATGAGCGGAGCCGAAGTGCTGGAGCAGATTCGCAGCAAATGGCCCGATGCTGTACGCATTCTGCTGACTGGATTTTCCGATATCGGCTCCACTATCGCTGCGATCAATCGCGGCGAAATATACCGTTATATCTCCAAACCATGGAACGACGATGACATCGTGCTGCTGGTTCACGGTGCGCTGGAACGAAAAAATTTGCTGGCTGAGAAACAGCGGCTGGAAGAGTTGACTGTGCGCCAGAATTTGGCCTTGAAGGTAATGAATACCAGCCTGGAAGAAAAGGTGCGTCAGCGCACCGAACAGCTGCATGCCACGCTGGAGCAACTGAAAAAAGACTACTTCGCCACGCTTCAGGTATTCGCCAATCTGATGGAGTTGCGCAAAGGCGCGATGGCCGGACATTCGCGCCGCGTCGCGCAACTGTGCCGCGACATAGCCAACAAGATGAAGCTTGCGGAAGCCGACATTCAGGATATTGAGACCGCCGCTTTGCTGCACAATATGGGCAAGATAGGTCTGCCGGATCGCCTGCTGGACAAGCCCTACATGGAGTTGTCCTATTCCGAACGTGCCGAATTCGACACGCATCCGCTGCGCGCGGCGGCGGCCTTGATGGCGCTCGATCCGCTGACGAAAGCATCCGAATTGATCCGCCGCCATCGCGAGTACTACAACGGCGAGGGCAACACTACCGGCATGCACGGGGAATTAATTCCGCTGGGCGCGCGTATTCTGCGGGTAGCCAGCGATTTTGATCAGCTGCAGCAGGGCTTGATCAGTCACGACAAGTTATCGCCGGAACAGGCGCTCAAGATGGTCGTCAGCGGCAAAAATACGCGTTACGATCCGGCTATTGTGGATATATTCAGCGAACTTATGTCGCACTCCAACCATTGGGGGCCAGTCGCTACCGAGTTTCTGGTGACCAGTGCCCAATTGCATGAAGGGATGCTGCTCACGCGCGATGTGGTGACAAAAAACGGCATGCTTTTGCTGCTCAAAAACTCCACGCTGAACACAGGGCACATCAGGGCAATACACCTATACGAGCAGACCGGCGAACAACTGACGATCTATACACATTCGATCTAAACGGACATCGTGGATACCTACCGCATATTATTGCTGGACGACGACGATTTTATTCTGTCTGCGCTGCGCCGCGAATTATTGAGCAAGCCTTACGTCGGCCATCAGGGGCTGGAGATCGAAGCGTTCACCTCCCCCCTTGCCGCGCTGGCTCGCGCACGGGAATCGGACGGATATTTCGATGTGGTGTTCGCCGACAACCGCATGCCCGAAATGAGCGGCGTCGATTTTCTCAAGACATTCGCCGAGATACAGCCCGATGCGGTGCGCATCGTGTTGAGCGGGAATGCAGACCGTGCGGATATGAAGCGCGCGATCAACGAAGCGCATATCGATTTTTTCATTGCCAAGCCCTGGCATGAATACGATTTGCGCTGCGCGTTACTGCAGGCTCTCAGGCACTATGACATACGTTGCGAGAACCGGCGTCTGGCCAAGCTGTATCTTGAGCATTTCGGCCTGCATCATCATCCTCAGCATAAAAACAAATTCGAGTTGATGGTGGTGGATGACGATCCGCGCACCCTGAGAGCGCTGGAGCGCGAGTTGAGCGAGTCCTATACGCAAGGCTGTTTCGGACTATACCAATTAAGTGTTCACACGTTCGAACACGCCGATGCGGCGCTAGCGGTGGCGCACGAGCAGCAATTTGACGTGGTGATCTGCGATTACGCCATGCCGTCGCTCAACGGTGTCGAGTTCCTGCGCCTGATCAAGGAGAAGCAGCCCGATGCGGTGCGCATGCTGATCAGCGGCGTGGCGGAGGTGGATGTGTTGATTGCCGCCGTGAACACGGCCGGGGTAAACCACTTCATCGGCAAGCCGTGGCACGATTACGAACTGCGTGCCGCAATAGATCGCGCGTTGTCACACCGCGAACTGGAACTGGAAAATCGCTATCTTGCGGAACTGCTGCGGCTGAAAGCCAAACCCTAGAAAGGGTTAAATTGCGTGGCAGTTTATTGAGCGCAGGCGTCGCGTCTCTCACTAAAGCCCGTCAAGCCGCGATCAAACCCGGCCTGGCGGCGACCATCGCCGCATCCGCACAGGCCACCAGCGTGGCATAAATCTCCGGCTCAACGAGCCCCCTATCCCTCAGGTCATGCATGAACTCCAGAACGGCTTCCTTGCTCAGACCGGCACGATAGGGACGATCCTGCACCATCGCCTGAAAGATATCGGCCACCCGCAGAATGCGCGCTTCCAGCGGCAGGTTCTCGCCCAGCACATGAAAAGGATAGCCGCCGCCGCCCGGCTCCTCGTGGTGGTAGCCCGCCCAAGCCGACACCTCTTCAAAGCCCTTGATGCCGTGAAGTATCTGAAAGGTTTCAAAACTGTGCGCGTTGATAATCTTGCGTTCACGCTCATCCAACGGGAACGGTTTATCCAGAATTTCGTCGGGTACGCGCAGCTTGCCCAAGTCATGCAGTAAACCGGCGATTTCGATCTTGTCGAAATTGGCCGGGGCAACGCCCATCTTTTCGGCCAGAAGACGCGCGAGATTCGCCACCCCCTGCGAATGCTGTGCCGTGAAAGGACTTTTGGCATCGACTATTTGCGCAAAAAGATGAGCCACTTGTTTGAGTTCGCTGCCGCTCGCCCGTGCCCGCGCGGTTTGCGCCAGCCTCTCCTGCAAATATGACTGAATGGAGCGCGGCTCCAGTAACAGCCAAAAAGCTTCGGTACGCGACGCTACCATAAAGGCATCCACCAACTCGGGGCTGAAATAACTGTCCACGCGGCGCTGAATTTCGGCGCGTATTTCAGCCACATGCAGCAACACCGTATTGTCGGAATAATAAGGAGCCGCCAGCGTATCAACGCGATCAGCCAGAAAAATCAGATTGGCCCGCCGCGCCAGCACCGGGTCTAATTTATCCTTGCTTAACGTAGACCACTTTGTGTGATGGTAGCGGATAGGTAAGGCCATATCGGCCAGCGGCGCAAAGTCTTTGAGCAGATCATGGCCGACAATCGTGTGCTGTTGCGAACCGCCCCAGTCAAACTCGGCCACCAGATGATGGTGCGTCTGCGTGGACGACACGCCAATATCGTGCAGCATGCCCAGTTCGAACAGAAACTCAATCTCAGCCTGCGGCAACCCCAACACCTTGCCGCATTCGGCGGCCATGATGCCGACGCGCTTGCCATGCGCCACATCATCCACACCGACCAGATCGAGCGCATCGGATAAGGCATAAATCACATGATGAAGGTCGGCGTGAAAATTCATATTTAACTCCCTTTGAATTTCATTTCTGGCGTCTGAAGTTTAATGCTAGCAGCTTTTCTGGTACCCCAGCAGGGGCAATCGCCCTGTTTAGATTGCGTCCGCTCAATGATACAATTCGCGCCTTTCAATTTTCACATAAAGGCAGCTCATCATGGGTTTGAACAAAGTTCCTTCCGGCAAAGACCTCCCTAACGATTTCAACGTGGTCGTCGAAATCCCGATGCACGGCGAGCCGATCAAATACGAAGTGGACAAAGAGTCCGGCGCAATGTTCGTTGACCGCTTCATGAGCACCGCGATGCACTACCCTTGCAACTACGGTTACATCCCGCACACGCTGTCCGACGACGGCGACCCGGTGGACGTGCTGGTGATCACCCCCATTCCCCTGCAAATCGGCGTGGTCGTGCGTTGCCGCCCGCTGGCTGTGCTGAAGATGGAAGATGAATCCGGTTTCGACGCAAAAGTTCTTGCGGTGCCGGTGGATAAACTCACCACTGTCTATCGCGGTTTAAAGAGCCACACCGAATTGCCGGAAATCCTGCTGAAACAGGTTGAACACTTCTTCGCACATTACAAGGATCTCGAGCCCAATAAATGGGTCAAGATCGGCGGCTGGGCAGGCATTGAGGAAGCACGCAAGGAAATCATGGAAGGTGTGGCCAACTATTCCAAAGCCGACGTTAAACCCGAGTTTTAAATCAGTTCCTTCCCCCTGATGAAACAACTAGCCATTCGACTAAGCTGGCAAACAACGCCAGCCAAGTCGCTGGTTATGACAGGGGGAAGGAATGTTGTCTATTGGATTTTCTGAGTTAAATTGAATTGGAATAATCGCCATGACTGCAAAAATTATTGACGGAAAAGCCATCGCGCAAGAAGTCCGCGCCGAATGGAAGGTACGCGCCGATGCGTTGAAGGCGCGCGGCATCACGCCGGGACTGGCAGTTATCATCGTCGGCGAAGATCCCGCCTCCAAGGTGTACGTCGCCAACAAGGTGAAAGCCTGCGCCGACCTCGGCCTGCATTCCGTGCATATCGCGCTGCCCGCCGACACCAGCGAAGCTGCTTTGCTGGCGAAGATCGCCGAGCTGAATGCCGATCCGAAGATTCACGGCCTGCTGGTGCAGCTGCCCGTGCCCAAGCACATCGACAGCAGCAAAGTACTCGATGCCATCAGCCCCGATAAAGACGTGGACGGTTTCCATCCGCTCAATGTCGGTGCACTGGCTACCGGCAATATGCGCTTTGCGCCCTGCACTCCTTACGGCTCTCTGGTGCTGCTGCAAAAGAGCGGCGTGAGCATCGAAGGCAAGCATGCCGTGGTGATCGGTCGCAGCAACATCGTCGGCAAGCCGATGGCACTGTTGCTGTTGCAGCACAACGCCACCGTCACCATCTGCACTTCCAAAACAGTCGATCTCGAAAAATTCACGCGCGATGCGGACATTCTGGTGGTTGCCACCGGCAAGCCGAAAATGATCACCGGCGACATGATTAAGCCCGGTGCGGCAGTCATCGACGTCGGCATCAACCGCATGGACAACGGCAAGCTGTGCGGCGACGTGGATTTCGATTCCGCCAAAGAAGTCGCTGGCTGGATCACGCCCGTTCCCGGCGGCGTCGGCCCGATGACCATCACCATGCTGGTCGCCAACACCGTACAAGCAGCCGAACGCGCTGCGCAACAAACACAGGAATAAACGATGACCACCGTCACCACTGCTTCGGGACTGCAATACGAAGAAATTTTGACCGGCGACGGTGCAACCGCCAAAGCCGGAGACATGGTCACCGTGCATTACACCGGCTGGCTCACCGACGGCTCCAAGTTCGATTCCAGCAAGGATCGCAACGACCCTTTCGAATTCAATCTCGGTGGCGGCGAAGTGATACGCGGCTGGGACGAGGGCGTACAGGGTATGCAGGTCGGCGGCATCCGCAAGCTGACTATTCCGGCCTCGCTGGGTTACGGCTCACGCGGTGCGGGTCGCGTTATCCCGCCTAATGCGACGCTGGTGTTTGAAGTGGAGTTGCTCGGCGTTTAAGCAGCCCTCCAATAAAAAGCGGTTGGTCAGATAATCTCTGACCAACCGCTTTTTTTATTTACAGCACTTCAACGCCCTGCCGCTTGCGCACTCCCCACACCGGACGCCGACACGGGCGGATGATTACCCACTATCTGGAAGTACACCTCGTCGCGCTTGACCATGCCCAGCTCGCTACGGGCTCGCTCCTCAATGGCCTCTGAGCCTTTCTTGAGGTCACGCACTTCGGCGTCCAGCACCGCATTGCGCATTTGAGTTTGTTGGTTGATCTTTTTTTGCACCTCGACCTGACGGTCGATATCCCACACTTTTAGCCAGCTGCCCTTACCCAACCATAGCGGGTACTGCAATAGCAGGATAAGGACAAGCAGTATCAGTGTGACAGGACGCAGCATTAACCTAGCTGATAATACGCGCCGCTACCGGGATAAGATGCGCTATCGCCCAAGTCTTCTTCGATGCGCAGCAGTTGGTTGTATTTCGCCATACGATCCGAACGCGACAACGAACCTGTCTTGATTTGCAGCGCGTTGGTGGCCACGGCCAAATCGGCAATCGTGGAATCTTCAGTTTCACCGGAACGATGCGAGATCACAGCGGTGTAGCCAGCGCGTTTCGCCATTTCAATCGCGGCAAAAGTTTCGGTCAATGTACCGATCTGGTTTACTTTGATCAGAATGGAGTTGGCAATGCCGCGCTTAATGCCTTCTTTGAATATCTTGGTGTTGGTCACGAAAATATCATCGCCAACCAGCTGGATGTTCTTGCCGAGACGGTCAGTCAGTGCTTTCCAGCCGTCCCAATCGTGTTCGCTCATGCCGTCTTCGATGCTGATGATCGGATATTTATCCACCCACGTTGCGTACAGGTCGATGATCTGCTCGGCATTGAGCACTAGGCCGTCCGCTTTGAGGTGATATTTGCCGTCCTTGTAAAACTCGGATGCGGCGCAATCCAAACCAATCGCCACATCGGCGCCCGGCACGTAGCCGGCGGCCTCGATCGCTTCGACGATCACTTTCAGTGCGCCCTCATTGGAACCCAACGCAGGAGCAAAACCGCCTTCATCACCCACGGTCGTCGCCAAGCCACGATCATGCAAAATCTTTTTCAGGTTGTGGAACACTTCGGCACCGCAACGCAATGCTTCGCGGAAGCTTTGCGCGCCGACGGGAATAATCATGAATTCCTGAATGTCCGCACCGCCTTCGGCATGCGCGCCGCCGTTGATGATGTTCATCATCGGCACCGGCATTTCCATACGCGCCGCACCGCCGAAATAGCGATACAACGGCAGGCCGGATTCTTCCGCAGCCGCTTTGGCGACGGCGATAGAAACCGCCAAAATGGCGTTCGCACCAAG
>JBAZYW010000040.1:13235-13814 GCA_041659125.1 Gallionellaceae bacterium | reverse complement strand
CACGTTGTATTGTTTTTCGCTCATTTTCGATCTTCCTTTTACGTTATCCACATTTCTTCAGCGGCGCGCATTCCGCCGTATCGCCTGCACAGCAATGCTCGGTAAGGTAGGCGATGAGCCTATCCATTTCGGCATAATTGGCGTTATAGATCACGAAGCGCCCTTCGGTACGCGACTTGACCAATCCGGCATTTGCCAGCGCTTTGAGATGAAACGACAAGGTGGCAGGCGGAATGCCCAGCTTCTCGCCCACCGCCCCAGCCGCCAGCCCTTCCTTACCTGCCTGCACCAGCAAACGGAATACAGCTAAACGCGACTCCTGTGCCAATGCTGCCAACGCTTCCACTGCCGTCTTAATTTTCATGCCGGAGCCACCTTTTTTATTTCCACGTTTCCAATAATATAGAAATGTATTCGTGTTCGCAAGCACACCCGGAACACAGGTTAAAACAGGCCATTGCAGGCCAGTATAAGAAATGTTTATTACTGGAATATTTCGCGGCGGCGCAATTATGCGCAGGGTGATCGGCATACGTGAGCAAAAGCCCGACACAGACGCGCTAAAATGCCGATGTTTTC
>JBAZYW010000040.1:4046-13225 GCA_041659125.1 Gallionellaceae bacterium | reverse complement strand
TTTTCGACTAATAAGAGGTGTGCATTTTGATAGAGCTGACCATCCTCACCATCGTGACTCTGGTGGTGTTATCGCTGCTGCGCCCCGGCAAGACTCCGCCGCTGGACAACCCGCTGGTCATCGAACGTCCGGGGCAGTACCACATGACGCTTGCGCCGCAACTCAACTTGGCGCAGCCGTTGATAGAGGACATCGCCAAACGGCTTACGCCGACGGTCGATCCCGCACAAAACAGCGCTACGCTTTGCTTCGAAATGCGCGACAAAGAAGTCACGGCGCATGGACAAGCTTTTTATCAGCTTGCCATCACGCAACGCAACGGCATGCTGTATTTTCAGGCCATCGCGTCGCCGGCGGGCTACCCGAAAGACCGCGCCCAAGCCGCGCTGGAATTCGCCGACAGGGTACTGGCTAACATTCCCCGGACAGGTGAACCGGATGCAAGCCTGAATGAACGCATCGTTTCGGCAACGCGCGATGCCGCGCAACAGCGCGGCATCGAAATCCTCAATTCATAGATTTTGCTGCTTGAAAATCCCGCCTCAGACGGGAACAGTGTAGGTCAGTACGGCGACCCATTCGGAGACAGTCAGAGAGATCAATATTAAATATTTTTTCATGGTGAACCCTTTCATAATAATGGGTGGTTTACCCGCTTACTCTGACTGGCCCGTTTGAATAAAGTTCAATCCTGATTAAATTACTGCGTTTTTAATTTCCAACCCGCTCATATCGAATCACATGAAAATCACCTTTATCAGACACGGCGAGAGCGAAGCCAACGTCGGCCACTTCATCAATGACGACCCGGCAAAGCCCGTGCATTTGACGCCCAAAGGCCAAGCTCAGGCCGAAGCGCTGGCAACCGCGCTGGGCGCGGAAATGTTCACCCGTGCATATGTTTCTGAATTCCCCCGCGCCAAGGAAACAATACAAATTCTGCTGCGCGGCAAGACGATTCCGCTCGACATCGACCCGCGCCTGAACGAACGCAAATCGGGCATGGATGGGCAGCCTGTGAACGCCTTCAACGATCAGGTGTTACTTGATCCGTTGCATTTCAAAACACCAGATGGCGAATCGTTTCTGCAACAGATGGCACGCTTGAAAGATTTTCTGGACGAGATCGCCGCGCGACACCCCGATGCCCATGTGCTGGCAGTCTCGCACGAGAACCCCATCCTCGCCGCACTGGGGCTAACGACTTCGGCGCAAGAAGTCGTCGGCGCAAGTTTGCTCAACTGCGGGCGCATCGACCTAGTCTGGCCGCCGCTTATCGCGCCTGACTAGCCAGCAAAGCGTCGAACCAATCCTTCCAGCGCCGATATTTTTCCGGCAAGCGTGGCGCGCCATCCGCCACGACGGCTTGCCCCGCTTCCCGATTTGAAGCTATCTGCATTCCCGCCGCCAGCAGCGCCGCGCCTTGCAAACTGGAATCCCTCTGCTGCAAACGATAGACGTGCAATGCCGGCACGCACTGCGCGATGCCTTGTTGCAGGCAGGGCAGTTCGGACAAGCCGCCGGAAAGGTAGACGCGCTCAAGAGGAGCGGCGCGATGAAACTCCTCCAGTATCCGCGCGACGCGAAAGACGATGGCTTCGAGCAACAGACTGCCGATTTGTCGCGGCGACAGATGCTCGGCGGGATGCGAAAATAAAATGCCCAGATCATTGCGAAAATACGGCGCGCCAAGACCGCTGGGTTCGGCGAGGCAAAATATATCGGTCTGCGCCAACTCTTCGACACAACACTCCGCGACCGGATAGGGTGCAAGTGCAGCAGCGATGGAATTGAGCGTACCTTCGAGGGCAATGCGGGCATGTTCAGCGCGGTTCTGATAGAGCAAGGTGCGCAGATAACCATCCAGCCCTTCTTGTTCTTGCGCCATGTCGCGCATCACAAAGCCGCCGGTTCCCAAATTAACCAATGCCGCCATGTTATCCGTACCGATACTGGCAAAAAACGCAGCCGACTGATCTCCAACACTGGCCTGCAAAGTGAGGCCATTGTCCAAGCGAATAGCCAATCCCGTGGAAGGCCTGATTTGCGGGAGAACGGCAAGAGGAATGCTGAAAATTTTGCAGAGTTCGGGCGACCATTGCTGCCGCCGGACATCCATGAGCAAAGTGCGCGCAGCCATGGAGGCATCCGTGATGTACTGCCCGCCGCCCGTCCAGCGCCAGATCAGAAAAGTATCCAGCGTGCCCACCAGCAACTCGCCGCGCTCAAGGCGTGCGCGCCATTGCGGATGTTCCTGCAACAGAATGCGCAGTTTGGGCGCAAAATAATACGGGGTCAGACGCAATCCGCTCAGGTCGCGAATCACATTTTCCTCATCGCGCAAAGCCTCGCAACTCGCGGCACCGCGCGTGTCTTGCCAAGAGATGAGCGGGGTAATCGGCTGACCACTCGCCTTCTCCCATACCAAAAAAGAAGAACGCTGACTGCACAGACCAAGCGGCGGCAGATCGCTTGTTTTGGACAGGCATGCCGCGAGCACCTGCTCCGCCACATGCGCATAAGCCAGCGCATCGCTTTCGTAGCGCCCGCCATCGACGGCGACCCCGGGTGCGGCGACAGACACGATGTCACTCAATGCGCCATCGCGCTGCAACAGCCCCGCCTTGACCGACGTGGAGCCCAGATCGAGTGCGATGGCGGCTATCACAAGATCTTCCTCATTTCGCGTCGCTCGCGTAACGGCAATAAGTCTCGCGGATGAAACACGAGCCGACGAAACCGGTCAGCGCGAAACCGAACATCACGATCAAGCCCGTTTGATAATTTTGCGGCGAATAGATGCGCGCCCCATCGACCACCAGCCCGCCCCACAAGCTATCCATTATCCAGCCCACCAGCGGTTGCAAAATACCCGCCCCGAGGAAAGAGCCCGTATTCACCAGACTTGTCGCCATACCCGACAGCGCTGGCGGATTCACCTCCTTCGCACTCGCCCAGCCGAGCGTAAAACCGGACGCGCAGAATCCCATCAGAAAGAAATGCGTATAACTCCACAGCAGCGGCATCTGCCACAGCAACAAAATGGGCAGCCAGCACAACACGTACAACAGCGAGCCGCCGACAATGAGCGGTTTGCGCCGCCCGATATAATCCGAGAGCAGACCGCTGCACATCGCGCCGATGGCAAAGCCGAGCAGCAGCAAACTATTGTGCCGACTCGCCAGCTCGCGACTCATGGCGTGCGCGTCGTGCAGATAAGGAACCGCCCATAATCCGGCGAAAGCAAACAGCGTTCCGGCGATGCCGAAATTGGGAAAGAAGCTGGGCCATGTCGCCCGATTTTTGGCTACCTGCATCAACCCGTCCCACCAATGTCCTTGATGCTTGGGATGCGGTGTTTTACCTTCCAGTTCGCGCATGCTGGGCAGCCCCGCATCGTGCGGATGGTTGCGCACCAGCAGCCACACCAGCAGTGCCAGCAACAATGACAGCATCCCCACTCCGGCGAACACGTTGCGCCAGGAAGTTTGCGACACCAGCCATACCAGCGGCGACGCTGCCAACACTGCGCCGATGTTGCCCAGCAAAATAGCCAGACCACCCGCTGCGCCGAAGTGCCTGTCGTGAAACCAAACGGAGTTGATCTTCATCAGCGCGATAAAAAACACCGACACACCAAGTCCCGTAAGAACACGCGCGGCATATGCCACCGACAGAGTATCCGCCCACGCGAACATCAACGAGCCGACACCCGAGATCAGCGCGCCTGCGATGACGATGCGGCGCACCCCCAAGGTGTCCGCCATCACACCGACCGGAATCTGCATCAGCGTGTAGATATAAAAATACATGGCGGCCAAGCCGCCGAGTGCCGCACCGCTGGCTTGAAAGTCGCGCTGCAACTCGCCCGCGATGGCGGCGGGCGCCATGCGATGAAAGAACGCCAGCATGTAGCACAGCGCCACCAGAATGAACGCCGCCCAACGCAAACGGCGGATTTGTTGATGCGGCATAAACAGCCTTCAAATAAAAAATGAGGAATGCGGGTGGGGAATTTGCGGCGAAGTATACCGCCAGACAGAGGTCGTTCCGACCACCGGACGGGCTAGTGAATAATCGCGACGGACTTTTAGGGGATTATTTGTTGAATTTTTTTAGTATCGACTGCACATAAACCAAGCCCTCTGTTAAACAGCTATCTTTTGTACCCCCGTCTTCCAAACATGCCTTATTCCAAGCAAGGAATTCATTGGCGCACTTGTCCATCAATAGATAGCCGGACGATTTCCCCCCGTCATAAGATGAATACTGACCATATTGGACAGCAGGAACCACACAATATGAAAGCGTCTCGAAAAGTCTATTGGTTTTAGAAGGGTCTTCAGATAATTTTTTGGAAATTACGGCTGTTCGACTAGAGCGATCCTTGCTAGCAACACCTGCAGGCGCCGGAGTAATATTAATTACACCGCAAAAAACCGGCGTGTCATAACGTCCGGCAAAATCAATAAAGCAGTCCACAACAACATGCTTGCCATAGTATTTTTTATACAGGGCCGTGTTCTTTCTATTCATGATCATTTGCATATGATCAAGTCGACCTCTCTTTAGAACAGGCCATTCACTAACGTCCATACCGGCCGTGATATGTGTAATGTTCACCGGTGCGTCAAGCGCCAATCCCGAGTAAGTTTCTCCCGGCACAGTTTCAACGATATAACCGGGCTTATCTCTTGACCCGTCTTTTATCGTCCCGCCTAGTGAATATTGACCCATATTGATAAACGGACTGGCATGACAGAACGCAGAGGCCATGCTGAATATAATAAAACCGATGACATAATTAAGTTTCATAAGCCCTCTGATTAATCCAGACATAAAGTAATTCACGCACTATATGGCAATCCGCGTTGTTTCAGTTTCGATCTATTCTATGAAAGTCCAAATATTTAGCAAGCTATCCTTATGATAGCGTGTTGGCGCAATGGTGAGATCGTCGGCTAGTCGTTTTGGCTGAAAACTCACCGGAAGTGGTACGTTTTTTACCACAGGAAAAGCACAAAGGGCTAAGCATTTCTGCCTAACCCTTTGATTTGTTGGTGCGCCCGAAGAGATTCGAACTCCTGACCCCTTGGTTCGTAGCCAAGTACTCTATCCAGCTGAGCTACGGGCGCGTTTTTTGTTACTTACACTTACATCTGTGTGGCGGAGAAGGAGGGATTCGAACCCTCGATCCAGGTTTTGCCCGGATGCGCCCTTAGCAGGGGCGTGCCTTCGACCACTCGGCCACCTCTCCGAAGGCCGCGAATGATACTGACTAGAGGCTAGTCGGTCAAACTGTTTATGCGTCTTCTTGATCTAAATCGAATGCTTTGTGCAATACGCGCACGGCCAACTCCAAATATTTCTCGTCAATGACGACAGAAATCTTAATCTCGGAAGTTGAGATCATCTGGATGTTGATGCCTTCTTCCGCCAAGGTGCGGAACATTTTGCTGGCGATGCCCACATGCGAGCGCATACCGACGCCGACCACGGATACTTTGGCTGTCTTGTTGTCGCCGATGACATCGCGTGCGCCAATGTGCGGCTGCACTTTGTTCTTCAGGATGTCCATCGCCTTGGTGAACTCGTTGCGATGCACGGTGAAGGAGAAGTCGGTGGAACCGTCCACGCCGACGTTCTGGATAATCATGTCCACGTCGATGTTGGCTTCGCTCACCGGGCCCAGTATCTGGTAAGCGATGCCGGGCTTGTCCGGTACGCCGCGCACGGTGATCTTTGCTTCGTCGCGATTGAACGCGATGCCTGAAATGATTGCCTGTTCCATTTTATCGTTTTCCTCAAAAGTGATCAGCGTACCCTCGCCCTCTTCGGCGAAACTGGAGAGCACGCGCAGTTTGACTTTATATTTACCGGCGAACTCGACCGAGCGTATCTGCAGCACCTTGGAACCCAGACTCGCCATCTCCAGCATTTCTTCAAAAGTGATGCTCTTCAGGCGGCGCGCTTCGGGAACCATACGCGGGTCGGTGGTGTAAACGCCGTCCACATCGGTATATATCTGACACTCATCTGCACGCAACGCGGCCGCGATAGCGACGCCGGTAGTGTCCGAGCCGCCGCGTCCCAGCGTGGTAATGTTGCCCGCCTCGTCCATGCCCTGAAAACCCGCCACCACAACCACATGGCCATTGGCCAGATCGGTGCGGATGCTCTGCTCGTCGATGCTGACGATGCGCGCCTTGGTAAAAGCGCTGTCGGTGAGTATCTTGACTTGCGCGCCGGTGTAGCTCTTGGCTTCCAAGCCGATGTCTTTCAGCGCCATCGCCAGCAGGCCGATGGTCACCTGCTCGCCGGTGGAGATGATCACGTCGAGTTCGCGCGGATCGGGATGCTTTTGGACTTCCTTGGCCAGCGCGATCAGACGGTTGGTCTCGCCGCTCATGGCGGAAACCACGACCACGACCTGATGCCCTTGTGCCTTGTATTTTGCTACGCGCTGCGCAACGTTTCTGATGCGCTCGGGACTGCCAACAGAGGTGCCGCCGTATTTTTGAACTATCAATGCCACGATATGCCTGCGTCGTTTTTTAAAGTGGGCGGCATTCTAACTGAACTGACGACAAAAATCATGCCTGCCGCTGCAAAAACAAAAGCTCATTGCGCCGCTTAATTCAACGGACACGGGATAAAAATCGCGCCCCTCAACTTTTCTGGCAAACAATTCCATTTGCGGCGAAAATGCCGCACCTATTTTTGAAGGAAGCAACCATGACTCTGACCGAACTCAACCAGCGCTTTGCCATCAGCAACCACGTTCAATTCAAAGAGATCGCGGATGGGATCGTCATTGCCGAGGTTTCCAACCCGCACGCCAACAGCAACATCGCGCTACAGGGTGCCCACGTCGCCACCTGGCAGCCGCGCGGGCAAGAGCCGGTGATCTGGCTGTCGCCTTACGCCAAATTTGCGCCGGGCAAATCCATACGCGGCGGCGTGCCAATCTGCTGGCCCTGGTTCGGCCCTCATGCCACCGATGCAAAACTGTCGGGGCACGGCTATGCCCGTACCGTCATGTGGGAAGTATTGGAAACCAAAGCGTTGCCTGACGGCTCGACCTTTCTGCGTTTTGGCTTGATCGAGTCGGATACAACGCGCGCGCAGTGGCCGCACCCCTCCTCCGCGCAACTCGAAGTGACCATCGGCAAGACCTTGCGCGTGGCGCTGGTCACGCAGAACAGCGGCAAAGAGTCGTTCGTCCTCGGCGAAGCGCTGCACACCTACCTGCAAATCAGCGACGTGGCACAGATGACGATACGCGGACTGGAAGGTTGCGATTATCTGGACAAGGTGGGCGAACCGGCGCGCCGCACACAGCAAGGCGGCATCGTCATCGAAAGCGAAGTGGATCGCGTGTATGTGGATACGGAAGCGGATTGCGTGATCGAAGACCGTGGCCTGAAGCGTGCGATTCGCATCGCCAAGACCGGCAGCCGCTCCACCGTGGTGTGGAATCCGTGGACGGAAAAAGCCAACAAGATGGGCGACTTCGGCGACAACGGCTATCGCGGCATGGTGTGCGTGGAAAGCGCCAATGCCTTCGACAATCTCGTCACCGTCAAGCCGGGCGAGACACATCGCTTGGTGGTGGAATACAGCGTCGAAGCGCTGTAAAGCCCCCGCCACGAACGGAGGTCTGAAAGGCCCCGTTCGTGGTGATAAGCAATGGCGATGGCGGCTCGATGAACAGATCCGGAACACATTAGAACATCCTAAAATGCAACTGACCGACCTGACAGGCAGCCTTGCCGCCACCCTCACCACCACCGCCTTCATTCCCCAAGTTTGGCAAATCTGGCGCACACGCCACACCAAAGACATCTCCCTCGGCATGTATATCGCATTCACCTGCGGCGTTGCGCTATGGCTGCTGTACGGCGTTTTGCTCGGCTCGTGGCCGATCATCATCGCCAACAGCATCACCGTGTGTCTGGCAGGCGCGGTATTGGTGATGAAAATTCGTTTTGGTTGAACCTGTGATGGTTATAATCAATACAAGTCCGCTTCGGTGAAAACTTGAAATGTTGAAAAAAATCCATGTACGCGACGTACGCCTCGGGATGTTCATCCAAGAGCTGTGTGGCAGCTGGATGGATCACCCGTTCTGGAAAAAATCTTTTGAGCTGAACGCCCCGGAAGACCTGCACTCGCTGCAAACTTGCGGCTTGCAGGAAGTCTGGATCGACACCACTAAGGGCTTAGACATCGAGTCCCATGTTGTCGCCACGACGGTCGAAGAAGAAAAACAAAGGGGTGAGCAGGCCTTTCAAAAGATCGCCCTCAGCGAGAGTAAACCCGAAGTGCGCGTTTCAATGAAAGAAGAGATTGTGCGCGCGCGCAAACTCCAGGAGAAAAGCAAAGCGGCCGTCACCTCCATGTTTCATGAAGCACGCATGGGGAACGCGATCAATGTCGCCGATGCGGCGCCCATCGTAGATGAGATCAACCTGTCCGTCTCGCGCAACCCCGAAGCCTTCCTGAATATTTCCCGCCTGAAAAACAAAGACGATTACACCTATTTACACTCCGTTGCCGTGTGCGCGCTGATGATCGCACTGGCCAAACAGCTGGATTTTTCCGAGGCCGACATCAAAGATGCCGGCATGGCGGGTCTGTTGCACGACGTGGGCAAGATGATGATCCCCGATGACGTGCTCAACAAGCCCGGGAAGCTAACCGATGAGGAATTCGAGATCATCAAGGCCCACCCTTTGCGCGGCTGGGAGATACTGAGCAATTCCGAGGGCGCCAATCAGGTGGCACTGGATGTAGTGCGGCATCACCACGAGCGCGTGGACGGCACGGGCTATCCGGATAAAATCTCCGGCGACGCGCTCACCCTGTTCGCGCGCATGGGTGCCGTATGCGACGTATACGATGCACTCACCTCCAACCGTTGTTACAAGAATGGCTGGGAGCCCGCAGCAACCCTGCACAAAATGGCGGAATGGCGCAACGGCCATTTTGACGAGCGCATCTTATATGCTTTTGTCAAAACCATCGGCATTTACCCTTCCGGCACTTTAGTAAGACTCAAGTCAGGAAAGCTCGCTATAGTCTTGGAGCAGTCCGAGCAGGGCCTGCTCACGCCGCACGTAAAGGCGTTTTTCTCCACCAAATCCAACGAGCCCATCGTGCCTGAATTTATCGATCTC
>JBAZYW010000040.1:0-4033 GCA_041659125.1 Gallionellaceae bacterium | reverse complement strand
AGGAACCGACAGTATTGCCAATGTCGAAGTGGCGGAAAAATGGGGCTTCGACTTAAAACAACTTGGCAGTTTTTGACCCACATAACTTGAACAACGACACACAGGAGCTTATATGTCCATCGAATCCAGTCTGAACGAAACCCGCGTATTCAAACCTGCCGACGCCTTCGTAGCGCAAGCCAATGTCTCCGGCATGGCCGCGTATCAGGCCATGGCGAAAGCTGCGCATGACGATTACGAAGGCTATTGGGCGAAACTGGCACGCGAAAATATTCTGTGGCACAAACCGTTCACCAAAATTCTGGACGAGAGCAACGCCCCGTTTTTCAAATGGTTTGAAGATGGCCTGCTGAACGTTTCCTACAACTGCCTCGACAAACATCTCACCACCCAGCCGGAAAAGACCGCACTCATTTTCGAGGCGGACGACGGCAAGGTTACCAAGGTCAGCTACCGCGAGCTGCACTCCCGCGTGTGCCAATTCGCCAACGCGCTCAAAGCGCGCGGCATCAAAAACGGCGACCGCGTCGTCATCTATATGCCGATGAGCATCGAGGCCGTCGTCGCCATGCAAGGCTGTGCGCGCATCGGCGCGATCCACTCAGTGGTATTCGGCGGCTTCTCTTCCAAGAGCTTGCACGAACGCATCACCGACGCGCAGGCCGTTGCAGTGATCACCGCAGACGGTCAGATGCGCGGCGGCAAAGTCATGCCGCTGAAACCCGCAGTGGACGAAGCTCTGAGCATGGGCGGCGTAGAAATGGTGCATAGCGTCATCGTGTACCAGCGCGCCAAGTGCGAAGTGCAATGGAACGCGGCGAACAACGTGTGGTGGCACGATGTCATTGCAGGTCAATCTTCCAGCTGCGAACCGGAATGGGTCAGCGCGGAACATCCGTTATTCATCCTCTACACCTCCGGCTCCACCGGCAAACCCAAGGGCGTGCAGCATTCCAGCGGCGGCTATCTGCTCGGCGCCATGGTCTCCATGCAATGGGTGTTCGACTACAAGGCCAGCGATGTTTTCTGGTGTACCGCCGACGTGGGCTGGATCACCGGACACAGCTATGTCGCCTACGGCCCACTGGCGATGGGCGCTACCGAAGTCATCTTTGAAGGCGTACCGACCTACCCCGACGCGGGCCGTTTCTGGAAGATGATCCAAGACCACAAAGTCACCACTTTCTACACCGCTCCGACCGCGATCCGCTCGCTGATCAAACTCGGTGGCGACCTGCCCAAAAAATACGACCTCTCCAGCTTGCGTTTGCTGGGCAGCGTGGGCGAACCAATCAACCCCGAAGCATGGATGTGGTACCACACCGTGGTAGGTGGAGAGCGTTGCCCGATCGTGGACACATGGTGGCAAACCGAAACCGGCTGCCACATGATCTCGCCGTTGCCCGGTGCCATTGCCGCTAAACCCGGCTCCTGCACCCTGCCATTGCCCGGCATCATGGCGACCATCGTCAATGAAGCGGGCGACGAAGTGTTCGACCAGCACGGCGGCTTCCTCGTCATCAAGAAACCGTTCCCGTCGCAGATCCGCACCATCTGGGGCGATCCCGAGCGCTACAAGAAAGGCTACTTCCCCGCCGAAATGCAGGGTGCGTACCTCGCGGGCGACTCCGCCCATCGCGATGAAGACGGTTACTTCTGGATCATGGGGCGTATCGACGACGTGCTGAACGTTTCCGGTCACCGTCTGGGCACCATGGAGATCGAATCCGCACTCGTCGCCAATCCGTTGGTGGCGGAAGCTGCCATTGTCGGCAAGCCGCACGAGATCAAGGGCGAAGCCGTCGTAGCGTTCGTGGTGCTCAAAGGCGCACGCCCGGCAGATGCTGCCGCAGCGAAAAAACTGGCTGAAGAACTGCGCAACTGGGTCGGCAAAGAAATCGGCCCCATCGCCAAACCGGACGAAATCCGCTTCGGCGAAAACCTGCCCAAGACCCGCTCCGGCAAAATCATGCGGCGCCTGCTGCGTGCGATTGCCAAGGGCGAGGAAATCACTCAAGACGTTTCTACTCTGGAGAATCCGGCCATTCTGGAGCAGTTGAAAGAAGTGATTAAGTAACTCGTAGGTTGGGTTAGCAGCTTCACCGCGTAACCCAACATTTTTTAATGATGTCGGGTTACGCGAGAAAGCGGCTAACCCGACCTACTAGCCCCCGGCTCAAACCGGGGGCTTGCGTTTCTTCAGGTAGAATGCGCCCCTTCAACAACTTCAGGTAATACCCAGCATGGCGATTCAATGGTTCCCCGGACACATGACCTCGGCGCGCAAAAAAGCCGCCGAAACCATGGAACGCATCGACGTCGTCATCGAAGTGCTGGATGCGCGCGTGCCCGCAGCCGGTAGCAACCCGCTGATCCGCGAACTGCGCGAACACCGTCAGCGCCCCTGCCTGAAGATACTCAACAAAACCGACCTCGCCGATCCCGCCGCCACCAAGGCATGGATGGATTTTTTCAACCAGCAAAAGAATGTGCATGCGGTCGCGCTGTCGTGCAAAAAACCCGGCGACGTCGCCAAAGTGCCGGGGCTGTGCCTCAAGCTCGCACCGCATCGCGGCACCACACTCAAGCCGCTGCGCATGATGATCATGGGCATCCCCAACGTCGGCAAATCCACGCTGATGAACGCGCTGCTCAAACGCCGCGCCGCCAACGTGGGCGACGAACCCGCCGTCACCAAAAGCCAGCAGAGCTTCGACCTCAACGACCACATGACCCTGATCGACACCCCCGGACTGATGTGGCCGAAAATCGAACACGACAGCGACGGCCTCATGCTCGCCGCCAGCCACTCCATCGGCCGCAACGCCGTAATCGACGAAGAAGTCGCAGCCTTCTTGGGCGACATCGTGCTCACGCGCTACCCCGCGCTAGTCACGCAACGCTACAGCTGTAGCCCCGCAGGCATGGACGGATTCCACCTCATCGAAGCCGTGGCAAAACGTCGCGGCTATCGCATGAAAGGCGGGGAATTCGATCTGGAGAAAGCGGCATTGACCATATTGCAAGATTATCGCGATGGCGTGCTGGGAAGAATCAGTTTGGAGACTCCAGCATCGCGTGAAGAGATGTTGCGAGTGGCACAACCGTCCAAAGAAACGAACGAAGATCAGTCGGACTGATTCCGCATAAAATCCGCCACCTTCTGAAACGCCAGCAACAACTCCACGCGCAACGCTTCATCCTCCACTACGTCGTTCACCGCCTGCGTCATACACATCATCCACTGGTCGCGCTCTTCATCTCCGATGGTGAAAGGCAGGTGGCGCTGGCGCAGGCGCGGGTGGCCGAACTTCTCCACGAACAACTGCGGGCCGCCTAACCAGCCGGAGAGGAACATGAACAGTTTGTCTTCGGCACTTTTCAAACTGATGTGGTGCATCTTGCGGATGCGGTGTACCTCGGGCAATTCGTCCATCAGGTAGTAAAAGCGTTGCACCAGTTCGCGCACTTTCGCTTCACCGCCGATGCGTTCGTAATGTTTGTTCTGATTTTCACTGGTCTGCATCTTGTTTTTCCTAAACCGGACAAGCCGGGACCAAAGAGGAGGGATGTAGGAGCGTGCCCTGCACGCGATAGCGCTCTTTCGCGTGCAGGGCACGCTCCTACAAACCCGCTAGAGTCTAGATTTTCATTCCGTAAAAAACCGCGCACTCATCTCTTCCAAGCCCACGCTGTGCAGCACTTCCTGCAAGCGCTCCGCCGCACGCTGGCGCGGCAGGTTTTTGTATTGGGCAATGATGAGTTCGTTCTTCATCGAGTGCTCCCAGCCCACCAGCTCGGTCACCGTTACCTGATAACCGTGCGCTTCCAGTTGCAAACAGCGCAGCACGTTGGTGATATGGCTGCCGAATTCGCGGGTGTGGATGGGGTGCCGCCACAACTCGATGAGTGCGTCCTTGGTCAGTTGCTTACCCTTATTCTTGCGCAACACCGCCGCCACTTCAGCCTGACAGCAGGGCACCAGCACAATGAACTGCGCCTGCTTCTTCAACGCGAAATGAATCGCATCGTC
>JBAZYW010000039.1:0-13890 GCA_041659125.1 Gallionellaceae bacterium | reverse complement strand
GTCCAGGCAAAAGTCGCCCAAGGCTGGTTGCCCGCAACCACTGCGACGAAATAGGCGTTGAAGATGGCGGTGATGACCACCGTGGTATAGCCGGAGTTGGCGAAGTCGTACATGGCCCACGCCCACTCTTCGCGGAATGTGACGGTCTCGGCAAGAGAGTTGTGCATGGTGTTAGCTCAAGATTGCTGACGGGCGAACATTGTTGACCATTATTGCAGTGAATGTAAATCGACGACATAGGCGTTGAGCCTATGCTTTCGTGATGTATTTGATATCAGGAGTGGCTTACGGGCAGAGCAGTCCTGACAGCCAGTGACGTCTCGTGGCACAGGGCGTGATTGCCGTATGTCTGCCGCAGAAATCCAGCAATCGGTAGCGCTATGACGGCGGCAAAGTTGCCGAAAGACAATGTGATTGTGGCCGTATTTTGATGCCGGAGATTTTTTTATCGAAACGCTTACTCGCCCGAAAGCCGTACACAGTTTCGCCCCGCATCTTTAGCTGCATAGAGAGCGCTATCAACTTTTTGCAACATAGTATCCAGTGTCTGCGGGGCGGTAGGATGATGTGCACCAATGCTGACCGTGAAATTTAAAACACTTCCGCCAGCCTGTATTTGTAGCGCTGCAATTCCTTCACGAATGCGCTCGGCAATACCCAGTAAATCGGCTTGTGAACAATTCGGCATCAGCATCAAAAACTCTTCACCACCCCATCGGGCTGAATGATCATAGGCGCGCTTCGTAGATTGCAACACTTTGGTTACTTCGCAAAGTGCCAAGTCTCCCGCCGCATGGCCAAAAGTGTCATTGATTCGTTTGAAGTGATCGAGGTCGAGTAATAGCAGACCCATTGATCCGCCCTGGCGTGCTTGTCGTGCGATTTCACTCTCGAACCGTTCCAGCATGCCGCGTCGATTTAACAGTCCGGTCAGCGGATCAATTTCAGATAAATAATGCAATTCTTCAGTGCGTTCGCGTACTTTTTCTTCCAGATTTCGATTGCTATCAATCACAAATCTGGCCATCCTTTCAAAAGACTGGGACAAATGAGCTATTTCTCCCGTCCCCGCAATAGGAGGGTCAAGGGCAAAATTGCCGTTTCTGATTTTATCTGTTGAGGCTCGTAATACAGCTATCGGGGCAAGTATCCATTTGCGTAGCGCCCATCCCACTGTTAATAATGCGATTAATAATGCACAGCCGAACAGGATGGGCCATATGAGCAAATCATCAAATAGATTCAGGCTGTGGTCGTCCATCAACGTTAGATCGAACCAACCTATTTCCGGTAAAAAAGCCACACCAAGCAAATGCTTCTGGCCCATGTAGTCCACTTTTAGTATGGTGTTTTCCGCAGGTGATCTTTCTAATGCAATCATCACTTGCCTTAAGCGATCTATGTCAGCGGGATTTTTTAACAGCACATCAACTTTAATGCGCTGACCGACATCTTTGGCGACGGTCATGTAGTCAATCAGTTTGGGATCGCTATTCAATTGGATCGCCATACTTTTGTCGATAAACAAATTGTCGATTCCCGGTTGTGTAATCTTGACGGTCTCGTTGATCAGGTCGGTCAGATCAATTCCGGTGCCAATGATCCCGAGTGTCTCATTGCCACTTTTAATCAATACATTAATCCACGCCTTGGTCACTTTGAGATGAACATCCGGATCAAGATTAACCTGATACTCCTTTCCGTCAACTAGCGTGGCATAGAACCATTTGTCTTTTGCCGCAGTTGGCGACAACACATAACGTAACTGTTTGCCTGCGTATCGATTGGCGGCATCGTTGAAGTAGTAATTGCCACTATGGGCGAAGGCGGCAAAGTAGCTATGATCTCGAAAGTTGAAACGATACTTTTCCATTGCCGCGATGCCAAGCCGCCGCATTGCCGGATCATTCTCATGCAAAGCCATGTCGATGATGGCCGGCTCGGCTGCCATCTGTCTGGCAAGGGCAATCTCCCGTATCAACGGCGCCAGGGTGCGGTACTTGTCAAACATAACCTGCCGTTCGGCAAATTGCTCGCCCCACTGCTGGTTAAGTTTGTTCATCAACCTGTCGGACAAGAACCAAGTGATAAAGATAAAGCCGATGAAAATGACGGTCATCAGCAACAAGAATCGGATTTTAAGTTTCATATCAACTTGGCTGCCAATCACACGGTTGAACAGGGGGGCACCACACCCATGAAAGTTCAGTTTAGTCTGAATTGTTCACGGCTTCTGGCGGGCGCGTCATCCATCCCGCCACCACGATGCCGGCTTCGTAGAGCAACCACAGCGGCACAGCCAGCATGAATTGCGACACCACATCCGGCGGGGTGAAGATGGCGCCGACGACGAATGCGCCGACGATGACGTAGGGGCGAATTTCGCGCAGCTTGGCGGTGGTGACCATTCCCGTTTTGACCAGCAAGATCACCGCGATGGGCACTTGAAAGGTGATGCCGAAGGCGACGAACATGCTCAGCACGAAGCTCAGATATTTGTCGATGTCGGTCATCACCGCCACCCCGACCGGCGCGCTGGCGGTGATGAAGCCGAATACCACCGGAAACACGGCGAAATAGGCGAAGGCCATGCCGCCAAAGAATAGCAGCAAGCTGGCTGCCACCAGCGGAAACACCCAGCGCCGCTCATGCTCGTACAGTCCGGGGGCGATGAAGCGCCATATCTGATACAGGGTGTAGGGCAGGGAGATGAGGAATGCCGCCATCAGGGCGACTTTTAAGGGCACGAAGAACGGGGTGGTGACGTCGGTGGCGATCATCTGTCCGCCTTTGGGCAGTTTGGATAACAGCGGCTGCGCGAGCAGGGTGTAGAGATCGGATGCCCACGGAAACAGGCAGATAAACACCAGCAACATCGCGATGACAGAATTGAGCACGCGGGTACGCAATTCGATCAAATGGGCAATGACGGTTTCGCTAGTGCTCATCAATCAATCGGGAATTTTTGTTGTTCGGGGATCTTCGCTTCGGGCGGCACCGGCTTTGCGGGGCTTTGAATATCTTGCATCACGGCCTGTACAGGCTGCGCTACAGCCGTGTTGAGTTGTTGCACTTGCTGGTCCAGTTTTTGCGAGACGAGGCTGAGCGCACGTTCTGTGGCATCCGCTTCCTGCTGCACTTTTTGCTGCATCTGGCGCAACTCGTCCAGCGCCATGTCGCGTGAAATATCGGCTTTCACACCGTTTACATAACGCTGCGCGCGACCCCACAGATGCCCCAAAGTACGCGCGACTTTGGGCAGGCGCTCGGGGCCGATGACGATGAGCGCAACCACTGCGATCACCATCATTTCAGAGAAGCCGACGTCGAACATGGCGGCTCAACGCACTCAGTGAGTGTGCGTCTTGTCTTTCACTTCGCCTTCAATGGTCTTGCCGTCCGGTGGCAATTGCTGGGGAGTGTCTTCGCCACTCTTCATGCCGTCTTTGAAGCCCTTCACTGCGCCGCCCAGATCGCTGCCGATATTGCGCAATTTCTTGGTGCCGAACACCAGCATCACCACCACTAACACGATCAACCAATGCCAGATACTCATCGAGCCCATTTCATTCTCCCGTAGTTAAATTGTTCCTCCCGCTGAAGGGGAGGAAATAAAATCAATTTCGTTTGACCATGGGCGGGATGTTGCCGCCGCCGATGATGTGTATGTGCAAATGAAACACTTCTTGTCCGCCGCCTTTGCCGCTGTTGATGACGGTACGGAAACCGTTTTCCAGTCCCTGCTCTTTGGCCAGCTTAGGTGCCAATATCAGCATTCTACCCAGCAATGCCACATGGCGTTCATCCGCTTCCAGCAAAGAAGACAGATGCAGTTTCGGAATCAGCATGAAATGCACCGGTGCGGCGGGATGAATGTCGTGGAAGGCAAACAGCTCGTCATCCTCGTACACTTTTTTGCTCGGAATCTCGCCGCGCGCAATTTTGCAAAAGAGGCAGTCGGAGCTCATTTCCGGCTCGCTTTTTCTTCGATGCCGGACGTGCCTTCGCGCCGTGCCAATTCTTTGAGTACGTCTTCCGCGCTCAAGCCTTTATGCGCGAGCAGCACCAAACTGTGAAACCACAGATCGGCCACTTCGTACACCAGATGTTGCTTGTCGCCATCTTTGGATGCCAGCAGTACTTCGCCGGCTTCCTCGATCACTTTTTTCAAGATGGCATCTTCGCCCTTGCTGAACAGTTTGGCGACGTAGGAGGACTCGGGCGCAGCCTGTTTGCGCGCTTCCAGCGTCTCGGTCAGTCGTTGCAGAGTGTCATTGCTCATTTTTTATAAATCTCGTCCGGGTTTTTTAGTACCGCATCAGTTTCTACCCACTCGCCTTTTTCCAGCTTGCTGAAGAAGCAACTCTCGCGTCCGGTATGACAAGCGATGCCGCCTTGTTGTTCCACTTGCAGCAGAACCACATCGCTATCGCAATCGAGGCGTATCTCTTTCACCTTCTGGATATGGCCGGACTCTTCGCCCTTGTGCCACAGCTTCTTGCGTGAACGCGACCAGTATATCGCCTCGTTTTTTTGCGCAGTCAGTTGCAATGCTTCGCGGTTCATCCATGCCACCATCAGCACGCGCCCGGTGGCAGCGTCTTGCGCGATGGCTGGTACCAGGCCGTCTTCCGACCAGTTCACTTTGTTCAGCCAAGCCTCGCTCATAACCGCACCTCAATGCCTTGCTGCGCCATGAACTGTTTGGCTTGCTGCACGGTGTATTCGCCGAAGTGGAAAATGCTGGCAGCCAGCACCGCATCCGCACCGCCTTGTTTTACGCCATCGGCGAGGTGTTGCAGATTACCGACACCGCCGCTGGCGATGACCGGAATCTCCAGCGCATCGGTCACGGCGCGAGTGAGCGCCAGATCGAAGCCGCTCTTCTGCCCGTCTTTATCCATGCTGGTCAGCAGAATCTCGCCTGCGCCCAAGCGTTGCATCTTCGTCGCCCATTCGACCACATCCAAGCCGGTAGCTTTGCGCCCGCCGTGAGTGAACACTTCCCATTTGCCCGGTGCGACTTGTTTGGCATCAATGGCGACCACGATGCACTGCGAACCGTAACGCGCCGCCGCATCGGCCACCAGTTGCGGGTTGACCACCGCCGAGGTGTTGATGCTGACCTTATCGGCACCGGCATTGAGCAGGTTGCGCACATCCTGCACTTCGCGCACGCCGCCGCCGACGGTCAGCGGGATGAACACCTGTTCGGCGACCTGTTCGATGATGCGGAAGATGATGCCTCTATCGTCGGAGCTGGCGGTGATGTCGAGGAAGGTCAGTTCATCTGCGCCCTGCGCGTCGTAGCGCCGCGCGATCTCCACGGGGTCGCCCGCATCGCGCAGTTCGACGAAGCTGACGCCTTTAACGACGCGACCGGCGGTGACATCCAGACAGGGAATGATGCGTTTAGCTAGCATGCTGTGAGGGTTTAAGAGTTAGGCTCCTAAACCTTGGGTCCTTTTTTGCGCCATCAATTCATCCGCCAGTTTTTGTGCTTCGGCAAAATTCAGCGAGCCTTCGTAGATCGCGCGTCCGGTGATTGCGCCGGTGATGCCCTCGAACTGCACATCGCACAGGGCGCGCACGTCGTCCAGATTGGTGATGCCGCCGCTGGCGATGACCGGTACATGCAATGGACGCGCCAGTTCAACGGTGGCGGGGATGTTCACGCCGGACAGCATGCCGTCGCGGCCGATGTCGGTGTAAATGATCGCTTCCACGCCGTAGCCTTCAAAGCGTTGGGCGAGGTCGCACACGTCGTGTCCCGTCAGTTTCGACCAGCCATCCACGGCCACTTTACCGCCCTTGGCGTCCAAGCCCACCATGATATGTCCCGGGAATGCGTCGCAGGCTTCGTGCAAAAAGCCCGGTACTTTGACCGCCGCCGTGCCGATGATGATGTAAGTCACGCCGATATCGAGATAGCGCTCGATGGTTTCCAGATCGCGGATGCCGCCACCGAGTTGCACCGGAACATCGACTCCCACCGCGTCGATGATGCTGCGCACTGCCGCTTCATTTTTGGGTTTACCCGCAAATGCGCCGTTCAAGTCGACCAGATGCAAACGTCTGGCGCCTTGAGCTAGCCAGTGTTGGGCCATCGCGGCGGGGTCATCGGAAAAAACCGTGGCACCTTCCATCACACCTTGCTTGAGGCGCACGCATTGTCCGTCTTTCAAATCAATCGCAGGAATAATTAACATGGCAATAATTTATTATTTAAGTGAAAGTTAAACAGGATTCCAATTTACAAAATTTTTCAGCAGCGTCAAGCCGGCACTCGCACTCTTCTCCGGGTGAAACTGCACGGCAAACAAATTATCACGCGCCACGGCGCAAACAAAGGGCTGTGGATAATCGCTGGTGGCCTGCGTCAATGCCTTGTCGCGAGGCCGCACATAATAACTGTGTACGAAGTAAAAGCGCGCGTCTTGCGCGATGTCGTTCCACAAGACGTGTTCGGCATGGTGAACATGGTTCCATCCCATGTGCGGCACTTTCAGCTTGCTTCCCTGCGCGTCATGCAAATCGCTGGCAAAACGCACAACGTCGCCGGGCAGAATCCCCAGACCCGGCACATCGCCCTCGGCGCTATGCTCGAACAGCATCTGCAAGCCGATGCAAATGCCCAGAAAGGGTTTGTTGTCCGCAGCCGTGATTACCGCTTCGCGCAAGCCGCGCGCTTCCAGTTCGCGCATGCAATCCGGCATCGCACCTTGTCCCGGAAACACCACGCGAGCCGCCCGTGCTACGACCGCAGGATCGGCTGTCACCGAGATATTTAAATCCGGCGCAACTTTGCGCAAGGCTTGTTCCACCGAGCGCAAATTGCCCATGCCGTAATCCACAACCGCAATATCAACCATGAGTCGTTACAGAGTTCCCTTGGTGGAGGGCATCACTCCGGCCATACGCGGATCGAGTTCCAGCGCGACGCGCAGGGCGCGACCGAATGCCTTGAAAATGGTCTCGGCCTGATGGTGGGCGTTGTCGCCCGCGAGATTGTCGATGTGCAAAGTGACCAGAGCGTGGTTGACGAAGCCCTGGAAAAATTCGCGAATCAGATCGACCTCGAACTCGCCGACGTTGGAGCGCGTGAATTCGGCGTTGAACACCAGTCCGGGACGCCCGGAAATATCCAGCACCACGCGCGACAGCGCTTCGTCCAGCGGCACATAGGCATGCCCGTAACGGCGCAGGCCTTTTTTGTCGCTGACGGCCTGGGCAAATGCCTGCCCCATTGTGATGCCGATGTCTTCTACCGTGTGATGCGAATCGATGTGCAGATCGCCCTTGGCGGTGATGTCCAGATCGATCAGGCCGTGGCGCGCGATCTGGTCCAGCATGTGTTCCAGAAAGGGCAGACCCGTATCGAGTTTTACTTTGCCGCTACCGTCGAGATTTAATTCGACGCTGATCTGGGTTTCCAACGTGTTGCGGGTGACTTTTGCGCTACGCATGATTTGCCTTAGGCGAGTTGGTTAATGGTGTCTTGCAATGCTGCAACGAACTGCTCGTTTTGTTCCGGTGTGCCCACTGTGACGCGCAGGCAGTCGGTCAACGCCGGATGTCCGCCGTTCAAATTCTTGATCAATACGCCGCGCTGCTTCAGGCCTTCAAACACCTGTGTGGCATGCGCCACGCGGAACAGGATGAAGTTCGCCTCGCTCGGATAAGCGCGCACATCCACCGTTCCCACCAGGCGTTCGTACAGCCACTGGCGATCGCATTTGATCTGTTCCGCCTGTTGCAACAACACATCGTGGTGTGCCAACAGCGTCTCTGCCACCAATTGCGGCAGAACGCCCACATTATACGGTAAGCGCAGCTTTTCCAATTGTTCCAGCCAAACTTTGCTGCCCGCCAGAAATCCCAAACGCAAACCCGCCATACCGAGTTTGGAAAAAGTGCGCATCACCAGCAAGTTTTTATGCTGCCCAAGCTGCGGCAAAAAACTGTCGCGCGCGAAGGCGTAATAGGCCTCGTCCACCACCACCAATCCCGGCGCGGTCTGAATGATCTGCGTAATGGCGGCGGCATCGAACAGATTGCCGGTGGGGTTGTTGGGGTAGGCCAGAAACACCAGTGCGGGCTGGTGGCGTGCAATAGCATCCAGCGTGGCGGGCAGGTCGAGCGCAAAATCTTCGGTCAGCGGCACGCCGACATACTTCATGCCGGTGAAGGCCGCGATCATCTTGTACATCACGAACGACGGCTCGATGCTGAGCAGCACGGCACCGGGCTTGGCCACGGCCAGCGCCAGCAGTTGAATGATCTCGTCCGAGCCGTTGCCCAGCAGCACATCCATGCCGGACGGCAGGTTGGTGACGCTGCGGATGCGCTCTTTTAATTGCGCTGCACCCGCATCGGGATAGCGATTGATTTCCGCGCTGGCCACGACCTGCGCGAGTTCCTCGCGCAAACTCTGCGGCAACGGATAAGGGTTTTCCATCGCATCCAGCTTGATCATGCCGCTGCTCGGCGGCACATGATAAGCATGCAACGCCAATATCTCTTGGCGGATTAGGCGCTCTGGCGTGATGGTATTACGCATGGAAGACATGGATTATGAGGCTTTAATGACTGCGGTATTTTACCTTAACCGCAAAAAGCGCTAGACAGTTTTTAAACATATCGGCTGGTGGCATGCATTCGGAATTGCCCAAAACTGCTTGTCTGTAGTAACCTCAGCTATATGCAACTTAACGTATTGATAACCGCAGCCTATAACTACTGACCGTGGCCGAGACCCCGCCGAAACATTTACGTTTAGATAACTTCATCGCCAACCTTCCGTGTATGGCGTTTCAGTTGGTGCTTGACCGCAATAATTCCTTTTCTTTCTCTTATATCGGTGACGGTAGTACGGCGCTGCTCGGTATTGCCCCTGCGGATCTTGCGGCGGACATCAATCTGTTCCTGAATTTGATCCATTCGGAGGACAGCCCCGCTTTCGTCGAGAGCATGCGTCTTTCCGCACAAAATCTCGCTTTCTGGAGCTGGGAAGGCCGCGTCATTCTTGCCGATGGCGAGCTGAAGTGGCTGACGCTGGGTTCGTCCCCGCAGGCTCGCCCTGACGGCAAGGTGGAGTGGGAAGGTCTGGTGGTCAACGTGACCCAGACCAAGCTGGATGAGCTCGAACTGGTGCGATCCCAGCAGCAATTGCGCGAGTTTTCCTCGCACATACAGGATGCCAAGGAACAGGAGCGTTTGCGCATCGCGCGCGAGGTGCATGACGAGATCGGCGGTTTGCTCACTGCCATCAAGATGGACTTGGCCTGGATGAAAGAGCGTTTGCCCAAGACCAAAAAGGTACTCACCGATAAAGCCACGACTATCGAAAATCTGGTGGACAAGGCCATGACCGCCGCGCGCAACTTGGCGCACAGTCTGCGTCCGGGCTATCTCGACAGCTTCGGCATCGTCGCCGCCATCGAAATGGAAGCCTGCGAGTTTGAGCAGCGCACCGGCATCAAATGTTTGCTCACGCATAACGATGAAGAAATGGAACTTGATCTTCATCCCGATGTTTCTATCGCCATTTTCCGCATTTTTCAGGAGTCGCTGACCAATATCATGAAGCATGCGCAGGCCAGCGAAGTGAGAATACTTATCCAGAACAGTCCGCAGAATATCGAACTGACTATCAGCGACAACGGGCGCGGCTTCAGCCACGATGCGCGTCTCAAGCCCAGATCGTTCGGTCTGCGCGGCATTCAGGAGCGCGTGGCGCACTTCGGCGGACAGGTCAGCTTTGCCAGCGCACCCGGGCAGGGTACGACCGTGTCGGTTACTGTTCCACACATTCCGGTAGATTCGCCGCCGGGTGATACACTAGCTCCTCCGCAACAACCCCTGTTTTAACTAATCATATGCGCAACGGAGTTTCCCGATGATAAATGTGCTGATAGCCGACGATCACACACTCATCCGCAAAGGATTGAAACAAATTCTGGATGACACCGAAAACATGCGGGTCACCGGCGAAGCCGAGACAGGCGCACAGGCCATACAAATGGCGCAAAAAGCGCCGTTCGACATGATCCTGCTGGACATCAGCCTGCCGGATAAAAACGGCATCGACGTGCTCAAGCAGCTCAAGCTCAACAATCCCGACGTGCCCGTACTGATGTTGAGCATGCACGCGGAAGACCAATACGCGGTACGTTCGATGAAAGCGGGAGCGGCAGGCTATCTCAACAAGCAAAGCGCCCCCTCGCAACTGGTCAACGCCATCAGCACCGTCGCCAGCGGCAAAAAATACATCAGCGGCGAATTGGCGGAACAGTTGGCCAACGGTCTTTCCCAGGGCTATCAGGAGTTGCGCCATCAGGCGCTTTCAGACCGCGAATATCAAACACTCTGCCTGATGGCTTCCGGCAAAAAACTCAGCGAAATGGCCAAGATTATGTCGCTCAGCGCCAAGACGGTGAGCGTGTACCGCGCACGTCTGCTGGAAAAGATGAATCTGAAAACCAATGCTGAAGCGATCCACTACGCCATCAGCAATCACCTGATCGAATAGCGGCCCACTTTGCAAATAAAGGCCGGAAAGCGCCCCTATTTGCAACTTTGCGGTGCGGCGTATCTCCGATAATAAGTGCCATGTTAAACAGCGTCACGCCATAGACACTATGAAAAAACATATCAATCCTTCAGAGGCTGCGCGCGAGACACTTATTGTCTTGTCGTCGCGCAAACTCGCGCCCACTCCGGAAAATTACACCAAGGTGTTTCAGGAAATTGTCGGTCCCCAGACAACTGCGGCGGCAACCGGCGCACCGGCAGCGGATGCTGGCGCGCCGCAGCTCGAACTCGCATGGTCGGATCTCATACAGGATTTGTTGCGCCAGCTGGAGACTCCGCATAAAGGCATCACCATCACGCGTAAAAAAGACGGCTTGGAAACGGTGCTCAACCGTTTCGCAGCCAAGCCGGATGAGCTATTCGGCAAGTTGCAGGGGTTGCTGCGCTCATGGTCAACAGCTCCCACCGCGAGCATGGATATGCCTCCACCACCACCGCTGGCTCCCGCAGCTAATGCGGTCCCCGCAACTGGAGTTCCTGCCGCCAAGGCTGGCAGCACTCCCGCCGTGAAGGGGGCGCAAAAGCCCGGTAGCGCCGATGGCCCGATCGGGCATCAGGAACTCATTACGCAATTGCGCGAACTGCTGGCGCAGACACTGGAAAATTCCCTGACCGCCCAGCCCGAACTGAGTGAAGAGATCAAGGTGCTGGCCGCACAAGTGCGTGCGACAGACAACAGCCAGATTTACGAATTGGCCAGCAAGCTGCGCCATTTCTGGCTCAAGCTGGAGCTGCGCGGCGGCGACAAAACCAAGATTCAAGAAGGCTTGGCGCGCCTGTTGCGCCTGCTGGTGGAGAACGTGGGCGAGCTGGTCGCGGATGACCAATGGCTGCATGGGCAGATCGTCACCTTGCAGGAAATCATCGCCAACCCCATCGATAAACGCGTCATCGCCGATGCCGAGCGCAATTTGCGCGATGCCATCATCAAACAGGGTCTGCTGCAAAAAAGTTTGAGCGATGCCAAGTCCACCCTAAAAGGACTCATGACCACTTTCATCGACCGCCTCGGCGACTTGAGCGAAAGCACCGGCCAATATCACACCAAGATTGAGGGCTACGGCCAAAAGATCGGCGGCGCAAGCAATCTGGCCGATTTGGGCCATATATTGGAAGACATCATGCACGACACGCGCATCATCCAAGACAGCGCGTTACGTTCGCATCAGGATCTGGTTTTCGCGCGCAAACAGGCGGATGAAGCCGAGTCGCGCATCCGTCAGCTGGAGCAGGAGCTGGAACAGGTCAGCGGGCTGGTGCATGAAGATCAGCTCACCGGCGTGCTCAACCGTCGCGGTATGGACGAGACATTCGACCGCGAACTGATGCGCGCCAACCGCAGCCAATCTCCGCTGTGCGTCGCTCTGCTCGATATCGACAACTTCAAAAAATTGAACGACACCCTCGGACATCAGGCCGGGGATCAGGCGCTGATCCACCTCGCCCATGTGATTAAAGAATGTCTGCGCCCTGCCGATACAGTGGCACGCTACGGCGGAGAAGAGTTCGTCATCATCCTGCCGGATACTCCGCTCAAAGAGGGCGTGGAGGCCGTGGAGCGCCTGCAGCGCGAACTCACCAAAAAATTCTTCCTGAATAACAATGAACGCATCCTTGTCACCTTCAGCGCAGGCGTGGCCTTGCGCGACGGGGAGGAAGAGCAGGAAGATCTGGTGGGGCGTGCCGACAAGGCCATGTACATCGCCAAGAAGACCGGCAAAAACCGTGTCGTTGCGGCGGAATAATTTAATGCACGGTGTAATTTTTAACCACTACTAAAGTTTTCTCCAAAGGCTCCGATAAGCAATCTAACGGCGGTTGAAGTGCCCGATAAAAAGGGCGAACCGAAGTAAACGGCAAATAAGCCGGATGTGAAAATCGAGTCAAAAGGAGAATTAAAATGCCCTCATATATCAATACCAACCTCGCTTCCCTGAACGCTCAGCGCAACCTGAACGGATCGCAAAGCGCACTGCACACCTCCTTGCAACTCTTGTCTTCCGGCCGTGCGTAACGCCAGCGACGGTATCTCCCTCGCGCAAACAGCCGAAGGCGCATTGGGCGCGATCCAGAACAACATGGCACGGATGCGTGAACTGGCCGTGCAGGGCGCGAACGCGACATCGAACGCCGACGTGGGCTCGATCAACGCCGAATTCACCCAGCTCAATGCGGAAAACGCCCGTATTATTCAAGGCACCTCGTTCAACGGCATCGCCCTGCTCTCGGAAAGCGTCAGCCAAGTGTTCCAGATCGGCGCGAACAGCACCGCAGGCGTGGACGACATCACCGTGGCGACGACCGCCGCGATTGCGCCGACCTCGACTTCGCTGGGCGACTCATCGCAAACCGCCCAGGCCGAGATCGCCAAGCTGGACACGGACATCGCCCAAGTTGCATCGGCCCGCGCCACCTACGGTTCGGTACAGTCCCGCTTCGAGTCGGTCATCTCCAACTTGCAGATCGCGGCAGAAAACCAAACCGCAGCGCGCAGCCGCATCATGGACACCGACTTCGCCGCAGAAACCGCTTCGTTGACCCGCGCACAGATCCTGCAACAAGCCGGTACGGCGATGTTGGCTCAGGCGAACCAATCGCCCAACACCGTGTTGACCCTGTTGCGTTAAGGTTAAGGTAGTAGCATGATTCCTCAGCCGATATTCAAACTGTCGGCTGAGAGTGTCAAAAAGGAAAGAGAAGGAGCATAAAATGCTAATTCAAAATATAACCAGTACAGCGAGTTCGTCGTGGTTCGCTAACGAAGGCGGTGTTACGGCGGTAGCCGCCCCGAAAAGCGAGCCCGCCCCTGTCAGGCAGCCACCAGCCGAAATGCGTAAGCCGAGCGTTGCGGAATTGGAAAGTGCCGTGAGAGAGTTGAATCAATCCATGAAAGCAAATAACTCTAACCTTGCTTTCAGCGTCGACCCGGATACAGAGCAAACGGTCGTCAGTGTTATGGATTCCAAGACGGGTGAAGTTATCAAGCAGTTTCCGTCAAAAGAGGCGATTGCCATTGCTAAAGCAATCGGCGATATTCAGCAGGGGTTACTGCTTAAACAAAAGGCTTAAAGAGGGACGATCATGGCGGTTTCTGGTCCGGCGTCTGCAACAACAGGCACAAATATCGACGTGAATGGCATCGTCGGTAAGTTGATGGCTGTCGAGCAGAAGCCGCTAACCGCCCTCAATTCGAAAGAAGCCGGCGCGCAATCCAAAATCTCCGCTTTCGGCCAAGTGAAGAGCGCGCTGTCTGCCTTCCAAACCGCACTGCAAGGACTCAGCAGTGCGAACAAGTTT
>JBAZYW010000038.1:0-13907 GCA_041659125.1 Gallionellaceae bacterium | reverse complement strand
TGCGGCGGTCGAGATCATGCTGGATATATTCCGCACTCAGTTCCATTCCCGGAGGGCAACCGTCGACGATGCAGCCGATGGCCGCTCCGTGCGATTCGCCGAAAGAAGTGACCGTGAAGAGTGTGCCGAATGTGTTTCCAGACATGATGTTATCTCGCAAAAAGAGTGCGCGGAGTTTAACATAGCGACGCTTCGGCAAGCTCCGGCTATTGATAGCAGCCCTTGTCATCTCACCCCAAAAAGAAGAACACGTCCGCAATTTTCACCATGCTTGCGCTTTTGTAGGAGCGTGCCTTGCACGCGAATGGACACTATCGCGTGCAAGGCACGCTCCTACACATCACCCTTTAGTTCCGGGTCATCCAAATTTAGGATGCCCTAAAAAAACTCATTTTTTCGCTAACCACCCCGCCCCGAACCCAAGCGCTCATTATCTCCACGAGGCAAATAGCCCATAAATCCCCCTCTATTCCTCCGCTGGTTTTTTGCCGAAGTTCCGATAATAGGCATCACAAAAGGACTCATTCGAGCTTGCTTCGAATAGAGCGGACACCCAGGGAAGGAAGCGGCAAATGAATTTCTTACTCGTACTTCAGGATACTTTCAAGCGCCTCGGCATGCGCAGCATGGCGGGCCCTGTGCTGATCGTGATGATTCTGGCGATGATGGTGCTGCCGCTGCCTCCTTTCGTGCTGGACATCCTGTTCACTTTCAATATCGCGCTGGCGATCATGGTGTTGCTGGTCAGCATGAACACGCTGAAGCCGCTCGATTTCGCCTCTTTCCCCACGGTGCTGTTGATCTCCACGCTGTTGCGCCTGTCGCTCAACGTGGCTTCCACCCGCGTGGTGCTGCTGGAGGGGCACAACGGGCCGGATGCCGCAGGTAAGGTGATCGAGTCGTTCGGCCACTTCCTGGTCGGCGGCAATTACGCTGTCGGTATCGTGGTGTTCCTGATTTTGGTGGTCATCAACTTCATGGTCATCACCAAGGGTGCGGGACGTATCGCTGAAGTGGGCGCACGTTTCACCTTGGATGCGATGCCCGGCAAACAAATGGCGATTGATGCCGACCTGAATGCGGGTTTGATCGGCGAAGACGAAGCACGCCGCCGCCGTGCCGAAGTGGCGCAGGAAGCCGACTTCTACGGAGCGATGGACGGTGCGAGTAAATTCGTGCGCGGCGATGCGGTCGCCGGCATCATCATTCTGGCGATCAACCTGGTCGGCGGTTTCGTGGTCGGCGTGTTGCAGCACAATCTGGACATCGGCGCTGCCGCCAAAACTTACACTCTGCTGGCTATCGGCGACGGTCTGGTCGCCCAGATCCCGGCGCTGGTGATCTCCACCGCTGCCGGTCTGGTAGTGAGCCGCGTGACCAGCAACGAGAACATCGGTCAGCAACTGGTTAAGCAATTGTTCACCAGCCCGCAAGTGCTGCTGTTGACTGCGGGCATCATCGGCATGATGGGCCTGATCCCCGGCATGCCGCATTTCGCTTTCCTGCTGCTCGCCGGTTTGATGGGCTGGTTCGCTTTTTACAAATTGCAAACTGCCAAGAAGATTGCCGAGCAACCCGTTATCGAAACAGTCGTAGCACCGTCCAATGAAGCCCCCGAGGCAAGCTGGGAAGATGTGGCACAGGTCGATGTGCTGGGCTTGGAAGTGGGCTATCGCATCATCTCTCTGGTGGACAAAGCGCAGGACGGCGATCTGTTGCGCCGCATCAAAGGTATCCGCAAGAAATTCACGCAGGAGATGGGCTTCCTGCCACCGCCTGTGCATATCCGCGACAACCTGGATCTGCGTCCCAATGCTTATCGCATCACGCTCAAAGGTGCGGAGATCGGCGTCGGCGAGGCTTACACGAATATGTTTCTGGCGATCAATCCGGGCAGCGCAAACGGCGTGTTCCCGGGCATGCAAACAACCGACCCTGCATTCGGCTTGCCTGCAACCTGGATCGATGCCGAGATGCGCGAGAACGCACAGGCGATGGGCTTTACTGTGGTCGATGCCGGAACCGTGGTAGCTACCCACATGAGCCATCTCATCCACACCCATGCGGCCGAATTGCTGGGACGTCAGGAGTTGCAACAGCTGCTCGACCATATCGCCAAGATCGCGCCCAAGCTCACCGAAGACCTCGTGCCGAAGTTGCTGCCTCTCTCGACCGTGCAAAAAGTTATGCAGAACCTGCTGGACGAAGGCATGCACATCCGCGATATGCGCACCATTCTGGAGACTATGGTGGAGCACGCTCCCCGCACTCAGGATGCAGTGGTGTTGACCGGCTTGGTACGCGTCGCACTCGGCCCCGCCATCGTGCAGCAGTTCTATCCGTCTGCGCAGGAATTGCAGGTCATCGGCATGGACAAGGAATTGGAATACGTGTTGTCGCAGGCACTACAGGCGGGCGGCGGTTCGGCTATCGAGCCGGGCTTGGCCACCACGCTGTTGCGCGAAGCGCGCAACGCAGCACAGACACAGGAACAAATGGGTTTGCCCACCGTGTTGCTGGTGCCCGGGCAGATTCGCGATCTGTTGGCGCGCTTCCTGAAGCGCTCGCTGCCGCAGCTCAAAGTCATTTCGCATGAAGAAGTTCCGGGATTTAAAACAGTACGGGTCACATCTTTGGTAGGGGGTAGAGCATGAACGCTAGAAAATTTATCGCAGTGAATTCGCGCGAAGCATTTAAATTGGTGCGTATTGAGCTGGGGGACGACGCAGTCATTCTGTCCAATCGCAAAGTGGCGGACGGCGTCGAGATCGTGGCGATGGGCAGTTCGGAATTGTCGCGCTTGAGCGAGACACGCATGAGCGAGACCAAAGTGACTGCCCCGGCAGCTACGCCCGCGCCCGCAGCAACATTGAATAAACAAGCGCTGAACCAGGCTAACGCTCTGGGAGCGAAAGTGCTGGACACCAATACCAAGCGCGAAGTCGCGGTTGCCCAAAAAGAAGAAGCACCGGCAGCGCCATCGGCCGAACAGACAGGCATGCTGAGCGAGATCAAAACCATGCACAACATGCTGAAGGAGCAAATGGCGTGCATGGCGTGGGGCGATATGCAGCAGCGCGACCCCAAGCGCAGCACTTTGATGCGCGACATGATCAATGTCGGCTTCAGCCCGGTTCTGTCCAAGCAGTTGCTCGACAAGATGCCTGCCCACGGTGACACCTCCTGGGTGCACAACATTTTAAAGCACAATATTCATGTCGCTTCGCCGCAGGAAGATATCGTCGCACGCGGCGGCGTCTATGCATTGGTCGGCCCGACCGGAGTAGGCAAGACTACGACCACGGCCAAGCTGGCAGCGCGTGCCGTGGTACGCTACGGCGCGGATAAAGTCGCACTCATCACGACCGACAGCTATCGTATCGGCGCACACGAACAACTCAAGATATACGGCAAAATCCTCGGCGTGACGGTACATGCCGTGCGCGATACCGAAGACCTGAAGCTGACTTTGTCGGGCTTGAAGCACAAACATCTGGTGCTGATCGACACGATGGGCGTGAGCCAGCGCGACAGCCGTGTGGCGGCGCAAGCGGAGATGTTCGATGCCGCAGGTGTAAAACGCCTGTTGCTGTTGAATGCAACCAGCGCCGGCGGCACGCTGGACGACGTGGTGAACATGTATCGCGGCTCGGGTTTGATCGGCTGCATCCCGACCAAGCTGGACGAAGCAGTGACTCTGGGAACCGTGCTGGATGTGGTGATACGCCATAAGCTGTCCATGCACTACATCACCAGCGGACAGCGCGTCCCCGAAGATCTGCACGAAGTGAATCTGGAATATCTGCTGCATCGCACCTTCAAAGTGAGCGCAAAACCTACGGCGTTCGCAGTACAAGAGCTGGAATTCCCCGCGTTTATGGCAGGAGCGGGTGCGGCTCCTATGATGCGAGCTGAATATGCGTCATGACCATCTAGATGATCAGGCCGAAGGGCTGCGCCGTTTGCTGACGCGCTCTGCCGCGCGCGTAGTCGCCGTGGTTGGCGCCCGCAACGGCCTGGGCGCAACCAGTGTGGTGGTGAATCTGGCCGCCGCATGGGCGTGGTCCGGTAAAGATGTGCTTATTCTGGATGAGCACTTATCCACCAACAACGTAGCCAATACGCTGGCGCTTAAGCCGCGTTACGATCTGCTGAACGTGATACGCGGCGACAAAACGCTGCGCGAAGTCATGTTGCGCAGCAGCGATGGCATTTATATATTGCCCGTTGCGCGCGCCATGCAGGCACTGCCCAAACTGAACGAAGCCGAACGCGACAAGCTGCTGGAGTCATTGACTCAAGCCGCCCGTGGCATGGACGTAGTGCTGGTCGATGCCGCCGCGCGCGAGGGCCAATCTGTCTGCGCCAACCTCTCCGGCGATGAACCCCTGATGCTGGTGCTGAACGGCACCGCAAGCGGGATCACCGAAAGCTACGCCATGCTCAAACAAATGGCGCTGCACAATGGGCGCCAGACATTCGATATCGTGGTCAACAAAGTCGGCAACGAACGCGAAGCCCGTGCGATTTTCGACAATATGGCACAATTGGCGCTGCGCAATTTACAAGTGCGGCTGGAATATATGGGATATATTCCGGTTGATGAAAAGCTCCATCGTGCGACACAATTATGCCGTCCGGTTGTCGAGGCCTTCCCGAACGCGCAAGCTGCCATCGCGTTCGGTAAAGTGGCGGGCAATTTGATGCGCACAAAAAGAGTTGCCGACGCAGAGGTGAGCAGCTTGACCAGAGTCATGCAACGATTAATTCGGCAGGCGCGCCCGATGAATGTGGTGGCTGCTATTACATGAGAAGTGCTATTACCGCTATGTATACGGCAAACGGACTCAGCGACAAGGAACAATGCCTGAAGGAATATGCGCCTTTGGTGAAGCGCATCGCGCACCATATGATGGTGAAGTTGCCGAGCAGCGTGGAGGTGGACGACATTATTCAGGCCGGCATGATGGGCCTGCTGGATGCGGCAAGTCGTTATGATGAATTGCGCGGCGCGCAGTTCGAGACCTATGCCGGACAACGCATACGCGGCGCGATGCTGGATGAGTTGCGCGGCGCGGATTGGCTGCCCAGAAGCCTGCGCCGCGACATGCGCCGCATCGAGGCGGCGATCCATCGTCTGCAACAGATGTTCGGGCGCGCACCTGCCGAATCCGAGATCGCGAAAGAATTGGGCGTATCGCTCGCCGAATATCAACAGATGTTGCTGGAGGCACGCGGTGCGCAGCTGGTCTATTACGAAGATTTTCATAGCGACGGCGACGAGGATTTCTTCGACCGTCACAATGTCGATGACGATGAAAACCCTTTGGCATTATTGCAGGATGGGCGTTTCCGCGCGGCCTTGATCAAGGCGATCGACGGATTACCCGAGCGGGAGCGCCTGATGATGGCATTGCATTATGAGCAGGATTTAAATTTGCGTGAGATCGGAGAGGTCATGGGGGTAAGCGAGTCTCGTGTATGTCAATTGCACAGCCAAGCGGTAGCACGGCTGCGCGGATCGTTGAAAGCGCATTGATGGATAAGCTCAGTCTATTCGGCCTGCTAGTCGCAATTACCGGCATCCTTGGCGGACAATTGCTGGAAGGCGGCTCAGTCTCGGTTTTAGTGCAAGGCGCGGCTTTCTTTATCGTATTCGGCGGCACGCTCGGTGCAGTCATGTTGCAAAATCCCTGGAAAACATTCCTTGCCGGACTCAAGATGGGAGTCTGGGCATTCGTCACGCCGAAAATTGATTTGCAGAATCTCGCCTATCAGCTGACAGCGTGGGGGAGTCTGGCGCGCAAAGAAGGCTTGCTGATGCTGGAAGGCCAGATCAAAACCATAAATGACCCGTTTGTCGCCAAAGGCTTGCAACTGCTGGTGGATGGAAACAGTGCCGAAAAAATCCGCGAAGTGCTGGAAGTCGATGTGCGCATCTATGAAGATTCGCGCTGGCAGAGTGCGCGGGTATGGGAATCCGCAGCGGGATATTCCCCGACTATCGGCATTCTGGGGGCGGTGCTCGGATTGATCCACGTCATGCAAAGCCTAGGAGACCCGGCAAAACTGGGCGCGGGTATCGCCGTCGCCTTCATTGCCACGATATACGGCGTCGGCTTCGCCAATCTGGTGTTCTTGCCCATCGCGGGCAAATTGAAAATGCTCATCATGCAACAGATGGTCATGCGTGAAATGGTGATCGATGGCCTGGTGATGATCGCCAACGCGGAGAATCCGCGCTTCATCGAAAACAAGCTCAAGGGTTACATTTCTTAACGTGGCACTGCGCAGAAACAGAGCCGGTCGCGACAACAATGATCGCTGGTTAGTTTCCTACGCCGACTTCATTACGCTGCTGTTCGCCTTTTTTGTAGTGATGTACGCGATCTCTTCCGTGAACGAGGGCAAGTACAAAGTTTTGGGCATGTCTTTGGGCAGCGCATTCGGCGCGGGCGCAGCCAAGCAGGGTGAGTCGGGCACGATTCGTTTGACCGAGGAAGAAATCTATCTCAAGTCCATCATTAACCGTCGCGACGCCAGATTAGCCGAGCAGCAGCGCAAACAAAACGAACGCATGCAAACGCTCGTCAACACCCTCAACAAGGTAATGATGTCATTTGTAAAAAACGGCCAAGTGAATGTTTCGCGCACCAATCGCGGCGTGGTGCTGGATATTAACGCCAGCGCATTGTTCGCTCCCGGCGGAGCCGCATTGTCGGCCACGGCACAGTCAACATTGACGGATGTGGCCAAGGTGATGGCCGATGGCGAGCAGCCCATTGAAGTGGAAGGCCACACGGACAATCTTCCTATCAGCACCTCTATCTATCCTTCGAACTGGGAATTATCTTCGGCGCGTGCCAGCAGTGTGGTGCGCCTGTTCATCGATCAAGGTGTTGCGGCTAAACGCCTGACTGCGGTTGGCTCGGCTGACAACCATCCGGTGCTCAGTAACGACACGCCGGAAGGACGCACACGCAACCGGCGCGTGACCATCACGGTGCTGACCCCGGAACTGGAACGCGGCACATCCCCGCAGCAAGCGAATGCCGAGTCGACTGCGGGTGCTATTGCGCCAGTTCTGGAAACAAAACCCTAGCCATACAACTGCGCAACCTAAGTTAAGCCCAAGTATATTTTTTGCGTTGGTGACTGTATCGATTGATGCAGCCGGGGCATCCATATCCGCCCCGAATCGGGGAAATCCTATAGCCTGTTAGCCGCTACCGAGTGTACGCCCCGTAGTGGGCAAACTAGGCTGCCCATCCCGCCCGTAAAGTCCGGCCGCGCTTTTTGCGGCGCCCAATAGCGATGTCAACGCCTGTTGATTGCTGCGCAATTTAAGCTGAATGACCTCACCATTGGTTTGATTGAGTTGGTGTGCTTGCGCTGCCAATTCACGAATGTCATCCCAAATGGCACGGCAGGAAGGCGCATGTTTCAATATCCAAGCGGCGGTATCCAGTTTGGGTGAAGTCGAATTTATATAGTGCCGCCGGGCGTTGGCCATCTCGGTCAGCCTGAGGGCTGACAGTGTCTTGGCTTCTGCCAGAGCCTGAAGCTGCTCTACACTTTGGTTGAGTAATGTTTGCTGTTCTTTTTCGAGCAAGACGACAAATGCGCGCAGAGCCGCGCGTTCTTCATTCAGTCGGGAGGGAAAATCCGCCGCCGGGGAAGCGGGAATGCTGTTTATCAACTGCGGCTCGCGCTAATCATATCTCTCGTATCCATGGTGTCGCTCGCGCCAATCATATCTTCCACGTTATTAATCAGGCCGTCAGCAATCGCTTCCGAGTTGATTTTGAAACGCCCTTCGCTGATGGCTTGCTTGATTTCCGCCACCTTTTTCGCGTCAACCATGGGGGCGTTGGCAATATTCACTTCCATGCTGCGCATTTGGTTCGTCGCGGAGCCCAGCGTCACGCTTACACCGTCCGGTGAAGCCTGGCTATCTGCCGTTTTAGGCGCAGCCGCACGCGCAGTCGACTCACTCAACGATGAGGGCGGCAAGGAGTTGTTGCTTTTTTCGATTTTCATTTAAATCACCTTTTAACTGTCTCGGTCATACTCTTCATCGGCAACTAATTTAGAAACTTTAGGGCGCAACCGCAAATATTTCTCAGAAAAACAGCTTATACAATAACGTATTGTTATATCAGAGTAAATACTTTCTAGCGACGCACTTCCACCGCTCCTGCCCCCTTCGCGATACCCCCGATGACCTGCCCGGAAGGTACTTTTACCTGTACGGCTTGGCCTTCTGCGGCGTTGTTCATGGCTTGCCCCTCGGTACGCAGATTGATGCCTCGTCCTTCATAGATGAGTTGCACGGTTTGCCCCTGGGTTACCGCGTAAGGCAGGCGAAGCATATCCTGCTTTAACGGCTGCCCTGCCCCGATGCTAAATTTAATTATTTTGCCGAGCGCCAGAGATTCATCGGTGATTAACCCCATCTGGTTGAGCTCACCCGATTGAATATTGAAATCGCCCGCGCCAATAGTTTGTCCTTGCTGCAACGGCTTGCTCGAAACGAGCATGTTGACGGTGATGGTGATAGTGGCGGGGATAAACACAGACCAGCCGTTTTTTTCATTGCAGCGCACGCCGATGCTGGTCCTGCCGAACATCTGTGCGCCGGTCGGCAAGAATGCTTCGAGCGGAGAACATGCAGGAAAAACGCTGCGAGGATCGAGATCTTCTACCTTGATGGCAACTTTACCCGGCATGGACTGCGTCTTTAGCTGAACAAATTCCATGACCGTCTTGCGTATCTCGGCGTGGCTCTGCTTGCCATCCGGCCATGCGCCTGGCGCATAGAACAGCAAAAGACAGAGTAATGCTGCGAGTTGTTTTTTCATGGTGGTATTGTCGCTCCGTAGCCTGCCTGCCTAACAAGGGAAATAACGCGCTTTTCTACCTCTAATCGAATGATGCACAGATACAAAGTGTATTTATTATGCACGACATGGAAGCAATCAGGATTAAGGGAGGGCGTTGAAATGACCAGCAGAATCGATAGCATGTTCCAATTTCACCAGACAGCACTGAATCTGCGTGCTGCCCGGCAGGAGTTGATCGCATCGAACATTGCCAATGCGGACACCCCCAACTACAAGGCAAAGGATATTGACTTTGCCAGCGCCTTGCAAGGCGCAATATCAGGAAACGGATCGAAATTACAAATGGCGGGCACTTCAAATGGCCATCTAAACAGTGCCAGCGGCGACACCGTACTGGGTGCCCCGGTTCAATATCGCAACGTGGTGCAACCCAGCGCCGACGGCAACACGGTGGATATGGATGTGGAACGGGCACAGTTCGCCGACAATGCGTTGCGCTATGAGGCTAGCGTAAAGTTTGTAAGCGAGCAGGCGAAAGACGTGTTAGCGGCTTTACAAGGCTAGGTTTAGAAGGATATCCATCATGTCATTATTTAATATTTTCAATATTTCGGGTTCGGCGATGACCGCGCAGTCGCAGCGGCTCAATGTGGTGGCCAGCAATCTGGCCAACGCGGAAAGCACCACCGGGCCTGACGGGAAACCCTATCACGCGAAGCAGGTCGTGTTCAGTACCGCCTCTTTTGCCGGACAGCCGGGAGAAGGCGTCAGAGTAGCTGCGGTAGTGGAAGATAGTGCGCCCATGAAAATGGTGTATGACCCCAAACATCCGATGGCTGACGACAAGGGTTATGTCACGCTACCCAATGTGAATCCGGTAGACGAGATGGTGAACATGATTTCAGCCTCTCGCTCTTATCAAAATAACGTGGACGTGATGAACACGTCCAAGGCGCTGTTGCTCAAAACGCTCACCATCGGTCAATAAGGAGAATAGTCATGGTCAATTCCGTTCAAGGTCCTAATCCGCTAGCGGCAACGCAAACCCCTGCCCCAAGCGCGAATAAACCAGCGGCGACACCCAACGCCAGCCCCGCCCCAAACGCTAACAAAACCGCTGCGGCAACGGCGGCTTCAGTCAGCGAGGCCGCAGGTTCAAGCGCCAATTCGCAGGATCGCTTCCTGAAGCTGCTGGTAACACAAATGAAAAATCAGGATCCGCTGAATCCGATGGATAACGCGCAAGTCACTTCACAGATGGCGCAACTCAGCACCGTAAGCGGAATCGATAAAGTCAACTCGACCTTGAAAGCATTGAGCGACAGCATGTCGGCAGGACAGACCATGTCGGCCACCAGCATGATCGGTCGCGGCGCATTGGTTCCCGGCTCGACGATGGACCTGAGCGATGGCAGAGCTGTCGCCGGCCTGGATCTCACACAGGGTGCGGATTCAGTGCAGGTGCTCATCAAAGATGGCGCGAACAACGTGGTGAAAACTATGCAACTCGGCGCTCAGAAACCCGGCGTAGTGCCTTTGGCCTGGGATGGACTCAACGATGCAGGCGAAGCATCGCCTGATGGCCCCTATAAGATCTCTGCCGAATTTGTTGCAGCAGGCAAAGCGGCTCCCGCGACTACCCTGTCTTTTGGCATGGTAGACGGAGTGGCGCCGGGAGCCGGCACAACCAAGTTGGATGTGAGCAAGTTAGGCGCATTTAATCTATCGGACGTTAAACAAGTTTTGTAAATTCGGACAACCCACAACCCTTGAACGGGTGTGGAGCTCACGCTAACCAAAGGAGAACATCATGGGCTTTCAACAAGGACTAAGCGGACTCAATGCAGCGGCCAAGAATCTGGACGTCATCGGCAACAACGTCGCCAACGCGAACACCGTGGGTTTCAAAGGATCACAGGCCCAGTTTGCCGATGTCTACGCCAGCTCCGTCGGCGGTTCTGCCGGAACCTCCTCGGGTATCGGTACCAAGTTGGCCACTATCGCGCAGCAGTTCTCGCAAGGGAACATCACTGCCAGCAACAATTCGCTCGACACCGCGATCAGCGGACAAGGCTTCTTTCAGCTGGGTACTGCGACCAGTACCGCTCCGCAATACTACACGCGCAACGGCCAGTTTCAGACGGACAGCAACGGTTACATCGTAACCAGCGAGGGCATGAGATTATTCGGGGTGGACCATACCGGCGTGCCGGGACCGCTACAAATCCCTACGGCACAAATCCCCGCGCGCGCGACAGGCACATCCGAACACCCCAATATAATGGCCGGACTTAATGTGGATGCGCGCGGCAAAGTCACCGCCGAGGCAGCAGATCAAGGCCCGGGCGCCACGGTTCCTCCCGCCCCGGCCGGATCGTTCAGATTTAATGCGACCGACCCGTCGACATACAATAATTCGACTTCCACCACCATCTACGACAGCTTGGGCAATCCGCACGTCGCTACACTGTATTTCCAAAAAGCCAATCCGACCGTAGGCGTCAACCCATGGAATGTCTTTCTGACGATCGACAATGAATTGCAACCCCCGCAGGCCGTCCCGACCGTTCCGCCAAGCGCGGTTCCACTAGGTGCCGGCTTACCGTTCGACACGACGGGCAAATTGCCCTCAGGCACCTTGTTGACGATGGCAGCGGCATACATGCCGCCTCTTGCTTCGCCTGCCGGCGGCGGCATTGCGGCGGCGGCAAACCCGATGACGCTTACGTTCGATTTCACCCAGAGCACGCAATACGGCTCGGCCTTCGGCGTAAGTTCGATGGTGCAGGACGGCTATACCACCGGCATGCCGAGTGGATTTAACATCAGCCCGGACGGTACGATCCTGGGGCGCTATACCAACGGCCAATCGCAGAAATTAGGTCAGGTCACCATTGCCAACTTTTCCAATCCGCAAGGGTTGCAACCCTTGGGTAATAACCGTTGGGCAGCCACATCTACGGCGGGCACGCCATTGCCGGGTACGCCGGGTACGGCCAGCTTGGGCGTGTTGCAGTCCGGTGCCGTGGAAGACGCTAACGTCGACTTGACGGGTGAGTTGGTGAGCATGATCGTGGCACAGCGTGTTTATCAGGCAAATGCGCAGTCGATCAAGACACAGGATGCCGTGCTGCAAACCATCACGAATCTGCGTTAATTGTTGCTGAACTAAGGGGGATGTTATGGACAGGCTGATCTACACCGCAATGACGGGTGCTTCACACATACTGCAGCAGCAAGCTGCGGTATCTGAGAATCTAGCCAACAATAACACTCCCGGATTTCGGGCGGCGATCAATACCTTCCGCGCGGTTCCTTTGGTCGGCGAAGGTTTGCCGACACGCGTATTCGTGGTCGACTCGACGGCCGGTGCGGATTTCACCCCGGGGTCAGTGGAACCTACCGGCCGCGACTTGGACATCGCCATCGATGGTAAAGGCTGGATCGCGGTGCAAGGTGCGGATGGCAAAGAGGCATATACGCGCAACGGCAGTTTTCAGGTCACCACCAACGGTATTCTGCAAACGCGCAGCGGCCTGAATGTATTGGGCAACAACGGCCCGATCACCTTGCCGCCGAACACTGAAGTGACTATCGCCAAGGACGGTACTATCTCGACGGTACCCACCGGAATAAAGCCCGCAGAGGTAGTCACCGTGGGACGCATCAAACTGACCAACCCCGCTGAAGATCAAATGGTGCGCGGCGATGACGGGATGTTTCGCACGCGCGACGGCAATGCGGCGGATGCGGACGGCAAGGTCAGCGTGATCGTGGGCAATCTGGAAAGCAGCAACGTCAATGCGGTGGAAGCGATGGTGAGCATGATCACGCTGGCGCGCCAATTTGACACCCAGATGAAAATGCTGCAAACCGCAGATAACAATGCGAAATCAGCCAGTTCGTTGCTCAACATCAATGCTTGACGATCCGTATAAAAACAATTAGCCCGCAAAAAGTACAAAAAATCAATCAGCTGCGCTGTATCCTATTTCGTGCCTTTCGTGGACACGGCTTTTTCTTGGGTAAACCAGCGGTCAATTTTTCCGGCTGTTTTGCTTGCCACAGCATCTCACCTGCCCTCTGAGCGCGAATAAGCCCCTTTTTCTGCCTCTCATCATCCGTTTGTTTTCTCCCGTTTTGAGTAGCATAGGCTCAAGTGCAATTGTTTTATGCTCTGTAGATTTTCATACAGCGCAGACAAAATGAAGGAGTACCGAGATGATTCGTTCCTTGTGGATTTCCAAGACCGGGCTTGATGCCCAGCAAACGCAGATGGATGTGGTAGCCAATAATCTGGCCAACGTGAGCACCAACGGCTTTAAGCGCTCGCGCGCAGTGTTTGAAGATCTGTTGTATCAAAACATTCGCCAGCCCGGCGCGCAATCTTCACAACAGACCCAGATTCCCTCAGGGTTGCAGATCGGCACGGGCGTGCGTCCGGTTGCAGCAGAGCGCATACACACGCAGGGAAACCTGGCACAAACGGGAAATAAGCTGGATGTAGCAATCCAAGGCAGCGGCTTTTTTCCCGTATTGATGCCCGATGGCACCACGGGATATACGCGCGACGGTTCTTTCCAAACCGATGGACAAGGCCAGTTGGTCACCTCCAGCGGCTACGTGATACAACCCGCCATGACGATACCCGCCAACGCGAGCAGTGTGACAATAGCCCAGGACGGTGCGGTATCCATCACCCAGGCAGGCAGCGTCGCCCCCGTGCAGATCGGCCAGATGCAATTGGCAACTTTTATCAATCCCACCGGTCTACAAAGCAATGGACAGAACCTGTATCTGGAAACCTCTTCTTCCGGAGCGCCTAGCACGACTGCGCCGGGAACCAACGGCACAGGAACGCTGGGACAAGGCTTTGTGGAAACATCCAACGTAAACGTGGTGGAAGAATTGGTGAATATGATTCAGACACAGCGCGCTTATGAGATCAATTCCAAAGCGATCACGACATCGGATCAGATGTTGCAGAAATTGTCGCAGATTTAATCAGAATTTCAGTTGAGGAGAAATGCCATGCGTAAATTAACCACTTGGGCTTTGTTGGGA
>JBAZYW010000037.1:0-14236 GCA_041659125.1 Gallionellaceae bacterium | reverse complement strand
GTGAGCGCTCCACGCGATGTCGAAACCGCAGTTGGCCGGGCGCAGCGGGGCGATGTCGATACCGCGTTGTGCCAACAGCGATACCCACGCGCCATCCGAACCGAGCTGCGGCCAACTGCCACCGCCTAATGCCAGTATTGCCACGTCAGTGCTTACGTTGATTTCACCATCCGGTGTGGCGAAGCGCAAAGCGCTATCCTCATTCCACCCATGCCAGCGATGACGTGCATGAAAATGCACGCCCCCGTTGCGCAGACGATGCAGCCACGCACGCAGCAGCGGCGCTGCTTTCAAGTCGGCAGGGAAGACGCGGCCGGAAGAGCCCACAAAAGTGGCGATACCCAGATCATGTATCCACTCGCGCAGATCAGACGGTGTGAATGCATTTAGCAGCGGTTCAAGCTGCGTGCGCCGCGCACCGTAGCGCGTGAGGAAATCGGCATAGGGCTCGGCGTGCGTGATGTTCATGCCTCCTTTGCCCGCCATCAGAAATTTGCGCCCGACGCTGGGCATGGCGTCGTATACATCCACGTGCATACCATTGTGCGCGAGCACTTCGGCTGCCATCAGGCCGGCGGGGCCTGCGCCGATGATGGCGATACGTTTTGGGATGATTTTTTCGGTGGCGTGCATTGGGTGTCGGGAGCGGTGTACAACAGACAACATTATCGCGGAAAATCTGTGGGCGCATAGCTATGCAGCAATTTCTCCAGCGTGCTCCATGCAGATTCGGAATTCGTCCCATCGTTAAATGTTGCTGTGTAGTGCGTTTCCGGTACAGATAGTGGTTCTTGTGCCGCCTGTAGCTTTTTCAGTACGTTGAGATTCGCTTCGGAAGCATCATGCTGTCGTTGGAGGATGCGGGCGTGCAATGTGGCGTCATCAGCTTGCATTGAAACAATGGCGAAAGCCGCCCCTATCTCCGCCGCAAGTTTGCGGAACATCTCACGCTCGTCATGTTTTAGAAAAGCCGCATCCACGATGACTGTATGTCCTGCGCTCAGCAAGGTATGTGCGGTAGCCAGAAGATGGGCATAGGTGCGCTGCGTTGCATCGGCGCTGTAGATGTCTTGGTCGGTGCGACTTTTTTCCAGCGCAGACAATCCGAACAGGCGCTTGCGTTCCACATCCGAGCGCAGACGAATCGCGCCCATGCGTTCCAGTGCGGCCTGCGCGAATGTACTTTTGCCTGATCCCGGCAGGCCGTGCGTGATGAGTAGGCGGGGGTGTTGCGGCGTCAGACATACGTTGGCCAAGTTTAGATAGTTGCGGCAGTCAGTTAGTGCTTCTCGCTTGGATTTTTGTGAAATCGAAGCTTGGTTTGCCCGAATCGCATTGACCTTGGCGCGCACCGTGGCGCGATAGGCGCAATAGAAATTCAGCAACTCGACGCCTGCATAATCACCCGTCAGCTCCAGATAGGCGTTGAGAAAACGGTAGGCCAGTTCAGGGTGCCGGTGATGCAGCAGATCCATGAACAGGAATGCCACTTCATCCATCACGTCGATCCAGCGCAGCGCGGAGTTGAAGTCGATGCCGTCGAAGGGCGTGGGCTTGCTCCCGATGAGCGCGATATTGCCGAGATGGAGATCGCCGTGGCATTCGCGCACGAAGCCCCGAGTGCTGCGTTCTGACAGGCGTTGCTGGCATGTGCTGTATGCGCGTTCGCTCGCCTGTTGCAAGGTAGACAGTGCGGTTAAATCCGCATCATCAGTTAATAAGCCGGAAAGCTGCGAGAAGTTTTGCGTGATCGCGCTGTGGATGTCGGCGGTGTCGGCAGTGGTTGCGGGCAGTTGCGTGTGGAAGTGCGCGAGGGTGTTTGCCAGCACATTCATGTGCTGCGTGCTTATTTTGCCGCGAGCGATCAGGCGATCAAATGTTTTTGCCGACGCAAAGCGGCGCATTTTAACGGCGTATTCAATGGCCGGTTGCGCGTCCCATTCGGGATGAGTGTGGCTGCCGCCGATGGCTACGACGCCGAGATAGAGTTGCGGGGCAAGGCGGCGATTGAGGCGTAACTCTTCGGCGCAATAGTGGTGGCGGGATTCGAGCGTGGTGGCATCGAGAAAACCCAGGTCAAGCGCCTTTTTTATTTTGTAGGCATAGCGCCCGGCCAGCAGTACCCATGAGATGTGCGTTTCAATCAGACGAACTGTTTTGGCCTGATGCGGGTAAACAGCAGGATCAAGCAGGGCTGCGATTAGCTGTTTTTGATTTTGCAATCCGGCTTGAGACATCATTTCTCCATCAGCGTGGCGAATTTGCTGTGTTTGTGTAGAAGTCCGCTCCTACACAATGGTGTTCACATTAACCCATGCGCCGTGCCGCCATACTTCTGCCCAATGTTTCCAGCTGAGCCGCTGTCAGCAATTGTTTTGCCAGCGGCAGCAGCTGCGAATTTTCCAGTGCGATGTGGCGATCATACACGCCGATGAAATGTTCGGCTGCTGCGGTGTCAAGCGCGGCTGATTTCCCGTCCTCCAACGCTGTCAGGCAGGAGCGCAGTTGCAGCCAGGCCGCATCCATCACTTTGTGTTCTTCCAACAAGCGCGCCACCAGTGCGTGCGCTGCGCTGGACGGGCTGGCGCACAGCAGCGGGAACAGATCTTTCTCTTCATCGTCGTGGTGATGGCGTCCGGCTGTGTCGAAATAGCGCAGGATGGCGCGTGCCGCTTGTTGTGCCTGAGTGTCGCACCCGTGTTGCGGCAAGTGTGCGAGCAGTTTGTTTAACGTGGCGCATTGGGCTTGGATGCGGCCATGACACGCCAGCAGCATTTCCAGCGGGTCGTCGAAAGTGGGGGCGGGTGTGCCGCCGATTAAATTTTTCATCAAAGTGCGCGCCAAGGCATGGGGTCATGCGCCCACGCGGTGAGGGCGATGTAGCAAAACACTGCTTGCGCCGCGAGCCAACAGGCCAGCTTTGTTTGTCTTGTCTTGCCGCGCTTGAGAGCGATGGAGCCGAGCACGATGTAGGGTAATAATGCGATGATTTTTGCTGCCAGCCACGGCGCGGTAAAAGGCGAGATGCCGAGCAGAGCGGCCAATGTGATTGCGCTGCCGAGTAGCACGCTGTCGATGATGTGCGGTGCGATCTTCACCCAGCGCTGCTGCATGACGTGCGAGGCGCGTAGCACCCACAGCCCGCGCATGAAAAATAGGCTGTAGCTGATCAGCACGCTGGCGAGATGCAGGATTTTGATAGAGGTGTAACTCATGCCGCTTCGCTGCGCTCCTGCGCGCGGCGCAGTGCTAATTTGTATATTTCGGCGAGGTCTTCTTCGCTGACATCGATCACGCCTTGCATTTGCATGAGTGCCCATTCGAGATCGCGCTGTTCCAGCGCGATAAACGGACCGGGTTTGGGTGGCGCTGGCGGCGTGTGTGGCATCGGATATTGTCGGTTCGGGAGCATGTTGTTGATCAGCAATGCCAGCAGCAGTGAGATGCCGGCATTGATTACCACCACGAGCGCTACCCATTGCCAGCCATGGTCTTGAAATTGTGCGCTGCTGAGAACCAGTGTGAGCGCGGTTGCCGCGCCCGGCGGGTGCAGGCAGTTGAAATAGTGCATCAGAAATATCGCTGCACCGACCGCAATACCCGCTGCGATTAATGGCTCATGAATGAACAGGATGGCAAACCAACCCGCGAGCGCGGAAAGCAGATGCCCGCCGATCAGGTTCCACGGTTGTGCCAGAGGACTATGCGGAACGGCGAATAGAAGCACGGCGGATGCGGCCATCGAGCCGAGCATCAACAGCGGATAGGTGTCATGCGGTAAATATTTTAGTGCCACTGCGAGCAGGAATATGGCTATCCCACCGGCGAGGCCGCTGCGAATTTTTTCGGAAAGCGGAGTCGGTGCGATGTGTGGCATGAATGATCGGACAGAATTTTTTATGCTCATACAGGCCTCTTCGGTGATTCAGTCATGTCAATGCTCTCGCCCATCCACGCGCGGCAGCATCAGTATCGGGATGTAGCGCCAGCCCAGTATCGCAAAACAGGCGAACCAGCCCGCCGCCGCGAACGCTATCCAAGTTGTGTAGCTGGCAGGATATATTTGCGGCGCGATAATTCGCATCACGAATGCCAGCATCATAAAGTACAGCGCGAGCTTGTCGATAGCGTCGAAGGATACTTTCCTGCCCGTGTGCCCTTTGCTGATCCTGATCAGCATGGCGGGAATAATCAGCCCCATCGCGCCGAAAGTGAATACATGAACTGACAGGGATGCACTCAAGGCGGAGTAGCCGTGGAGTCTGAAAAATTCGATCAGCAATTGCGCGATGACTGCAATGCTGCCCAGATACATGATGCCGATATCCAGCCGGCGCAGACCCAGTTGCGGCTTCCAATAAAACAAGCGACCTGTCAGCAACACGGCCAGCAGTAGGGCAATGCCGCCGCTCATTTGTGCGGGGAGCAGTCCGGCAAAAACCAGCAGGACGGCAAGCAGCTTGATTGCCTTGTTCAGCAAGGGGTTGAGCAGTATCTCTACCTGAAATGCCCCTTTCATAAAATCGAACAGCGTGCGCTCCAGCATCACCAGAATCGCCACGCGAAACAGACCCACAGCCATGCTCATGCCGGTCTGAAAATATTCGGCGCTGAGCAGCAGGTTTTTTGTGAGCAGAAAGGCGGGCAGGATCAGCAGAAAAAAATAGTTGTCGCGATAGAAATCCGCTTTGCGATTTTTGATCAATGTCCACATCACCATCGTCACGATAGCGATCAGGAACAGGTTGTTGGAAATATAAAACAGCAGCGGCGGCCAAGTGCCTTCAAACCACATGCCCGCTCTTTCAAACAGCCAGGCCGATGCCAGAAATATGAGCGCATAGCCGTGGTAGCCGCGCACCTTCACCCAGTTTTTGGTGGCGGTGAGCAGGAAGCCGCCAAGCACCGCCCAGCCGAAGCCGAAGAACATCTCATGCGCATGCCACTGCACGATCTGGAAAGTGTGGAGCGGGGCAGGGATGACACCGGAATAGAGTAATGCCCAGAGAACCGGCAGACTCATTCCGGCAAGCATGGCCAGCGAGAAGAACGGGCGGAAGCCGACTAGCCAGAGCGGGTGAGATGATAGTTTCATCATGCTTGCTGCGGTGCGTATTTCAACAAGGCTCTCCTGAATTTATCGAAGGACTCAACGCGAACGGCTTCATGTTTTATGTGCGCATAAAGTCGATGGCGATGTTGCCCGGCTCACGCGCGACGTAGTTGATGGCGATTCCATTGCCGTAGAGTTGTTGCAGTTGCGCGAGCAGGGGCAATGGATCATGGTCGTTGACGAACGCCATCGTTTCGCCCGGATTAAGCGAGTCCAGCGCTCCAAAGATCGCCGCGTGGCGGAAACGTTTTGCAACGCAGCGGGCATCAAACGGATAACGTAAATCCTGAGTCAGTGCGGTTGAGCAATCATGTGACATGGGCTTCTCCTAAAAGTCGAAATGGGGATGGTCAGGCTTTCACCTGAATGGTTTTTTCGGTTGCGATGGCCTTGGGGAAAACAATGTCGTTCTCCAGATGAATGTGCTGGAACAGGTCGCTGACTAATTCATTCAGCCCCTTGTACAGCAGCGTAAAACTGTTGCAGGCATCGGGAGGAAGCGTGAAATTATCGGTGACGCCTTTCATCTTGTTCAGGATCATGCTGTCGTGTTCGTGTTCCATCGTCATCATGCGGATGGGATTGGCCACTGTGCCGAAATGGGATGCCGGTGGGGATGCGCTTTCCAGTGCCTGCATGTAGGGAAACAGAATGTTCTCTTCCTTCATCAAATGCATGCCCATATCGTCGCGTAATTCGGAAAAAAGTTTGTGCAACTCGTGCAACTCGGGATGGGAGTCTCCATGCACACGTACCACTTTGTCGATTAACGGAGCCAGTTCTTCCAGTGCATTCTTGGTATAGGGGTGATGATGGCGGAGTAAGTGTTCGACCAGCTCGGTGAGAGTGCGTGTTTTCCAATGGGCATCGGGTTCGATATTGAGTTGTGCCGTGCTGTTGTTCATTCAAAGATTCTCCAAATGGGTTGCCTATACATTCATATTGCGAGAATGATATAAGCGGTAGCGGATAAATACAACCCTTGCGCGGGTGTGGGAAGAGCCTAAATCACAATATGTCGGCTAAAGAGTTTTGATCGAGTGTGGCGAAAAAGGCATCTTGTGCCTTGATGAATACGCCTTTCAAGCGGCATCGCGGGAGTAGCGGGCACGTATCCCTTGCTGCATCGTCTTTCATGCAAACCACCAGTGCGAGGGAATTTTCCATCAGACGCACTACAGCGCCTACCGATATGTCACTGGCAGCGAGAGCCAAGCGCACCCCTCCGTTTCTACCGCGCTCGCTGACGAGCAAGTTGTTCGCAACCAGTGTCATCACGACTTTCATCAAATGAGCCTTGGAGATGTTGAAAGCATCTGCGATCTCCTGAATGGTGGCCAGTTCATTTTTGCGTCCGAGATAAATCAGGGTGCGTAATGCGATATCGGTTGAAACGTTGAGTTGCATGTCGTCAATTTACCAGGCGAAAATCAAACTAATTATTTCTTGCTGCGTTTCTGAGAGAAGGTATTTTCCACCAGAGGTGCCGCATCTGTTTGAGGGATGTGGCACAGGTTGCAATTGTAGCGTGCGCCAACCAGATTTTCGGTAACCTTGTTTGGCGTTTTGCGCTGGTCGGTATAGTGGCTGGCGGGAATGGGCACCACGGCGCCTTTTTCACGCTTCTTGCCCCGTAGATCCGGCTGATTGTGGCAGGCGACGCACATATTGCTTTGCGCGGTGATCGGCAGAAAATCGCTGATGTCATGTGAGATTTGAGGGGGGGCGCCCAAATAGGCGCGAGGCAACACCTTGCTTTCCCCCGGTGGCGTATTGTCATAGTGATATATCTTGGGTGTCGGTGTGTCGAAGACGCTACCTTTGCTCAAACCCATATCGTTCGCTTGCATGGGTTGTCCGGCAAACGATGTACCCGCTGCCATCAAGAGCAAACCTGCCAAGAGTTTGATTACCGCCAATACATAGTGATTGCGCATTTTATTTCTCCCTAGACTGGAATATTCAGATCAGGCCTTGTAGATCTTGACCGCACATTTTTTGAAATCGGTCTGCTTGGAAATCGGACAGGTGGAATCCAGCGTTACTTTGTTGATGAACACCCCCTCATCGAACCACGGCACAAACACCATGCCCTTGGGCGGACGGTTGCGTCCTTTGGTTTCCACGGCAGCTTTAATTTTGCCACGGCGCGACTCGATCCAGGCGATGTCATCCTGCTTGAGTCCGCGCAACTTGGCATCCGCCGGGTGCATGTAAATCAGCGCGGCAGGCACGGCGAAATGCAGTTCACGCACGCGCCGTGTCATGGTGCCGGAATGCCAGTGCTCCAGTACACGACCGGTTGAAAGCCACATATCGTAGTTCTGATCCGGCTGTTCCACCGGCGCTGCGTAGGGGCGGAAAAATATCTTGGCTTTGCCGGCAATACTGGTCTTTTCCGGTTTGGTGATGCCGTTCAGATCGCCGCTCGGCAGGGATTTGAACGCCGACCCGTAGAAATCGAAACCGCTGCCTTTCTTGACATAGGGATCGTAGGCTTCGTTGAAACGCCAGTGCGTTTCTTTGCCGTCCACCACCGGCCACTTCAGACCGCGCACATCGTCGCGGAAGTACACGTCGAAAGGAGCCAGATCGTGCGCGTGTCCGCGACCGAATTGTGCGTATTCCTCGAACAGCGCTTTCTCGGGGAACCAGTGGTCGCCCAACAGTTTGGCGGTATGGTTGTCGTGATTCTTGGCTACGGCATCCGGCCATTTGAACTTGCGGTTGTCCGGGGTGGCGAACAACACTTCGTACAGTGTCGCCTGCGGTGAATAGTTTGAGCCGCTCAGCACATCCGGTAGTTTGCCGTCGGCGAAACCTTCCTCCTTGAGTCCCGGAATTTTCTGTTCGCCCCATACCTCCTTGAGTTTGAAGCGCTTGGAAAATTCCATGATCTGCCATATGTCTGCACGCGCCTGTCCCGGTGGCGACACTTGCTCGCGCCACAGTTGGGTGCGGCGTTCGGCGTTGCCGTAGCCGCCCCATTTTTCAAAGATCATTGCTGCCGGCAAAATCAGATCCGCCACCTTGGTGGAGATGCCGGGATAGGCATCCGACACCACGATGAAGTTATCCATCTCGCGCGCCGCCTTGATCCAGTGGTTGGCATTGGCGGTATCCTGGAACGGGTTGCATACCTGCACCCATGCCCATTTGATCTGCCCGTCTTCCAGATCGCGCAGCAACTTGGTGAAGTGGCTACCCACCTTGGGGTTGAGCGTCTTGGCGGGCAGTTTCCAAATATTTTCGGAAGCGGCGCGGTGAGCGGGATTATTCACCACCATGTCGGCGGGCAGGCGGTGCGAGAAGGTACCCACCTCGCGCGCCGTGCCGCAGGCGGAAGGTTGTCCGGTGAGGGAGAATGCACCGTTGCCGGGCATCGCCTGTTTGCCCAGTAGCAGATGTATCGTGTAAGCCTGTTCGTTGACCCAGGTGCCGCGCTGGTGCTGGTTGAAGCCCATCGTCCAGAAGCTCACCACCTTGCGCGATTTCTCGATGTAGAGATCGGCCAGCTGTTTGAGCTTGGTCTTGAAGCTGTCCAAAGATTCATCCGCGTCGCCCTTGGCTAACTCGGCCACGAAATCCAGCGTGTAAGGTTCAACGCCTTTCTTGAAATCCTCGAAAGTGATCAGCCAGTGTTTGTCGGGCGTAGCGCGGTTATCTTGTTTCACCGTCGCGCCGGCCTGCTTGCCTTGGGCGGTTGCTTCCGCTGCACCCAGCTGCATGGTGAGTTCTTTGCCGTTTACATCCTTCTCGGCGGCGTAATCGAATTTGTCCGAGCCGCGCAAGCCATAGCCGATGTCGGTCGGCCCTGCCGCAAACGCGCAGTGCTTGTTGACGAAGTCCCAGTTCACCGCATCGCGGGTCACGATCTCGCGCGCGAGATAATTCATGATGGCGAGGTCGGTCTGCGGTTTGAAGATGATTTCCAGATCGGCAATGCCGGAGGACATATTGCTAATGGTGGTCAGGTTGACCACACGCACATTCGGATCGCCCATTCTGCGGTCGGTGACGCGAGTCCACAGCACGGGATGCATCTCCGCCATATTGGCTCCCCACAACACCATGGTATCGGTGTGCTCAATGTCGTCGTAGTTGCCGGACGGTTCGTCGATGCCGAACGTCTGCATGAATCCCGCTACCGCTGAAGCCATGCAGTGACGCGCGTTGGGGTCGAGGTTGTTGCTGCGGAAGCCGGCCTTGAACAGCTTGACCGCCGCGTAGCCCTCCTGCACGGTGTGTTGTCCCGAAGCGAAGAATCCGATGCCGGTCGGCCCGAGTTCGGCATAGGTGCGTTTGAACTGCTTCTCCATTTCGTCGAACGCGCGCTCCCACGAAACGGCCACAAATTCGCCCTGTTTGTCGAAGTGCCCGTCCTTCATGCGCAGCAGCGGTTGGGTGAGTCTGTCTTTGCCGTAGAGTATCTTGCCGTTGAAGTAGCCCTTGATGCAGTTTAGGCCGCGATTTACCGGCGCATCAGGGTCGGCTTTGGTGGCGACGATCTTGCCTTTTTCGGTGGCGACCTGAATGCCGCAACCCACTCCGCAGAAGCGGCACACGCCGCGATCCCAGCGCCAGCCTGCTTCGGCGCTCTTGGTCGCGGCAGCAGCGGCCTCGCTAATCGGAAGGCCGACCGTCGCGGCGGCGGCAGAGGCGAGGGCACTTTGTTTGAGAAAATCGCGGCGGGATACAGTCATTTTGGAATCTCCTTTAAAGATTACTTGCAAATGAATGCATTCACTCTATCACCGCAGTATGACAGCAGCAATTCAAAACGCGCTTAAAGCCTTATTAGCCGATAAAAACAGTCGGGCAGGGAAAATCTTTACAGATGGGATTGCCGTTATTCAGCAGGGAGATCGGCTTTGCGCACCATCACCGCCGCAAAAAACCCGTCGGTGTTGTGTTGTTGCGGCAGCAGTTGCAGATAGTCGCCCATTTCCAGCGAAATCTTCTGTTGCGCCAGCGCTTCGCCAGCGGGGAGCAGAGAGAATTCGGGATGCTGTGCGAGGAAGTTTTCCACGATGGCCTGATTCTCTTCATGCAGCAGGCTGCATGTCGCGTACACCAAACGACCGCCTACTTTGAGCAGCTTGCTGGCGGCCGCGAGAATAGACGCTTGTTTTTGGGTGAGTTCGGCCACGCTTTGTTCTGACTGGCGGAATTTTAAATCGGGATTGCGGCGCAGCGTGCCGAGCCCGCTGCACGGTGCATCGACCAGCACGCGGTCGATCTTACCCGCGAGGCGTTTGATCTTGCTGTCGTTCTCGTGCGCGATGAGTTGCGGTTGCACGTTGCTCAAACCGGAGCGCGCCAGGCGCGGCTTCAGATTGGCAAGACGCTTTTCCGACACGTCCCACGCATACAGGCGGCCTTGTGAGTTCATCATCGCGCCGAGCATGAGCGTTTTGCCGCCTGCGCCCGCGCAGAAGTCCACCACCATATCGTTGCGTTTAGGGGCGAGCATAAAGCCCAACAGTTGGCTGCCCTCGTCCTGTACTTCGAAGCGTCCGCCGAGAAACAGCGGGCTCTTGTTGAGCGCGGGCTTGCCGGTGACACGAATGCCCAGAGGCGAGTAGGGCGTGGCGACGGCTTGCACGCCTTCTGCACTGAGGCCCTGCAGCAATTCGTCGCGGTTGGCTTTCAGACTGTTCACGCGCAAGTCCAGCGTGGCGGAGGCTTGCATGGATTGGCCCAGCGCAAGGATCTCGTGATCGCCGCGCTGTGCGCGCAATTTTTCAATGATCCAGTCCGGCAGTTCGGCCTGAATCGACAGCGGCAAGTCATCGAGCTTGATGCCTTTGACCTGACCCAGCCATTCGGCTTCGGTGGCTTTCAGCACGGGTGCAAGTTCGCGCACGTTGTAGCCGTCGAAGCGCACCCAGAAGGCCAGGGCCATGCGGCGCGGTGTGGGTTTGTTGGCGGCTATCGCGGGAGTGGTGCAGGCGTGTTCCAGAAACAGGCGATGGCGCAGCACGCCGAACACGGTTTCGGCAATCAGCGCGCGCTCGTTCGAGCCGACGCGCTCGGCTTGGAAAAAATAGCGCAGCGAGGTATCCGCAGGGTGCTCCAGCGGCAGGATAGCGCGCAGCGCTTGGACGACGAGGTCGAGACGGTATTCGGTGATGAGCATGGTGAAGCCTTGTAGGGAGTTGTTGGACGTTAGTTAAATCTAAACCCGTGCAGCGGACAAAGCCAACTAACGACTAATGGCTAGAAACTAACGACTGATTTCTGGGGCAGCAGTTTAACAGATGGACGGGCACTTATTCGTCCGACACGCGGATGTCGGTGATGATGGCCTCTGCGGATATCTTGCCCGCCCGGTCTATATGGCGCATCTTGACGGGCAGCAGGCGGTATTCCTGGGCGAACCAGATTTCAAGACCTTCTTGGTTTGCGCCATGCATTTTGCGGAAATGTACCGTTTGCAGTGTTCCCATCGCGGTTTTGAGCTTTTCCTCAAAAGCGATTTCAAATTTATATTCCTCGAATCTTTTCCCGGTGCCGATATGGATGGAAACGATTTCCACCTGATGCGGCATAGGGGGAAATTGATAGAGGATGCTCAAGATGTCTTGCGCCTGCGCGGGTAGTGGCGCTTCATTGCCGTTGGAGAAGCGGATTTTTTTATTCGCCCAGTCGAAGTCCGTGCGATTGGTTTTTTTGCCGCTGCTATCGGTAATCTCTTCGGTAAAAACTTCCGGCTTCAGCGTGTGTTGCGTGGCTTCTCCTCCGCTGGTTTGTACCATGCGATAGCTTTTTACCAGACTAGCCAGTCCGGTCGTTTGCACGCTGGCCTTGAGCGTGTAGTAACCGTCTTCTATGTCCAAGGTATGAACCGATTCTCCGACCTTGAAGTTTTCCTGCCCCTGATAGACGTTAAAGCGGAGTCGCGCGTGTTTGGGTAAGGGGGGGCGTTGCGGCTCAGGCGGCACGACTTCCACTATGACAGGGGCGGGAGGTGAAGGTTCTGCCTCTGCCGGGGCGCTGGCAGCGAGTGGCGCGCTGGCGGGCACAGGTGCGCTTTGTGCAATGGGGAGATCGGGTATGGATTGAACCACTGCCTCGGGCTGTGGTTTGGGGCGCACCTTAGGCTTTGGTTTCGGGTGTGCGATCTTCGCGCTCAGCTTGGGCAAGGGTTCCAGTTTGGCGATAAGCGGCGGCAACTTTAGTTCATGTTCCGGCAGATGCACTTCGGGCAACCACATGACCAACCCATGCAGCAATACCGATAGCGCTGCGGCCAAAGCGATGCGTCGGGTTGGAGTGGAGAGGGATTTGATCACGGTTGGTTAAGGCGGCGCGGATCACATGTAGTGAAAGACGATCTTAACTCAAGCCTGGCGAAACTAGAGCTGTCCCCGGCTGTTCCAGACGGTTGCTCGCGACACGTCCTTCGGCGTTCAGCCATACTTGCTCGCGGCACAGCCAGCGCAAAGCTTGCGGGTAGATGCGGTGCTCTTCATGCAGGACGCGTGCGGACAAAGAAGCCGCCGTGTCGTCGTGCAATACCGGTACGGCGGCTTGGATGATGATGGGGCCGCCATCCAGCGTGGGTGTGACGAAATGCACCGTGCAACCGTGGATTTTTACGCCGTCCTGCAGCGCGCGCTCATGGGTGTCGATCCCCGTATAAGACGGCAGCAGCGAAGGATGGATGTTGACCAGTTTGCCGCGATAACGTTCGACGAAGGGCGTGGTGAGGATGCGCATGAATCCCGCTAGCACGACGAGTTCAGCCTGAAAACCGTCGATTACCTGAGCCAGCGCCATATCGAAAGCGGCACGGTCGGCATGTTCGCGGTGCGACACCACGGCGGTGGCAATGCCATGCGCCTTGGCGATTTCCAGACCTGTGGCATCGGCGCGATTGCTGATGACGGCGACGATCTCGCAGGGCAATTTCGCTTCCAGCAATGCTTGCATATTGCTGCCGCGACCGGAGATGAGGATGACGACTTTTTTCATTGAGTATCCGAAAACTATTTGTCCGCAGATTACGCAGATTGACGCAGATTAAAATCTAAAACGGTATTTATACTCATATGCCTCAATGAGGTTTTGCCGTTAAATCTGCGTAATCTGCGGATAGGTTGGTTTTACTTAACTTGTGTCTGATGTTCGTCGCCGTTGCGTGCGCGGATGACGCCGATGCGCGACACGGTTTCGCCTGCCGCTTGCAGCTGTTTGACCGCCGCATCTGAATCTTCTTTTGCAACGATGACCACCATGCCGATGCCGCAGTTAAAGGTGCGGAACATTTCCTGCGCCTCGACGTTGCCGCCTTCTTGCAGCCAGTGGAACAGCTTTGGCATTTGCCAGGTCTTGCTGTCGATGTCGGCCACGACATTGGACGGCAACACGCGCGGCACGTTTTCGGTGATGCCGCCGCCGGTGATGTGTGCCATGCCTTTGACGGTGATGCTTTGCATCAGCGCCAGCAGCGGTTTCACGTACAGGCGCGTGGGTGCCATGATGCAGTCGGCCAGCGAGCGTTCGCCGTCGAACTTGGCGTTCAGGTCGGGATGCGAGCGCTCGATGATCTTGCGCACCAGCGAATAGCCGTTGGAGTGCGCGCCGTTGGAGGCGAGTCCCAGCACCACGTCGCCGGCTTTGATGTGCTCGCCGGTGATGATCTTGGATTTTTCCACCACGCCCACGGCAAAGCCCGCGAGGTCGTATTCACCCACCGGATACATGCCCGGCATCTCGGCGGTTTCGCCGCCGATCAGCGCGCAACCGGATTGTTCGCAGCCGTAAGCGATACCTTTGATCACTTCGGTGGCGGCGGGTACGTCGAGTTTGCCGCAGGCGAAGTAGTCGAGGAAGAACAGCGGCTCGGCACCCTGCACCAGAATGTCGTTCACGCTCATGGCGACCAAGTCGATGCCGACGGTGTCGTGGCGATTCAGTTCAAACGCGAGCTTGAGCTTGGTGCCCACGCCGTCGGTGCCGGACACCAGCACGGGATCTTTGTACTTCTTGGAGATCTCGACCAGACCGCCGAAACCGCCGATGCCGGACAGGACTTCGGGGCGCATGGTGCGCTTGGCAAAGGGTTTGATGTTCTCGACCAGTTGGTCGCCAGCGTCGATATCGACACCTGCATCGCGG
>JBAZYW010000036.1:0-14365 GCA_041659125.1 Gallionellaceae bacterium | reverse complement strand
ACGCCCCTCATGCAGGCCGAATGCTTTGATACTGGATCTTTCGTTCTTGAACTCGCGCTTTCCCAGCGCGTTCAGTACCGATATCGGCACATCGCGCAAGATCAACTCCTTGCGATTTTCACTGAGTTGATCCCATATAAAAATCTGTTCATCGGGTGAGAGTTCGCCCAATAGCTGGGTAACATCAGCCGGGTCGGATTCGTTCAAGACTTGTTTCAGTTTGGCCAGATTCTGCTTGCGCACCAGCGTCTCAACCAGATCGTGGTGGGGCATATCCTGCTTGCGCACCATGCCCTCTACCAGCTGGTGCTTCTGCAACAGGTTAAGTATGGTCTGCCGGTTATTCTGTTGTTCTGCGGGTTGGTCGTTTTGCATGATCAGGGCGGGCTCATCGCATTGGGCGGGCGGATGATACGGTAGAAATCGCCCTTGTGTCACTGGCTTTAACGTGTGAGCGCGTCATGAATATAGCCATCACCGGCTTCGGCTCGTTTATGCGGATTGACCTTGGACATTGAAACATTCACGGCACTGGCTGTTGAAGCGTGGAAAGCCTGAGCTTAATCCGCTCCCGCAGAGTTTTTATCAGCGATGCCATTAGCTAGGTAGCTAATGGCATCAGACTTTGTATTGTGAATAAATGACGTTAAGTTATATATGACGCGGTGGAGCTCGGTTTCAGGTGGTATCTCTAAGGTTAAGCGGCATTTTTGTGGTGCAAAGAAATAACCACAACTTATTTGGAGAGTGAGGAGCATGCAAAAAATAAATACTTCTTTGAAGGTACTGATGCTGTTGGCAATAACTACGGGCAATGCGCTTGCCGCACCGGAGAGCGGATTTGGATTAAATATTGGCATGGCGAACAGCAGCATGAACGGGACGACGACACCGGCAGGGGCTGCGTATTCATATAGCAGCTCCGGTGTAAGCATCGGCATGGATTACCAGTTCGCCTTGTCCGATAGCTTTTCGATTAGCCCGATTTTTATGATTTCGGCCGGTGAGTCGCTTAACAGCACCTTGCAGGCAGGAACAATTTTTAGCGGTGCACAGCCGCCCAATAGTGCGGGACATGGCATTTTGGGTTTGCAGCTTAGATACTGGATGGGTGATTTTTTTGTTGGCGGACATGTCGGTAGTTACGCTGAATTTCTTTCCAACATTAATGTCAGTACGAACACACAAACAGATACCGTTGGTGAGGGGATGGGTAGGGGGTTGGTCGTAGGATGGGAGCCATCAAAAAGCAAGTGGTTTTTGATGGGTCAAGTCGACACGGCAAATATTGGTTATGTGGGCGCGGATGTTAAGTTGATTGGGACGCGCGTCAGCGTCGGGTATCGTTGGAAATAACAATTGGAGAGCGCATCCTTACTCAAAAGTAAATGTCGGTCAGACGCCCCCTTCCAGCCTCCCACTTGCCAGAGGAGGAGCAGATTAGCGGTTATATCGTAATGCAGTTCGCCCAAGCGAAGTTGAAGGGTTTTGCGTAAGTGGCTGGTGGTTCGACAAGCTCACCACGAACGGTTAAGTGAATAGCATTGGGTTAGGTCGCTTTGTAACTACGATTGAAGGATCAACAATGATGCGCCATATCAGTTTTATTCTGCTGTACGGCATGGGCATGTTTCCCGCCCATGCTCCTCAACTCACCCCCCCCCCAGCATCCAGCAGCTTAGCCATTGAGATATTGACGGATCGGCGCAATTGGTGAGGGTTTTTGTTGGAGCTGTTCCGATAGTGCGTTAGCCACGATTCCCATCGTAGGAGGCGGCTTGTTGGCGATTACTATTTGCGCGTAAAGCCGGTTCAACAAAGAACATGCCTCTCGTGCAATGGAATGCTTTTGGGCTGATGGTGTCTTGCGGTAGAATGCGCGCTTTCGTTAAATCGGCGAAGACCATGATTACAGGCAGTATCGTTGCGATAGTCACTCCCATGCATGAAGACGGCAGTCTTGATTGGGATGCGTTTCGCTCTTTGATCGACTTTCATATAACGCAGGGAACGGATGCCATCGTGGTGGTGGGCACCACCGGCGAATCCCCGACCGTCGATCTGGAGGAGCATGAACAGTTGATTCAGGTGGCGGTGGAGCATGCGGCTAAGCGCATTCCCATCATCGCCGGAACCGGTGCGAACTCGACCAAGGAGGCGATCGAACTTGCCGCCTTCTCGAAAAAGGCGGGAGCCGAAGCTTCGCTGACCGTCGTGCCGTACTACAACAAGCCGACGCAGGAAGGCCTGTATCTGCATTTCAAGGCCATCGCCGAAGCGGTGGATATGCCGCACATTCTCTACAACGTGCCGGGGCGCACCGGTGCTGACATGGGCAACGACACTGTGCTGCGTCTGGCACAGATACCCAACATCGTCGGCATCAAGGATGCGACCGGCGGCATCGAGCGCGGCAGCGATCTGCTGCAACGCGCCCCCAAAGATTTCGCCATTTATAGCGGCGACGACGCAAGCACTTTGGCTTTGATGTTGTTGGGCGCGCACGGCACCATCTCGGTTACCGCCAACGTGGCGCCGAAGTTGATGCACGAGATGTGCGTTGCGGCATTGAACGGCGAAGTCGCCAAAGCCCGCGAAATCAACTTCCGTCTATTGGGTTTGCATCGTCACTTGTTCGTTGAAGCCAATCCGATCCCGGTGAAATGGGCGGTGGCGCGTATGGGCAAGATGAAAAATAATTTGCGCTTGCCGCTCACGCCCCTCTCCGCCGCTGCCCAGCCGCTGGTGGAAGCGGCAATGCGCCAAGCCGGAATAATTTAAGTAAGGAATGGCATGAAAATCCGAAATATCGCAATACTGGTTTTGGCTGTATCGGCGCTTGCATCTTGTGGTTTCGACAAAAAACGTATCGACTATAAAGTGGCCGCCTCCAGCGTGCCTGCATTGGAAGTGCCGCCCGATCTGACCACGCCCGCAGCGAATGAACAATATGCCATTCCGGGCGGGGATGGCGCATTGGTGGCGAACTATTCGGACTATTCCAAAGGTGTTTCCGCGCAACCTGTCAAAGGCGCTGTGTTGCCCGAGTTGAAGAATGTTCGCATGGAGCGCAAAGACGCGCAGCGCTGGCTGGTGGTGAGTGATAAGGCCGAAAATGTTTGGCCTGCGGTCAAGGCATTCTGGCTGGAGATGGGCTTCCATATACAGGTGGACAATCCCCAGGCAGGCGTAATGGAAACGGATTGGCAGGAGAATCGCGGCAATGTTCCGCAGCATTTCATGCGCGGCGTGCTCGGCAATGGAAAGGTGCTGGATACGCTCAAGCCCGCAGGGCAGCGCGACCAGTATGTGATCCGGCTTGAGCGTACTAAGGGTGGTGCTGACACTGAGATCTATGTGAGCCGGCAGGTCATGGAAGAAGTGCAGGTTCCCGGCCAAAAAAACAGCAAGTGGCTGCCTCGTGCGAATGATCCCGAGATCGAGGCCGCCGTGCTGCAAATGTTGATGGCCCGCTTGGGTGGCGATACGGGCGCAGCGCCAGCCGCTGCGGCGCTGCCGGCGAGTGCGCTTGCTGCCACGGTCAATGTGCAATTGAAAGAGGTTGCAGGCGGCACAGTCATTCAGATCAACGAGCCATTCGACAAGAGCTGGCGCAAGGTGGGTCTGGCTTTGGATAAAGGGCGTATCGCGGTTGAAGATAAGGATCGGGTCAACGGTGTTTATTTGCTGCGCGCAACAGTTGCCGCGAAGGGCAAGAAAATCGGCGGCTATCAAGTGACGGTGCGCGCAAGCGGCGCGATCTGTGAAGTCTCCGTGCGCAATGCCGATGGCGAGAGCGATAAAGAGAGTTCACGCATTGCCGAAGTCTTGTATCAGAACATCGAAAAATAAGCTTATCTACGGATGCGCTTTGCGTTACTAGGCAGCGGCAGTGAGGGCAATGCGCTCGTCGTAGAAGTCGGACAGTCGCGGGTATTGATGGATTGCGGCTTCTCGTTGAGCGAGACCGTGGCACGTTTGGCGCGTCTCGGTCTCGTGCCGGAGCAGTTGTGCGGCATCGTGGTCACGCACGAGCATGGCGACCACATCGGTGGTGTGGCGCGCATGGCGCGCAAGTTCTCTCTTCCTGTCTTCCTTACACACGGCACACTGCGTTCGCAGAATGGTGCATTCGCCGACCTCTCCTCTGTTACCGAGATCAATCCGCATCTTCGATTCGCTGTCGGGGAGGTGCAGGTGCAACCCTATCCTGTGCCGCACGACGCGAGCGAGCCGGTGCAATATGTTTTCAGCGATGGCGTGAAACGTCTGGGGGTGCTGACTGATGCGGGTTGCTCGACACCGCATATCGAAGCGACCTTGAGCGGATGCGCTGCGCTGGTGCTGGAGTGCAATCACGACACCGGTCTGCTGGCGAACGGTGACTACCCCTATAGCTTGAAACAGCGAGTCGGCGGGCGTTTCGGGCATCTCAACAATCAGGATGCTGCAGCTTTATTGGAGCGTTTGGATGCCAGCAAATTACAGCATGTCGTGGTGGCCCATCTGAGCTATAAAAATAATACCCGGGCGTTGGCAGTAAACGCATTAAGCGCCGCACTAGGCTGCGAGGAGGGGCGGATCATCGTTGCGACGCAAGACGAAGGATCGCCCTGGTGCGAGATCGTGTAAGGAAATCTTGAAACAATAAAAAAAGCCGACTTGCGTCGGCTTTTTTTACGAGCTGAAATTCAGCTTAGTGCTTTGCTGGCTCAGCAGCAGGAGCGGCAGCAGCAGCTGGAGCAGCAGGAGCAGCAGCAGCAGCTGGAGCAGCAACTTCAGCAGCAGGAGCGGCAACAGCAGCAGCTGGAGCAGCAACTTCAGCAGCAGGAGCAGCAGCTTTTTCGCCGCAAGCAGAGAGAGACAGAGCCAACAGAGCAGCAACGAGTGCAGAGTATTTCATTGTATTTCCTTAAGTAGTCAGGTTGATAAAAGTCTATGGAGGCCATGCCGCGACATGGCTGCCGTTGCAAGGACGCGGCATTCTACCAACATTTTTGAAAAAAGCTAGAGCTTTGTACTGGGATATTAGGGGGTTAGCGGCTTATATAAAACCAGCTTATAGCCCTAAAGTGCTGGCAGAGGCGCCGGGATGCGAACTTGCCCACATCTCTTCAAAACGCGACTTCAGCAGACGTGCGCCTTCTGGATCGTTTTTGGCAAACACACCGCGTGCATCATCGAAGTGAAAGCGCCGCACAAAATGTAATTCATCCGCCACAGAGAAGGGTTCCGACAGCTGGCGCAGATTAACAGGTGTCTGATAAATGTGCATGCTGTTGCTGAATTGGCGCAGCAACATCATCATGCGCGGGCAGAAGCGCACGAGCGGTTGCGTGTCGTGTGCCAGCAGATGCAGATGCGCATTCGGGCTGGAGAGCAGGAAGCGTCGTAGCGTGTTGTAGCGTGCTTCGGAATTAAAACCGAGGCTGTCGAAATCATTTTCGAAAATGAACAGTGAGCGCTGCGCCAACCCGCACAACTCATCCAGTGCAGCGACGTAATCGGTGACGCCATTGATTGCGGTGTGCTGCAGTTCGCCTTCGCTCATGAAGTTACCTCCGCTTGCTTGAGACCAATTCAACGTATCCATCCAGATAGAACTCGTAAAGCAGTTCCAGCGCTTCGCTCGTCAACTTGCTTGCGGCACGCAACTGGCGCGTATCGGCCAATTCGCGCAAGGCACGATAACTTCCTTTGCCGACCGGGTAGGAGTCGCCATTGATGAATACGGTGCTGCCGTGGCACAGCATCTGTGTCTTGAGATCGAGTGCGACGCCGCGTGTTTGCAGTGCCTGTTCGAATCTCGCAAGCGGTAGCGGCTTGGCCGGCGCATCAAAAAAAATGTGCGGCTTGGGTTCGCTCAAATAACTGCCCAGAAAATTGGCCACATCCTCATCGTCCCACTGCACTTTGCGAATGGTCTGTGCAACTTGCCGCAACATGTCCGCACTGATCTCGGAGGGGTGTGCCTGTGCTTTCAGGTCGGGGTCGGCATACGCGCCATCCACACGGATGCGGTCTTGCAGATACACCAGAAACTGTTCGGCCAACTCTTGATACGCGGGCGTGCGGAAGCCGATGGAGTACGTCATGCAATCATCTTCGGCGATGCCGTTGTGTCCGCATTGCGGCGGCAGATACAGCATGTCGCCCGCTTCCAGTACCCACTCCTGTTCCACGTCGAATTTCTGCAAGATGCGCAATGGTGCTCCGGGGATGAGGCTGCGATCCTCTTGTGTCGAAATCTGCCAGCGGCGATGCCCCAAGCCCTGCAACAAAAATACATCATAGGGATCGAAATGCGGCCCCACGCCGCCGCCCTTGGGGGCGTAGCTCACCATCAGATCGTCCAAGCGCGCATGCGGGATGAAATTGAAGCGTTGCAGCAACTCCGTCGCTTCCGGCAGGACGTGATTCACCCCCTGCACCAATACTGTCCACTTGCCGCGCAATTTAGCCATATCGTCCGGGTCGAAAGGGCCGTGCGCCAATTGCCAGCTGCCGCGCGATTGCTTGATCAGACGTGCTTGCGCATCCTCCAGACAAGACAATTCGATGAGTTGTTGCCGGTCGAGCAAGCCTTTGAAGCCGGGAACGGCCTGGCGAATAAGCAGCGGTTTCTTCTGCCAATAATCGCGCAGAAACTCATCAATAGTCAGCCCGCCGAGCAGGGTAAGTTTATTTTTCATGCGGCGATTATAGCCTTGTAAAAATCCCCGCAAAATAAATTTGGCACAAAATAAATCTCAGTTAGAATGCTGTTTAGGGGGATCACACCATGCACTTACATGTTGGAATGGATGCGCCGCATTTCGAGTTGGCTGATGCTGACATGGAAATGTTCAAGCTCTCCTCATTGCAGGGTAAGAAAAATGTCGTGCTGTATTTCTACCCCAAGGACGACACCCCCGGCTGCACAATGGAAGCCACCGAATTCAGCGACCACGAAGAAGACTTCGCTGAATATGACACGGTTGTGATCGGCATCAGCCGTGACGACTGTATCAGCCACGGTGCTTTCCGCGACAAATACGGTTTGTCGGTTTTGCTGCTTGCCGACACCGAGTCGCGAGTATGTAAAAAATACGGCGTACTCTACGGAAAAGAAGAAGTAGACGGGCATAAAACGATCGCCATTCAGCGATCCACTTTTGTGATAGATAAGCAGGGCAAGTTGCGTCACGTCCTATACGGAGTGCATGCGCACAAGCATCCGGATGAAGTACTTAATTTAATAAAGGAAATGAAATGAAAGTCGCCAAAGACACCGTTGTCTCACTGCGTTACGAACTGACTGATGTGAACGAGGGGGCAATACTTGAAAAAGCGGACGATCCCATCAGCTATGTTCACGGCGGCTACGACGGCATTTTTCCCGCAGTGGAAGAAGAGGTGCATGGCAAAAATGTCGGCGACAAATTTTCCGTCACCATGGAACCGGATGACGCATTCGGCGAATACGAACACGATCTCGTGCGTGCCGAGCCGCGCGAAATGTTCCCCAAGGATGTCGCGGTAGGCATGCAATTCGAAGGCGGGTCGGAAGACGATGAAGATGACGACTTTATGCTTTACACAGTCGTCGAAGTAACGGACAAGGAAGTCACTGTCGACGGCAATCATCCGCTTGCGGGCAAGACCATCAAATTCGAAGGCGTCATCACCGGCGTGCGTGCCGCCACCCAGGAGGAGCTGGATCACGGTCACGTGCATGGCGAAGGCGGCCATCATCATTAACATGTATTCGCCGCCCGCGAAATTATCGGCGGCGACACCCGCAGTGCCTCCGGATACTATATTGCGGGGCGCATTGGAGGCGGTATGCATCGAAAAGTTTTCCCCCTTGGCGGTTGCCGAATGAAAAACAGGTATAAGCAAGATAAGGCTGCCAGCGCCGAAATTCTCAGGCTGTTGCTGCAAAAGATGGCAGCCCATCCGGCCGCCTTCAATCCCACCACCTATACTGTGTGGTACGAGTACATCACCGGCATCAATCCCCCTCTGAACAAATCGTTGAACGAATTGCTCGCCGATGGACAGCTGCTCACCGACGAAGCAGTATACGAGCTGTATCAGCGCCACATCGCTGACGGCAATCTCGATGCGGAACAGGCCTTCAAGCAGAATATGCAAAAGGTGCTGCTCAATCTAACGCGGTTGACAGAAGTGACGGGCGACGAAGCGGGGAAATTTAACGAAGGGTTGCTGAAGCACGGCGAAAAGCTGGCACAGGAAATGGATAGCGATATGCTGAAGAGCCTTGTCGGCGAGATCGCGCAGGACACGAAAACCATGCGTTCCTCCGTTGAGTCGCTGCAGGGCAAGCTGCACGAAAGCAAGAGCGAAGTCGGGAGGCTGCAAGAGGAGTTGCTGAATGCGCGCAGCGAGGCGCTGAATGATCCGCTAACCGGGATATTCAACCGGCGCGGCTTGGAAACGCAGATGCGCAACCTTTTCGCCAATCCTGAAATGCAGGGCAAGTACATCAGCTTCCTCATGGTGGATATCGATTTCTTCAAGAAAATAAACGACGGCTATGGCCATCTGTTCGGCGACAAGGTCATCCGCGTCGTCGCCGAAGTGTTAAAGGCGCAGGTAAAAGGGCAGGACTCGGTCGCCCGTCTGGGTGGCGAAGAGTTCGCCGTAATCCTGCCGGACACGCCGCCAAAGGGTGCCTATGCGGTCGCCGAACATATCCGGCAGGTCATCGAAAAAGCCAAGATTCGTCGTTTGGACAAGGACGAGAGCGTGGGAGGCACCACCATCTCCATCGGCATCGCAGGCTGCCAGGTGGGGGCGGATTGGCTGGCAACGATCGGCAACGCCGACGCCGCGCTCTATCTCTCCAAGCAGCAAGGTCGCAACCGCACCACGGTCTATGCACCGGAGCAGGCAGGCTGATCTCTGCCGCTTCGTGTGACCATTGCGACCGCGTTTAATAAGAGTAAGTGTTGTGCTGAAAACCTGAAATTACGGGAATGAACATTATGGATAAGACAGTAAAAATTCGCGCATTTTCAGACGACGCAAAGAGCGATGCCCCGCTGGGCAATCTGACGGAAGATCAGAATATAACGCTGGAGCTCGCCAAGAAAAATTTCCGGCTGGAAGAGGAGCTGAAAAGTTCGCGCGAACATTCGAATACGATCGAGCAGCTAAGAGGGAGCCTCATGCAGGAGCAGGAAAAATCGGCTGCGATGGCAAAGAAGATGGCGGAGCTGGAAGCCAGAATAAGAGAATTTTCCGCATCGGATGCGAATGAACTTGCAAAGAAAAGTGCCCTGCTTGAAGATGAAAAAAGAAAATCGCTCGAACACGTAAAGATGATCGAGCAACTGCGGGAAAATCTCAAGCAAGAGCAAACAAAAGCAGCAGAGATGGAAAAGAAGGCGGCTGTGCTGGAATCCAAAACCAAAGAACTTGCCGCGTTGGAAGCAAAACTCAAAGAGTTGCCTGCGCTGGAAGCCAAGGTAAAAGACCTGCAAGTGTGGCAAGCAAAAGCAATGGAGTTAACCGATGTGCTCGGCAAGATTTCAAGCATCTCCGCTCTGGGGAAAACCGACTAACATTCCCGTTTTTTGTTCCAACTCAAGACTGTCTATTTGTCGGAATCCCGCGTAGGAACGAGCTATGTTCGCGAAAGGAAAGAACAGTCGCGCGCAAACATCTGGCGATGCGGTTTTGAGGGTGTTTGAAAACTGAAGTGGAGAGCAGGGAATTGGTGCAGATGGCGGGCTTGGTCCTGTTGGAGCCAAGCCCGCAGGCGTTAGTTGTTGCGCATTTTCTCGGTAATGGTTGCCACGATGATGCCTATGACTGCGGCGATTCCGATAACGGTAAGTATGGTAGTTAAAATGCTGTTCATTCAGGTCTCCTCCAGTTCGATAGATCAACGGGTGAAAAATTCAGCCCGGCTAAAATTTAGCATATTTTTTTCCCGAAAAAAATATGCCAGACCCGTATGCCAGACTAGATTGTTCAACTATCCTGCGTGTCAATGAGACGGGCAGGACTCTCCCGATCCGGTTGGCAATGCAAGCTACAACCGGGTGCTCAGGAGTAGCTGCCGCTGACGCGAAACCATCCCGCGATGCTGCGCCGGGTGGCATGGGAGACGAGAACCTCGTGCGGAAAAGATTCGCTTAAGAAAATAATCATCGTGCCGAAGGTCGGGTTCACCGTTGCGATGACAGCAGCACCCGTCGGCTCAAACACCAGCAACTCACCGCCATCGCAGGCATGCCAGTCTTCATTCAAATACAGCACCGTGGTCAGAATCCGGTTCTTCTTGCCTTGCAACACATCGGAATGTTTTGCATAGCCATCGCCTTTGCCATAGATCGCATAGTGGCACTCGTAATCGAACAGGCCCAGAAAAAGCGCCGCATTCAGCCCCAGGCGCAACTCCTCCATGCAGGCCAGATAAGCCTGATCGGTGCTGTTGCCAGTATCTAGCCAATCGATGACATCGCCGCGTATCGAATCTACCTTTATTTTGGCCGCGCCTCTTCCAATCTGTGCGGCATGAAACCTGGCGGGGTCGTCATCGTGGCAGCGCGTGAATAAATCTGCCAATAGCTTATCTACCAGCGGCTTAGCCAGAACGATGTAGCCGGTGTCCTCAAGCTGTTTGGAAATCTGAGCGATGTCCATAAGCGCCGGAGTCTAGCAGCAATGGGGCGATGGGACGGTGTAGATCGCGCTGCGGGTTGTGCGACTGAACACCACGAGCGATTGATCGAGGACGTATTTATACCTGCCATGCCTCGTCGCGATACACCACCGTATCGCCCAGCGTAAGCAATTCCGTGACGGCAAAAACATCCACGTGGTATCTCGAAGCGGAGCGTTTGATCTGGGGCTTCTCATAGCTACCGTGTTTCATGCCGAGCGACAAATGCACGCCGCACATGCGTTCATACGTGCCGATGTCGCTGACCAGAATGTCGCGCGTGAACGTCCGGTTCAGCCCGAAGCCCACCTCGCGCAACCAGATTTCGCCCTCGTCTGCGCGAATCTGCGCGAGCACCTTGTCGAACTCGGGCGTGGAATCGATAACCCCGGTGACGCGGCCCCGGCTGACCACCAGCGTGATCGGCTGCGCGGGCCGGTTGACCATGAATTTAGTGTCGCCGAAAACATAAATGCGCACGCGCCCGTTCACCGCCTCCAGATCCAGCGACTCGGTAAACACCTCGCCGATAGGAAACTGGCCGCCCACATTTCTCATCGCGCGGTAATCGCCGATGTTCAACTTGGCAGGTTCAAAGCCGGATGAAAAAACCAACTGCTCGCCGCCGCTGTCGAGCACCCCCGTGGCCGCGCTGTCGATGTGCGTCTTCAGCGCGTTGCCCACGCGGCGCACATACGTTGGGTCATAAGCCAGCGCGTCGATGTAGAGCAGCGCCTCCGCACCGGGCATGCGCCCCAGATGCGGATGTTCGATCACCTTGAGCGAGCGTTTAAACAGCTCCACGCGCAAGCGGAACGCATCCAGTCTGAAACTGCTGGTTTGAATCAACACCACCAGATCGGAAGGCGCGAGCTGTTCAAATGCGGCGCGAATCGTCTCCGGCGCAACCGCATCAAAGTCGATGAAAGTCGCCTCGGGCAGGCAACGCCGATAGGCCGCCGCCAGTGCAACAGAGAGCGCGCATTGCCCGTCCCATACCACCAGCGCGGCATGCGAGGAATCATGCTCGAAGGCGAGCGTCAGAATGTCGCGCACATGTTTTTCGGCGGTGTCGATTGCCGGGTCGGGCAGGGTAGCGGTGCTCATTTCACAAAACCATGATCGTTGAAGAGGTGGCAAGCTACACGCGGGCGGACGGAAGAGCAAGCAAAGTCAGGCAATAGCAAGCCTTGTCTCAGCAGGTTATACTTCTTCCGTCGTTCAATTTAAGCGGGGTGTGTAATGGGCTACGCCGAACTAATCAGTAAACTAGATGCACTGCCGCGCGAAAAGCAAGCGGAGGTTTTTGATTTCGTCGAATTTCTTTCTGCGCGATGCGGCACGTCAACAGACAAGCCGCTCACCCACGCCGAATGGACTGATGCCGAGTTCTCGAAAATGTCTATGCAACAAGCATTGCGCGGCATGGAAAATGAACCTGTTATCTACACGCGTGAAGACCTGCAGGAACGCTGGCAATGAAACGTGCAGGGCAGATCGTCCTCACACCATTCCCCTACACCGATCTTTCAGGAGCCAAGCTGCGCCCCGTGCTCATGCTGAGGCAAGCGTCAAAATTTGATGATTGGCTGGTCTGCATGGTGTCCTCGCAAGTGCAGCAGGCAGAAACTGATCTTGATGTGGCAATTACACCTTCCGATGCCGATTTCACTAACTCGGGACTAAAAGTGCCGAGCGTACTGCGCCTTTCGCGCTTAGCTGTGCTGGATGGTTCGCTGTTACTGGGTAGCATTGGAGCGATCAGTGAAGAGCGTTTGGTGAATGTGCGGAAGCGGCTCGCAAAGTGGGTAGTGTCAGAGAGTTGAATTATAGGTTGCGTAGGAAACCGTGGCTTGGCCCCTTTAGCTCGCGCGGCACACGCTGAAAGCAGTGAAGCCCGCATGAGCGGGCTTCATTTGATACCAAACACTATTGGAAAGTTAGACCTTCGAATGCCGGTAGGGGGAGCTACAACCCCACTCTCGATGCGACCGGGTCGACCTTGCGTACCATCTGCAGGATAGTCATCCCCTCAATCGCATCCGGGTCGTATTTCACCATTATCGAATGCGGGTGCGGCTTGTGTTCGAACTCCGCACAATCAACGCCCACACGCCCCATCAGCTGTCTTTCCAAATCCGTTCTCATCCGCGCATCCAGTTCCGGATGCACATGGATCATCATATCTACAGTGTTCATGATCGTCTCCTTCACATAGTGAACGACAAGGATAGGCAGACATCGCCGCATCCTTGCGGTTCATTGTATGCCTCCGGATTGACGATAAAAATGGGTACGGGCGATAGGGTCTTTGGGGGATAAGGCGGAGGATTTTTGCGAGGCGTCAACAAATGCGACCAGCCCCCAGTTTCTTCGTTGCGTAGTGTGTTATTGCTGCCAGCGTGCTTGAGCTTCTTTTTTGATGGCTTCCCAATCAAAAGTGTCGTGCGGTCTTGAGTCATCCTCGGCAATACGCTTATCCAGTTCGGCAAACACATCTTCCGCATCGCGGAATTTTCCTTGCTCGACTTCTTTGTTGCCGAGGGCAAGCATTCTCAGTAGTGCGAGTGTTTGTTCTTGCTCCTCGTAGCTTTTAATGTCCATGACGACCAGCTTGGCTTCGCCATCCTGCGTAATCAGAAGCGGCTCGCGACATTTCTGAAATGTCCCCGATGATTTCGGCAGCATGATCTCTGAGGTAGCTGAGGGGTTTGATCTGTGTGGAAAATTTCATGGGTACTCCCGGTTGCGGTTCTGAACTGATGTGGTTAATCCTATGCTGAATCCTAGCTGGAGTCCAACTTGCCCCGCGCAGCCAAGGGGCGAGCTACAGCGAAACGTGGTACGTCCCCTATTGTTCGTAACCGGGTTAGCTCAACCTAGCCTCTTTAATTTTACGTGGCATAGGTCATTTCTTGGGTGATGGAGATCCCTTCATAAACCGGAGGAGGAATCATTAAATTTGAAATCATAATTTCTTTGGCTAACCGACTAGATTTCGCTCGGTAATCCAAATAAATGGGCTGAACATGAGATTGGGAGTATAGGTCTTTAATTTGGGGGACATCGTCATAACTTAGTAGCCATGGATATGTGGCATCAGTCAGGGATTTTGCTAGCGCTGCATGTTGTGCTTCCTTGAAATAATGACGGTAAAGTTTTGGGCCTTGAACGAAGTAGGGTGGGTCAACATAAACAAAAGCATTGTTCGATAACTCGTCCTGTTGTACCTGTGCTAGCCAAGATAGTGCGTCGCCAAAGCGAGGTTCAATTGCATGAGACAAGGGTTCTAGGTCGCGTAAGCCCTGAATGATGGCGCGTTTATTAAAACGGCAATCAATTTTGTATTGGGACTTTTGGGAAATTCCACCAATAGGTCCAGCGCCAAGAACACCAGAAAAATTTGTTCGGTTGAAGAATAAGCCAGCGACCCCGAGCTGTAATAAAGTGAAGTTGCAATCAGTTAGGCTGTTAATGTTCCGTACTGGTTGAAGCTCATGCCAAGTTTCTATTGTCACATTGGCAGATTCAACGGCTGCACATAAAGAGTCAAGCTCGTGTTTGACGCAGTGCCAGAATGCATACACCAGAGGGTCGCGCTCAATCAAAACAGCGCGATCTATATATTCTAAACGTAATAACTCTAGTGACACGGCAGCTCCGCCAGCGAAGGGTTCGTAAAGTGTGCAG
>JBAZYW010000035.1:0-14766 GCA_041659125.1 Gallionellaceae bacterium | reverse complement strand
TTGCTGACCATTTCCCCCACCAGCATACGCGCCAGAAAACTGGGTTTGCCGCGCCGGCGAATGACGATCAGATCGGTTTTCGACTCAATTGCTTCGGCCACAATTTCGGCATGTATCTCTTCACCGCGCCGTACACACACCTCAAGTTGTATGCCTGATGCATCCGCTTGCTTGCGTAATTCGGCGATTTTTTTCCCTGCATCTTGTTCGGCGCGCAAAGCCAACTCAGGCATTTCGGCTTCGTACTCGGGGTTGCTGAGTAACGGCACGACCACACGCAGCGGCAGGCCGCAGCGCTTAGCCATGGCAAAAGCAAGGCGCTCGGCTCCCGTATCGAATTCGGTATGCTCGGTCGCCAGCAGGATGCGATTAAACGGGTAATTACTCATGATGAAGCCCTTAATGTCCTGCGGTCAGAATACCGGACGCTGCCAGCAATTGCACTAGCAAAGCAATAATACATAACGCCACGAACACCCAGTCTTTGCGCTTTGCATAGATCGGCATCACCGCCAACAGACACAGCAGCGAACAACCCGACAACCAGGCGATTCCCAGCAGTCCGGCGAAGTCGCCCTGACCGATCAGCGTCAACCAGTGCCAGCCGGTCGGCGCGCCCGTCTGTTGTAGATATTCATGTGTGGAGAGACTCCATACGTTCGGCATTTGTTCCAGCGGTATGCGCGCGGGCAGCCAACCGAAAACATAAGCCAGAAAAGTCGCGGCAAGGATCGCCAGACCGGAACGCGCACCCCAGCTCAACCAGGTTGCATAACGCTGCTGCTCGACCGAAATATACGAATCGTTATTTGTAGTGCTCATATCCAAATCCCCAATCCCTTAAGCAAGGCACGCAGCCCGGCAAACAACAGCAGCGTGATCACCATCTTGCGCACCACGGAAGCTTTCAACACATGCAGCAAACGTGCGCCTATCATCGCGCCCAGCATCATGCCTATCACCGATGGCACGGCGATAATCGCCAGCACGGCGCCCTTGTTAAGATAAATCCAGGCCGCCGAAGAGTCCACCAGAGTCAGGATAAAACTGGATGTTCCGGCAGAGACTTTGAGCGGCGCCCCCATCAGCAGATTCAGCACCGGCACGTTGGCCCAGCCCGCGCCCATACCGAACAGTCCGGCGAGGAAACCGATACCCACGAACAGCGTCAGACCCAACGGCGTGCGATGCACTTGCCAGCTGATTTTTTGATCGCGCGCCGCATCGTGATAAATGCCGTGCATGGACAGTGCGCTGGACAATTTATCCGGTGTCGCGACTTCCGGAAATTCGGATTTTTTCGCTAACGCCATCAATACCACGATGCCGAGGATGGTAAGACCCAACGCGATTTGAACGATATGAGCCGGAATGGCAAGGCCGATCATGGCACCCGCAATGGAGCTGGCCGAAGCGAGCACCGCCAAGGGCAGCGCCAAGCGCAGATTGGCCAAACCGCCGCGCAGCAGCGAAGGGCCCGCCGCCAACGCGCTCGCCAACGCGACCAGCAAACCCGCGCCGCGCACGAAGTCGAGATGAAACGGAAAGAAGCCGCCGACGATAGGCACGAACAATACGCCGCCGCCCACGCCGGAAGGCACTGCGACAATGCCCAGAAAGAAGCAGGTGATGAACAGCGCCAATGCCCAGCCCCACCACGGCATCGTGCTGGCTGCGGGCAAGCCTTCAGCGGCGTAGGCACCGGCGGTAAACAACGACAAGCTGAGCAGAAGTAACAGCGCGTTGGCTTTGAGCAAACCACCCACATCCCCAAAGCGGGAAAGCAAATTATTCAACATCAGGAGTTGCCTTGATAATAGAGATTTTGCGGATGCTGCGCTTCGGCGAAGAAATACCAGCGCTCTGCCAGCAGGCCTGCGTATTGCACAATGAATGCCAGCAACGGTACTGCCATTACCAGCACCAACGGCAGCACGAAAACACCTAACAACATCGCCACCAGCACGCCGCGCACAAACGAGGTGCTTTTGCCGTGAAAAAATTCGCGTGTGTTATACGAGCCGCCCATAGCCCCCTGCGACTTTTGCACGATGCGCGGATGACGAATGCCGATGGCGGTTTGCAGTGTGCTGGTCGGACGTAGCGTCGCATTGCGCCACAACGAGGCCGCACGCGTGAGCAAGCCCAGCACGGTGAGCGCGATAGCGGCTTGTGCCAATGGCGCGGTCAATTCGGGAGCGGCAAAACCGGCATAGGCTGCTGCCAGAGTCGTGCCCGATGCACAGCCCAACACGATGAAATTCACTATCGTCAGCGGATGTGCCCATTCCTTCAGCACCTTGATCGCGCCGTAGATCATACCGGTGCACACGAACAACACGATGGAGAGCACGACGGCGACCGTGCCGATAGCCAGCGTGTGACCGAGGTTCAGCCAGTGCGCCACGCCGTAAGCGAACACGGCGGCCATGAAGGCTGGCAGCGCGATACCTTCGCGCGCCAGCCACGAGGTGCGCCACATCGTCATGGCGCGCCATGCGCGTTCGGGATGCCCCAAATGGAACACCGAAGAGATGCCACCGAGACTGCTCAGGATCAACACCAGCACTGTGGCGCCAACGAAGAAATTGCCGGAGAGCGACGAGCCCGCAAGCAACTCGCAGAAAAACAGCGTGATGAACAGGCCTTGTCCGGCGCCGATCAGAGTGGTTAAAAATAGTACGGAGAATGCGGGACGCATAGAGTTCAGCCTTAGTTAAGTTCTTCTGTGGTGGGCGGCAGGTTCTTGTCGAACGGTGCGCCGTCAATTTTGTGCGGATTATCGGCACGGTACAGTTGGTCGTCGCGCACCGGAATCGCCGTCTTGCGACGCGGCAAGTAATGGTTGGACGGTTTGGTGTTGGCCTCCGGCATCAGCGTGTAACCGCCGCGCTCGCGAATCGCCACCGACACTTCCGACTCCGGATCATGCACATCGCCAAACAAACGCGCGCCCGGCGGACACGCCAATACGCAGGATGGTTTGCGCCGCTCTTCCGGCAAGCTCATGTCGTAGATGCGATCCACGCACAGCGTGCATTTGGTCATCACCTTGCGCTGTTCATCGAACTCGCGCACACCGTACGGACAGGCCCAGGAGCAATATTTGCAGCCGATGCACTTGTCGTAATCGACCAGCACGATGCCGTCTTCTTTGCGCTTGTAGGACGCGCCCGTCGGACATACCGGCACGCAGGCCGGATCTTCGCAATGCAGGCAGGATTTGGGAAAATGTACCGTCTCGGTAGCGGGGAATTCGCCCACCTCGAAAGTCTGCACACGGTTGAAGAACGTGCCGTTCGGCTCGGCTTCATACGGATTGCAATCCACCAATGTGCCTGCCGCACCCGAAGTGTTCCATTGTTTGCAGTTGGTCACGCAGGCGTGGCAGCCGACGCACACGTTCAAATCAATTACTAGCGCGAGTTGTGTCATTTCGCACCACCTTTCTTATTCTTGCCGGCAAACCAGGCTTGCCAGCCCATCTTTCTTTGTTCCATGCCCGGCACCGGTTGCATCGTAGCGAACTGCGGCGAAGTTTCTTCCGCTTCTCCCGCCTGCGCCGGATAGATGCGCACGCGCACGTCGTACCATGCGGCTTGTCCGGTGATCGGGTCGGAGTTGGAGAAACGCTTGCCGTTGGGCATGGCGCGCAGCTCCTCCGAGATCAGGTGGTTGAGCAGGAAGCCCTGTTTCGCCTCGTTTGCATCGCCGGTGAGATTCCATGCGCCGGACGATTTTCCGATAGCATTCCATGTCCACACCGTACCCGGCTCGACCGCCTCGGAATAGCGGCACATACAGCGCACTTTGCCCCACTGCGATTCGACCCACATCCAGCCGCCGTCGGCGATGCCTGCCGCTTCGGCAGTGCGCGTGTTGACGTACAGATGGTTGTAAGTATGGATCTGGCGCAACCATGCGTTCTGCGAATCCCACGAGTGATACATCGCCATCGGGCGCTGCGTGAGCGCGTTCAACGGATACTTCTTCAGGTCGCTCTCATTGTCTTCCAGCGGCGCATACCAGAACGGCAGCGGGTCGAAATAAGTAGCGACACGTTCGCGCAATTCATCCGGCGGCTGCTTGCCCGCACGCTTGCCCTGCGCAGCAAGGCGGAAGCCCTGCAACAACTCGGAGTAGATGTGGATGATGATGGGGTCGTTGTCGCGGCGCATGCCGGTCTGCTGCGCCCACTCCATGTAATCCTTGTTCCAGTTGCGCATGTACTGGCTGGATGGCGGCAGGTGATACTGGAAGAAGCAACCGTTCTTCTCGTACATCTCCCACTGCTTCGGATTGGGTTCGCCGCGCATGGCCTTCTCGCCATCTTTGCCGCGCCATCCGGTGAGGAAACCGATGCCGGAACCCGGCGCGGTTTCGTAATTCACCACGAAGTCAGGATAGCTCTTGAACTTGCGCGCGCCTTCGGCATTGGTGAAAGCCGGAAACTTGAGGCGGCTCGCCAACTCGATCAATACCTCCTGGAACGGTTTGCATTCTCCCTTCGGCTCCAGCACCGGAATGCGCACCGCATCCACCGGGCCGTCGAATTCCGAGATCGGGCGGTCGAGCATGGACATGCAATCGTGGCGTTCGAGGTAGGTCGTGTCCGGCAAGATCAGATCGGCGAACGCGGTGGTCTCGGATTGGAACGCGTCGCACACCACGATGAACGGAATCTTGTAACCGCCGTCCGCGTTCTTGTCGGTGAGCATCTTGCGCACTTCCGAGGTGTTCATGCTGGAGTTCCATGCCATGTTGGCCATGAACAGCAGCAGCGTGTCGATGGGGTACGGGGCGCCGCGCCAGGCATTGGTAATGGCGTTGTGCATAAGACCGTGCGCCGACAGCGGATGCTCCCATGAGAAACCTTTGTCGAGACGCACGGGTTGTCCATTGGCATCCACGAACAGATCGTCCGGCGTTTCCGGCCAGCCCAGCGGCGCTCCGCCCAGCGGAGTGTTGGGTTGCACGGCTTCGGGGCCTTTGGACGGACGCGCGTTGGGCGGAATCGCGCGCGGGTACGGCGCTTTGTGGCGAAAGCCGCCGGGACGGTCGATGGTGCCCAGCAGCGACATCAAAATCGCCAGCGAGCGTATGGTTTGAAAACCGTTGGAGTGAGCGGCCAAACCGCGCATCGCATGGAACGCGACCGGATTGCCGGTGACGGTTTCGTGTTCTTCGCCCCACCAGTCCGTCCACGGAATCGGCAGTTCGATTTTCTGGTCGCGCGCGGTGATACCCATCTCGTGCGCGATGCGCTTGATGGTGGCGGCAGAAATTCCGGTGATACCCTCGGCCCACTCCGGCGTACATTCGGCCACGCGCTCTTTGAGCAACTGGAAGGCGGGTTTCGCCGTCGTGCCGTCCGGCATGGTGAATGTGCCGTACAGGCAAGGGTCGGCACCTTTGGTGTGGTCGTCCACCGGCTTGTTGCTCAGGCGATCCCACCAGTAGAAATTGTGCGGGCGCAACGGGTTGATCTTGTCACCTTCGGGATTGCGCAACATCATGCCGAAGTCGTTGCTGCTCTCGTCCTGATTCACCAGCTGGCCGGAGTTGGTATAGCGCGCCAGGAAGTCGCGGTCGTACAGGCCGAGCGCGATAATCTCGCGGATGATGGCGAGGATCAGCGCACCGTCAGTACCCGGCTTGATTGGAATCCACTCATCGGCAATGGCGGCATAACCGCTACGCACAGGATTGATGGCGACAAAGCGCCCGCCGTTGCGTTTGAAATCACCGAGGGCGCTCTTCAACGGATTGGAGTGATGGTCTTCCGCCGTGCCGATCATGTAGAACACTTTGGCACGCTCCAGATCGGGGCCGCCAAATTCCCAGAACGAACCGCCGATGGTGTAGATCATGCCCGCCGCCATGTTGACCGAGCAGAAACCGCCGTGCGCCGCATAGTTGGGCGTGCCGAACTGGCGCGCAAACAAACCGGTCAGCGCCTGCATCTGGTCGCGCCCGGTGAAAAGTGCGAATTTTTTCGGGTCGGTGGCGCGCAGATGGCTCAGGCGCTTTTCCAGAATATCGAAAGTTTCGTCCCAGCTGATTTCCTCGAACTCGTTCGCGCCGCGTTCGCTGCTCGGCTTGCGGCGCAAAGGCTTGGTCAGCCGCGCCGGGGAATATTGTTTCATGATGCCGGAGCCACCCTTGGCACAGATCACGCCCTTGTTCAGAGGATGATCGGGGTTGCCCTCGATGTAGCGCACTTCACCGTCGCGCAAATGTACCTTGATACCGCAGCGGCAGGCACACATGTAGCAAGTAGTGGTTTTAGTTTCAGTCTTCGCATCGGGCGAAGGGGAAGAGATCGGATCGTGTATGGGTAAGGACATATCGGCTTTTTATATGGGTTCATGTCGCATGAAGCAGTCACGAAAACCGTGCCTAGTGCGAACTTTTGCGAGCCTTGCTATTAGGCGCAATCGATCAACGGGGTGTCTATACCCACATCGGGTGGGGAGCGGCATAACCCCGATGGGGGAGAAAGTTGACTATTTTGCTTAGATTGTTGATATTTTTAGGGATTCGACTTAGTCTGCGAGACGTTTTTTAGGAACTGACTGCCAAAGTAGATGCGCAAAAAAACGATTCATGCCTCTAACGCCAACCACAGCGGATTTTCGTGGGTACGCGAACCCAATTTCACGTCGCCGGATCAGGACGGCGGTGTGGGCGCTTGCGTGACGCATGAGTTTTCTGCCCCGCGCGCAGGCGATCTGCGCGCCCTGTTGGAGACTTTTCTGGAAAGCATCATTACTACAGTCCATGCTACCGCCGGAGTGGTGCGCCTGCTTTCGCCCGATGGTTGCACCCTGCAACTCATCAGCTCGGCAGGCCTTTCCAGCGAACTGCAAACAGAGGCAGAGAATTTCGTCGAGCTGGATTGCGAGGTCAGCGACATTGCCAATCTCGGTCATGTGATTCACGCGTCCGACATCAGCACCTGCAACTCGCGGCAGAACTGCTGCTACGCCACATGCCGTTTCCAATCGCTGATTGCCGCTCCGCTGGACATACCCAATTCGTCCGAGATGCCACTTGGTGTTTTGACTCTCTTTTTTGATGTCCCGCGCGAAGCTTCCAGTGAAGCCATGAATATCATAACCGCCTTCGCAGGAGTGATGGGCGCCACCATCGAACACACGCGCGCCAATCGCGAGTTCAGGCGCATAGAACGGCTGACTGCGCGTCAGGAGATCGCCAATGACATCCATGATTCGCTGGCACAGACGCTGACTTATGCGCGCATGCGCGTCAGCCTGCTACTGGAAGCCATTCGCACCGGCAATAACGTGATGGCCGACAAATATGCCCGCGATCTGGATGAGGCGTTGGAAATCGGACAAAAAAGCACGCGTGAGCTGATCGCCGATTTCCGTTGCGAAATGAATCCGGGAGGACTGTTTCCCGCGCTGAACGACATCGCTACCCAGTTCCGCGAGCGCAATAACATCGTGCTCGAATATCACAATCGTCTGGTCGATCTTGAGTTGCCGCTCGAACACGAGATTCAGGTGTACCACATCGTGCGCGAGGCGCTGAGCAACATCGCCCGGCATTCCGGCGCGACACATGCACGCCTGTTCATCGACGAGAGTTTTGGTTATTACGTATTCACTATTGATGACAACGGTAGCGGGGCTTGTACTTTTACCCCTGTGGAAGGTCATTACGGCGTGATGATCATGCGCGAACGTGCGCACCGCATAGGCGGCAAGATCAAAGTTGAAAGTGCCGCAGGACTGGGCACGCAGGTGCAATTGTTTTTCCCCGAACCCTCATTGGACTGGAGAGCAACACATGAGTGACAAGTTGAAAATCGTACTGGTCGATGACCAAAGCCTGTGCCGGCGCGGCCTGAGTGAGTTGCTGGCCAACTGCTACGATTTTAAAGTGCTGGGAGCAACCGACAACATCGCCGAACTGCGCACGCTGCTGGATATGAAACCGGATCTGTTCATCGTCGATCTGCGCATGAAACCGTTGGACGGCATCTCACTGTTGCTGCAACTGCGCGGAGAAGGCTATTTGACACCCGCTGTCATGCTCACCATGAGCGATTCCGAAGTCGACCTGAAAAATGCGATACGTGCCGGTGTACGCGGCTATCTGCTCAAGGATATGGCACCGGATGATGTGGTCGATGCGATCCGCCGCGTCGCCGCCGGCGAACTGGTGGTCGCTCCCACTATGACGGTGAAAATGATCGAGATGTTGCGCGACGAACAGCCTGGACAAGAGCCGAAAAACTCGCTCAAATTGCTGACCGAGCGCGAGCGCGAAATCCTGCAATTGTTGTCGCGCGGCGAAAGCAACAAAGCCATCGCGCTGAATTTGAAGATCAGTTACGACACGGTGAAGCAGCATGTGCGCCACATTCTAAACAAGCTCAACCTGTCTTCGCGCGTGAAAGCCGCGGTTCTATTCGCCAATGAGCAGGGGAAAACGAACAACGACGATTCATCATCAAGCTGTTAGCTAGCGCAAACACAGCCTGCAATTCAGTAAAAAAACCGTTAGCAAACATCCTGCATCAGGCCGTAGCCCACATTACGGAATGACTGAAGGGGCAGCGTAAGCCCCGACATACGTTTTACTTTGCCACTCAGGCGGCTAAGAATCACTTCAATACGGTGCTTATCCAATTCGTCAGGATGCAGATCAATGGCAATGCCCAGTTCGGCATGAGTGCATACCGCCCCCCTTTTTTTCAGCAACGTTCGCAATATCAACCCTTCGTTGGCGGTGACTTTGATGCGAATACCATTGGGGGCAATCAGAAATATTGAATTTAACTCCATGTGCCACGAATTCACGGCCCCCTGTCTGGGCAAATCGCTCACTCGCTTGTGGCGGATAAATCGCAGCGCCAGCCTTTTTAACACCAGAGCAAGTTCATCAAAGTCGGCCGGTTTTGTCATATAGGCATCAGCACCGGCAGCAAGCCCGGCAAGACGGTCTTCACGTGTGTCTTTTTTAGTGACAAAAACAACCCCAATGGACTGCTCATGCTCGCGCAAATGCTTACAGATGGCAAGGCCATCCTCGCCGGGCAAGCCGATATCAAGTACGGCAATTGTCATCGGTCGAACAGCCAGATAGCGATAGAACTGATATGCATTTTCAAAGGCTTCCACTTTGAAACCCAAGTGCCCCAGTTGCAATGCCATCTCCCGACGCAACGCTTCTTCATCTTCAACAATGGCAATGGTGTATGCGGGAACCGGTGTGGACATAAATATTATCGCAGAGATATGCGTCAGTTTGTGTTTGCATAGTAGTCGATTTACATATATGCGTAAACAAGCCAATGCCATAATTTTATTACAAAATTTTAATTTATTGCTCTCAATATTGAGAGCAATGGAGAGCCGCACATCCCTAGTGATCTGTATATTGCAAAAAGAAAACTATCTAGACACTTTTTGAAAATATATAGGCTAGCCGATAACGCGGGCAAATTACTTGCCGAAGTAAATGCATTCACCAAGATTGAGTTACGCACAGCCGAACTCAACTGCAACGAAAACTGGAGAAATTAATGTTTAATAAGCTGACGCTGAAAAGCAAGCTGCTGGTATTGCAAGTCATGTCATTCGCTATGTTCCTGTTAATGGCAATTTTCGGTCTGGTGCAACTCAATAATTCCGTTAATGATGGAACGAAAAACCTCCAGCGACTGCATGGAGATATCAATGTGATGGGGCACATCGAAGAGATGAACATCGCATTCTTGAAAGAGGTCAAGCTCGCCAAGGATGTGTGGATCCGCGGAGCGGATGCAGATAAGCAAAAAAAATATAGGGGAGAATTTGTTGAGCAAGCCGATATTTTTGAAAAACAACGAATCGCGGCCATTGACCAATTGAAAGAATTGGCGCTCGGCCACACTGGCTTTGAAGACTTTATCAGTCGACTTGAAGTGCTGGCAGAAGAACACCGCTCACTCAGCGGGAAATATTTGGCGCAAATTGATGCGCATACCAGCACGGCAGATTCGGATTCCAAGGTGGCCGGTATTGACAGGCCTTTAACCAAGCAGGTCACAGAACTGCGCAGTTCTTTAGCAAAGTTCGTCGAAGAAAAAAATTTGGAGAAAATCGAACTGGCAAAAGAAGGATTTCTGCATCGCAGGAACGTAGTGATTGTCTGGGCAATCATCGTTTTGATGTTGTCCGTTTTACTGGGCACCATCATCGTGCGCAAAGTGATGCGACAGTTGGGTGGAGACCCCGAGGAAGTTTCTCAAGTGCTGCATGTCATGGCATCGGGAAATTTTTCCATTCAGCCGCACAAGCCCCCTGTTGCCGGCAGCTTATTAGCCAGTACTTATGACATGCAGTCCCAATTGAGAACAATGATCGAATCGACGAAGGATCACACGCTTTCCCTGATTGACATGTCTCAGTCTCTGGCCGCGTCGGCCAATCAAATTGCTAAAAGTGTCAATCAGGAGTCCGATTCCGTTGCCACCATGGCATCGGCAATTGAAGAAATGAGCGCATCGACCGCCCACATATCCGATCAGGGACAGAGCGCCAAAACAATTGCCACCAACTCCAGAAAAGATGCTGAAGACGGCGCGGCAATTATCAATAAAACGGTGTCCGGATTGCTGGTGTCAGCGCAGGAAATTGAAAATTCATCCAAGGATGTGTCGCATCTCGGAGACGATGCCTCGCGCATTAGCGATGTGGTCAAAGTCATCCGGGATATCGCGGATCAAACCAATTTGCTGGCATTGAATGCCGCTATTGAGGCTGCGCGTGCCGGAGAGCAAGGGCGCGGATTTGCAGTGGTTGCGGATGAGGTTCGTAAGCTGGCCGAGCGCACCGCCAATGCAACGACTGAAATCACTGACATGTCCGCCAAAATTGGCGAGGTGGCGAAACATGCGCTGGGCGGCATGGACAGAGTGGTGCAAACCACTCGCCAGGGAGTTGAGGATGCAGAAACCGCTCAAGCCTCAATCCGCACCATCCAGCAAAATTTTAGTGAAGTATCCAGGGTCATTGATGATATTTCAGATGCACTCGCACAACAAAATTCGGCCGCTAATGAGCTTGCCAGCAATACTGAACAAATTGCTCAGATGTCCGGTGACAATTCAAGTGCGGCACAAAGTTTGCTGCAACTGGCCAAAGATCTGGCGAGTAAAGCAGCACAAGTAAGGGGCACCGTAGATGTATTTAAAATTTAGGCGTTAGATTGCAACAAACCTATATTTTCCCCAAGCATGCTGTATCTGCAAAGGATGTGCTTACGCAGACGTCTGCGCAGATACAGGCATACCAGTATCCCCTTCAATTCATAGCGCTAACGGCCTAGCCGAACAGCCGACATTTCCCTGCTTATCACCCGGGAAAATAGTCCGTTACCCATCGGAGTTATATGCACCCTCCCCCGATGTGGTTATAGACACTTCAACTGCCTATTACGCCTAATAGCGAACCTCGAAAAGCTCGCAAAGCGGCACAGCTTTCCCGATTTATCACGACCGCGTTTATCAACTAAAACCACTAAGGGGGAAACATGGCACACATCGTAATCATGGGAGCAGGTATCGGCGGCATGCCCGCAGCATATGAAATGCGCGACAAGCTGGAGAAGAAACACAAAGTGACTGTCGTTTCGAACAGCGAGAACTTTCATTTCGTTCCCTCCAACCCGTGGGTGGGTGTCAAGTGGCGCGAGCGCAAACAGATTGAATTTCCCGTACGCACCTATCTGGAACGCAAGGGTATTCATTTCATTTCCACCGGCGTGAAGCGTGTTCATCCCGACAATAACCAGCTCGAACTCAATGACGGCAAGATGGTCGATTACGACTATCTGGTGATTGCCACCGGCCCCAAGCTGGCCTTTGACGAAGTCGAAGGTCTCGGCCCGCACGGCGGCCACACCTACTCGGTCTGCCATGTGGATCACGCCATGAAATCCCACGACGAGTGGGAAGATTTCTGCAAAAACCCCGGCCCCATCGTGGTCGGCGCAGTGCAGGGCGCCTCCTGCTTCGGCCCGGCTTACGAGTACGCATTCATCATGGAAACCGATTTGCGTCGCCGCAAGCTGCGCACCAAGGTGCCGATGACTTTTGTCACCTCGGAGCCTTACATCGGACACCTCGGTTTGGGCGGCGTGGGCGATTCCAAAGGCATCCTCGAATCCGGTATGCGCGATAAACACATCAAATGGATCTGCAACGCCAAGGTCACCAAGATCGAAGCGGGCAAGATGTTTGTCACCGAGCATGACGAAATGGGCGTGGAAAAGAAGAAACATGAACTGCCCTTCAACTACAGCATGATGCTGCCCGCATTTAAAGGGGTGGATGCGGTGTTCGGTATCGAAGGTCTGGTTCAGGCGCGCGGTTTCGTGATCGTGGACAAACACCAGCGCAATCCGAAATACAAGAACATCTTCGCCGTGGGCGTTTGCGTCGCCATCCCTCCCGTGGAAGCAACGCCAATTCCGGTCGGCACACCTAAAACAGGTTACATGATCGAATCCATGGTGACCGCTACCGTGCACAATATACACGCCGACCTCACCGGCACACCAGCGGATACGGAAGCGACTTGGAACGCAGTCTGCCTGGCCGACTTCGGCGACAGCGGTGTAGCCTTTGTGGCAATTCCGCAGATCCCGCCACGCAACGTGAACTGGTTCTCCGAAGGAAAGTGGGTGCATCTCGCCAAAATCGCGTTCGAGAAATACTTCATTCGCAAGATGAAGAAAGGCAATTCGGAACCGTTCTATGAGGGCAGCATTCTGAAGATGATGGGTATTCAGAAACTGAAGTAATCGACAACCGAGTTCACCTCGACCGATCTGTCTTACATAGCCTCCGCCCTCACGGGAATGGGGGCTTTTGTTTTTGACGATACTGCTCCAAATGCATCATTGCCCATTCTGTTTGCTCTTGCAGGATATGAAGCTTGTACTGATCACCCCGCTACGGCGTATATCCGGGTATCTTGCCCACATCTACCTCATCGATCTGCGCAGGATCAAGAAATTTCTGCGCGTAGGTGAGATAGACTTTTTCGCGTATAAAAATGTCGAACAGATCGGGATCGATATGGGAGCCTTCTTTAAATTTCCCCAAGATAGTTAGCGACTCTGTCAGCGTTTTGCCTGCTTTGTACGGACGGTCTTTGGCGGTCAGGGCCTCAAATATATCCGCAATACCCATCATGCGTGCCTGCACGGACATTTGCTCGCGCTTCAATCCGCGCGGATATCCTGTGCCATCCATACGTTCGTGATGCCCTCCCGCAAACTCCGGCACGCTTTTTAAATGTTTCGGCCAGGGTAACGACTCCAGCATCTTGATGGTAACCACGATGTGGTGGTTGATGATCTCGCGCTCTGCGGGCGTGAGCGTACCGTAAGGAATGGTGAGATTTTCCACTTCATTCGCGCTGAGGAAATCGGCCTGTTCGCCCGCTTCGTTGCGCCACACATATTTGGCAATAGCACGCACCCGCTGCTGATCCGCCTCGGCCATTTTTTCCGACCCCGAGTTGCATCGGCGCAAAAATTCGCGATCCGCATCAAAGCGCCCGATGTTCGCAATATAGTCCTTGCGCGCATTTTCAACGAGGGACTGGTCGCCACCTGCAACCAGCTCCGCGCGCAGCATGGTGATTTCGGCATCGCGTTTGAGCACTTCGAAACGGGTGTCCAGCAAATGAATACGATCAAGGATGGTTTGCAGCTTGGTCGCTTTATCGACCACATGCACGGGCGTTGTGACCTTGCCGCAGTCATGCAGCAGTGCCGCGATCTTCAGCTCGTATTTCTCTTTCTCCGTCATGGAAAAGCCTTGCAATGACGAACCGTTTTGAGAGTGACTCACCGCTTCTGCCAGCATCATGGTGAGCGCGGGTACGCGCGCGCAGTGGCCGCCGGTGTAGGGTGATTTATCGTCAATCGCGGTATTTATCAGGCTGATGAAAGATTCGAATAAGCTTTCAAGTTGATGGATCAAACGGCGATTAGTGAGCGCGATCGCCGCCTGCGACGCCAGCGATTCAAGCAGTTGCTGATCGTCTTTGGTAAATGACTTAACGCCTTTGCTTATCTGGTCGATCGCATTGATCAACTGCAATACACCGATGATCTCGTGTTCGTGATTGCGCATCGGCACGGTCAGAAAAGAACGCGAACGATAGCCTGTCTTGGCATCGAATTTCTTGGTGCCTGAGAAATCGAAGCCCTGCGCGACATAGGCATCCTCGATGTTGATCGTCTCGCCGCGCAACGCGGAGTAGGTCACCACCATCGCCAGATTCGGCTCTCCGTTCACATACAACGGAATGGGATCGAAAGGGATGCGCGTCCCGTCAGTTCCGCCCATCTGGATATTCAACGAGTCGGTACGCAGAATCTCAAACGTCAATACCTGTTTATCCGCATCGACCAGATACAGAGTTCCGGCATCCGCATGCGTGATGCTTTTAGCCGCGAGCAGGATATTTTCCAGCAGCTTGTCGATATTGGTTTCATTCGACAGCGCTGCGCCGATCACATTCAAATCATGCAAACGCCCCAGCATACTTTCCAGCTCCGAAAGTGGCCTGCTCTCTTGTGTCACGTCGTGTTTGACTTTGGCGGCGTCCGTCTCAATTAAACAATTATTTGATACAGACCGAGCGCACTTGGTGAATGTCGGTAATGCCCAAGAGCACTTTTTCAATACCGTCTTGTTTCAGGGTACGCATCCCTTCTTCCAGCGCGATTGCAAAC
>JBAZYW010000034.1:0-14779 GCA_041659125.1 Gallionellaceae bacterium | reverse complement strand
AATTCCAGCCGGAAACGATTAAAGAACCGTGCAAGATAAAGGCTGACAGCCTTTTGGTCAACCCCTAGCCGAGTCTAAACATCGTAAAAGGCTCAAATATCAACAGAAATTTGCTAGTATTCCGGCCTGTCCACAGGGAGCTTTCAAGCTGAGCAGCCACTACGAACTTTCGCAATTCCTTGTCGAAGTCGAGCGACGCGCCTACAAACAGGCGCTGTTTGCGGTTCGCGACCAACATGCCGCGCTCGATATCGTGCAGGACTCCATGCTTAAACTCGCCGATAAATATGGCGATAAGCCTGTGGACGAATTTCCCATGCTGTTCCAGCGCATCCTGCAAAACACCATCCGCGACTACTACCGCAGGCAAAAGGTGCGCTCCTTCTGGACAACGCTGTTCTCTTCGCTTGCCCCTCAGCACGACGCGGAGGATTATGACCCGCTGGACTCACTGCAAGACAAAAACAATAACTCGCAACCTCCCGAGCCGGATGCCTCGTTCGAACAGTCGCAACTGATTGCCCTAATTGAAGAAGCTCTGATCGGGTTGCCCGCGCGTCAACGCGAAGCCTTCCTGCTGCGTTACTGGGAGGACTTGGATACCGCTGAAACTGCGGAAGCAATGGGATGCTCCGAAGGGAGCGTAAAAACACATTGCTCACGCGCAACACATGCGCTGGCCGCAAAACTACAGGAAAAAGGAGTGAGCCTGAAATGGACAACATAAATCTAACCACAAATTCAATCAAACGACTCCTGAACCAGTCTGTTACACAGCTGGACGCCGCCGCTGTCGAAAATCTTCGTGCCGCCAGAAACCGCACATTGGAAAGCCATCGCGCGCTACAGCACACTCCGGTATTGGCATGGCTCAATCACCACGGCGTATGGGTCGGCAGTCCGTCAAGCAACCATAAATTTCGCTCTTGGGCGTTCGCATTGGCATTTGCTGCGTGCCTGCTCAGCGGTGCCGCCTACATACAGCAACTCAACGAACACGACCATAGCGAAATCGACATCGCCATTCTTGCCGATGACTTGCCCGTTGACGCCTACGTCGAGCAATAACGCCGTGCGCCTGACTTACTCCGCCACCCTGTTGGCAGTTTTTTTGCTCTCACTGCCGGCGCTGGCGAGCGCGCAAGCGTGGATCGAACTCTCGCCGCAACAGCAGCAAGCCCTTGCACCGCTTTCCGGCGAATGGAATTCGCTCTCGGAAAAACAGCAAAAACATTTTATTGGAATCGCCAAACGCTACCAACGACTCACGCCGCTGCAACAGCAACGCGTGCATGAACGACTGGCAAGATGGAGCAAATTAACGCCCGCTCAGCGCCAACTGGTCAGAGAGAAATACAAGTCTATCAATCAGCTGCCCCCCGAAAAACGCGAAGCCGTGAAACAGACCCTGCGTGAACGACATGCGAGAAAACATCCCGCTGCGGCCAGCGCCGTACAACCCGCCACGCCCGCGAAATAATCCAACCTCATCACCAACCGGGCGGGGCATCCGCACTGCCTGCGCCGCTAACGCCGCTCCGTTCTCCACATCAATACCAGCGCTATCGCCAGAAACACCCAGCTGATCGCGGTGGCGCTCAACATCGGCTGCCAATCATTCAGCGCGCCTAAATTGGAAAACAGCCTGCCGCCGAAGTGAAAACTCAGGCCGAGCACGATACCGATGAATATCTTGCCGCTTATCCCGCCTTCGCGTCGATGATGGGCGGCGAAAGGCAAAGCCAGCAGCATCATGATCAATACCGCGACGGGATAGACCAACTTATTCCACATTGCTATTTCATAGCGTCCGGTTTTTTGGTGGTTGTCGCTCAAGTGCCGGGTGTACTGGTAGAGATCCCACGACGACATCTTTTCCGGCAACAGCAACAATACGTTCAGCAGGCGCGGATTAAGCGTCGAGCGCCACTCGACTTTGTCCTGATTGTTGATGGAGGTTCCTTGCGCGTTGAAACGGGTTTGTCTCACGTCCTCCAGCATCCACTGGTCGTTGCTGACATACGCGGCGCGTTTCGCGGCGGTGATCGTGCGCAGATGATAGGTCTCGTCAAACTCATAGATACTAACATTCCGCAGCGAGGTATCCGGCAATACGTTTCTGATATTGACGAAACTGCGTTCGTCCTTGACCCAAACACCGGAACGAAACTCCTTCAGCGTCACCTGCGCATTCTTCGCCTTCAGAAGCAGCTCTTGCGCCAAATGGTCGCTCGGCGGCGCAATGAATTCGCCGAACACGAAACACAACACCACCAAGGGCAACCCGATCCGCACCATGGCGCCGACCATTTGCTTCAGCGACACGCCGGAGCTCCGGTATACCATCAATTCCGAATTGCTCGCCATTTGTACGATGGCAAAGATCGAGCCTATCAGCGCCGCCAATGGAAACAACTCATAGATATGCCCGGGAATGATGAGTGCAACATAAAGCAATACCTTGCCTATATGGTAGTTGCCATCCCCCATGTCATTCAATTCCGTGATCAAATCCATAAAGGCGAACAACATGATCAGCACCGCGAAGACCAAGGCCACGCTGGAATATATCTCTCTCGCCAGATATCGGGTGAGCAACTTCATCGCGCCAGTCGCCTCCATGAAAACACCGACAAGCGCTTGTAGAACATCAGCACCATCAGCAGCACCATCACTCCATGCACAGCCCAAAGCCCGACGACGACGCCGACCTTACCCTGCCCGACCCAGGTAGCCGACACGCCCATCATGTTGTTGTAGGCCATATAGATCACGACCGCGATGAGCAGATTGAGCGACCTTCCTGCGCGGGGATTCACAAAGCTGAACGGGATGGCCAACAGCGCCAGAATCAGCGCACTCAGTGGCAATCCTATGCGCCACTCAAGTTCCGATACATTCCACCTGTTCGGATTCTGTAGCAGATACAGCGTGGAAAAACTCTTGTAATTGGGTGGAGCCTCTTTGACCTCTGCCGCCTCAATGCGCACCGAATAGCGCTCGAACTCGACGATCTTGAAATCGTGTTGCCCGGGGACTCCCTCATAACGCGTTCCATTCAGCAATACCAAAAAGCGGTCGCCATTGGGCGCTGTCTCTTGCAGCCCCTCTTTGGCGACCATCGTGCCCTCTTTGCTGTTCTGCACCGACTGGACAAACACATTGCCCACACGATTTTTATTGGCATCGACGTTCTCCAAAAAGAACACCCGGTCAGCCTGTTTGGATTCACGAAACGCACCCGGCGTAGCCAGAGCCACGTCATCGCGCGTATCCAGCCTGCTCTTGAACTCCTCCGCCTTCTGTTTGGCCCAAGGGGTAAGCACCAGACTCAATAACGCGATCACACACACCACCGGCACAGCAAACCCCATCACCGGGCGTATCCAGCGCGTCAAACCGATCCCCGACGAAAACCAGACCACCATCTCGCTGTCGCGATAGCTCCGCGTCAGCGTCAGCAATACGGAAAGGTACAAACTGACCGAGAGCAATATCGGCAGATAATTCAGCGCGCTAAACCCCACCAGCGCCATCACCCCATCGACAGCCAATAGCCCGCTGACCGAATCGCCCAACAGACGAATCAGCTGGGTAAAGACAATAATGCCCAACAGAATGGAAAAAACGAAAGCGCCGGTCACGGCAAACTCGCGCACCAGTGAGCGATAGAAAACCCCGCCGGCAACCCGCGAGCGCGATGATTTTGACTTTTGTTGGTGAGATTGCGGATAATCGGGCATTGTGCGCGGCACGACAGAACATAAGGGGAACAGGATGGAATTTAGCATAAAACAGGGTAGTCCGGAGAAGCTAAAGAGCGGCTGCGTGGTAGTCGGCGTGTTTGAAGGCGGCAAGTTATCCAGTGCAGCGCAAGTGCTCGACAAGGCCGCGCAGCATGCCCTGAGCGACCTCATCGCGCGCGGCGATATGAGCGGAAAATCCGCATCTACACTGCTTTTGCACAAGCTGCACGGCATCGCAGCCGAGCGTGTTTTACTGGTTGGCTTGGGCAAAGCCAGCGAATTGAACAACAAAACCAGCCTGGATATTCTGCGCGCGACCTTTAGCGCCTTGAACGCTACCCCCGCCAAAGATGCCGCGCTGTATATCAGCGAGGAAAGCGCGGGCAAAGATGCCGCATGGGTTATCAAGCAAGCCGTATTCGCCGCCTCCGAGCAAGCCTTCCGCTCCGACGACCTGAAGAGCAAACCCTCCAAAGCGGCCACACTGAAGCACATCACGTTCGCCTCGCTGGAAAAACCGAGTGCCGCGTTGAAAAATACGCTCGACCAAGCGGCAGCCATCGCGCGCGGAATGGGACTCACCAAGGCGCTGGCCAACCTGCCGGGCAACATCTGCACCCCCACCTACCTTGCCGCCAATGCACTGGCATTGGACAAGGCACACAAGAACATCAAGACCACCGTGCTCGAAGAAAAAGACATGCAGAAGCTGGGCATGGGCTCTTTCCTTTCCGTCACGCGCGGCAGCGAACAGCCCGCAAAACTCATCACGCTGGAATACAGCGGCGCGGACAAAAAGCAGAAGCCAATCGTGCTCGTCGGCAAGGGCATCACCTTCGACAGCGGCGGCATCTCGCTCAAGCCGGGTGCGGACATGGATGAAATGAAATACGACATGTGCGGCGCCGCCAGCGTGTTCGGCGTCATGCAGGCAATCGCCGAAATGGGCTTGAAACTCAATGTGGTCGGCGTCATCCCGACTTGCGAGAACATGCCTTCCGGCCGCGCCACCAAACCCGGCGACATCGTCACCTCCATGTCAGGCCAGACCATCGAAATTCTGAATACCGACGCCGAAGGCCGCCTGATCCTGTGTGACGCGCTTACCTACTCCGCCAAGTTCAACCCCGACACCGTGATCGACATCGCCACTCTCACCGGCGCTTGCGTCATCGCACTGGGTCATGTTGCCAGCGGCATGTTCAGCAACGAAGACAAACTCGCCAAAGAACTCATCGCTGCTGGCGAACAAACACACGACCGCGTCTGGCAACTGCCGCTGTGGGAAGACTACCAACCGCTGCTGGACAGTAACTTCGCCGACATGCAGAACATCGGCGGACGCGCCGGTGGCACCATCACTGCCGCCTGCTTTCTGGCCCGCTTCACCAAGGACTACCGCTGGGCGCATTTGGACATCGCGGGTACGGCAAATAAATCCGGCAAGGAAAAAGGTGCAACGGGTCGTCCGGTGCCGTTGCTCACGCAGTATTTGATCAATCGCGCAGCAGCGAAGTGACCAAGGTCGACTTTTACACCGGCTCGGAAGACAAGCTGCGCACCGCTTGCCAACTGAGCCAGAAAGCCATGCAGAACGGCCTGCGTGTGCTATTGCATGTGCCGGACGAAACCACTGCCGACAAGCTGGACAAGCTTTTGTGGCACTTCCCTGCCACCGCTTTCATGCCTCACTGCCGCAGCCACGAAGCGGAAGCAGCCACGATGCCGATCGTTATCGGCCACGACGAAAATTTCCCCCATTCCGAGTTGCTCATCAGTCTGCACAACATGTGCCTGCCGTTCTTCAGCCGCTTCGAACGCGTTATCGAGATCGTCGGCACAGACGATGAAGACGCCAAGCTGGGGCGCGAGCGCTACGTCTTCTACAAAGATCGCGGATACGAGTTACGCCACTTCGACTTGCGGCAAAAGCAAGGGGCATGAGACATGTCTAATTTGCCAGACACAAAATCCCAATGGGAGGGCATTCCGGTATTGACCGATGTAGTTGATGCGGAACCGTTGAGTATTCCGACCCTGACGGAAGTGGTGGATGTTAGCGCTGAGCCGCTTCCGTCAACACCGCTGTCACCGCAAGCCATTGTCCCCGTTGCGCCCAATAGCACACCGCCCATTCCGGCAGCCCCGATCACCCTGTCCGCAGAACAATGTGAACACTTTAACGCCGCACTCATTGCCCGCATTGAGGCTTGGCTATTTGAACAATATGACTCGTACACCGATGCGGACTGGCATGAACTTCAACGCGCCTTACCCGAATTGATTCGCGCGCAATTTGCAGAGTCCGCAGGCATTCAGCCATCGGCGAACAGTGAGGGATTAGGTATAATCCCGCCCCTCTTCGCAGCACCTCAACCGAACAGTAAAAGCATGAACACCAACGAACTCGCAAAAAGTTTTGAACCCAAGACCACCGAAGCCTACTGGTACGACAAGTGGGAATCCTCCGGCTACTTCAAGGCCGAAATCGATCCGGACAAGACCGAATCTTTCTGCATCCAGCTACCGCCGCCCAACGTCACCGGCACGCTGCACATGGGCCACGGCTTCAACCAGACGCTGATGGATGCGCTCACGCGCTACCACCGCATGCGCGGCGACAACACGCTGTGGCAGCCGGGCACCGACCATGCGGGCATCGCCACGCAGATCGTGGTCGAACGCCAATTGAATGCAAAGAACATCACGCGCCACGATCTGGGCCGCGAAAAATTTCTGGAAAAAGTATGGGAGTGGAAGGAAGAATCCGGCTCCACCATCACCAAGCAGATGCGCCGCCTCGGCACCTCGCCCGACTGGTCGCGCGAACGCTTCACCATGGATGAAGGCTTGTCCAAATCCGTCACCGAGACCTTCGTGCGCCTGTTCAACGAAGGCCTGATCTATCGCGGCAAGCGTCTGGTGAATTGGGATCCGAAACTGCACACCGCAGTAAGCGATCTCGAAGTAGTGCAGGAGGAAGAAGACGGCTTCATGTGGCACATCCGCTATCCGCTGGTGGATAAAGACAGTGAGCATGGACTGACGCACCTGACTGTCGCCACCACACGCCCTGAAACCATGCTGGGCGACGTGGCCGTCATGGTGCATCCCGAAGACGAGCGCTACAAGCATCTGATCGGCAAGCAAATCACGCTGCCGCTGTGCGAGCGCAGCATTCCCATCATCGCCGACGACTACGTGGACAAGGAATTCGGCACGGGTTGCGTGAAGGTCACGCCAGCGCATGACTTCAACGACTATGCCGTGGGACAACGCCACAAGCTGGAGATGATCTCCATCCTCACGCTGGATGCGAAGATCAACGAACACGCGCCCAAGCAATATCAGGGATTGGATCGTTTCGATGCGCGCAAACAAATCGTGGCCGACCTCGAAGCACTCGGCCTGTTCGAAAAAACCGAGAAACACAAACTCAAAGTGCCGCGCGGCGACCGTACCAATGTCGTGATCGAGCCGATGCTCACCGACCAGTGGTTCGTCGCCATGAGCAAGCCGGGCGATAGCGGCAAGAGCATCACCGAGCAGGCGCTGGAATGCGTGGCCTCGGGCGAGATCAAGTTCCATCCCGAGAACTGGGTGAACACTTACAACCAGTGGCTGAACAACATTCAGGACTGGTGCATCTCGCGCCAACTGTGGTGGGGGCATCAAATTCCCGCTTGGTACGGCGTGAACGGCGAAGTATTTGTCGCGCGCGACGAAACCGAAGCGCGCCACTTGGCGGACAAGGCGGGCTATGCCGGACAACTCGACCGCGACAACGATGTGCTCGACACCTGGTTCTCCTCCGCGCTGTGGCCGTTCTCCACGCTGGACTGGGAAGAGGGCAAGCCGTTTGAAGCCCAGAATCCTTTTGTAAAAGAGTTTCTGCCGTCTTCCGTGCTGGTCACCGGCTTCGACATCATCTTCTTCTGGGTAGCGCGCATGGTGATGATGACCAAGCACCTCACCGGCAAGATTCCGTTCAAGGACGTGTACGTGCATGGTCTGATCCGCGACGCGGAAGGCCAGAAGATGTCCAAGTCCAAGGGCAACGTGCTCGACCCTATCGACCTGATCGACGGCATAGCCCTCGAAGAGCTGGTGAAGAAACGTACCACTGGACTGATGAATCCAAAGCAAGCCGACCAGATTGAGAAGCGCACGCGCAAAGAATTTCCCGAGGGCATTCCCGCGTTCGGCACCGATGCGTTGCGCTTCACTTTCGCCTCGCTGGCCTCGCCCGGACGCGACATCAAGTTCGACATGCAGCGCTGCGAAGGCTATCGCAACTTCTGCAACAAGCTGTGGAACGCCACGCGCTTCGTGCTGATGAACTGCGAAGGACACGATGTCGGTCTGGACAATTCACAACCGCGCGAGTACTCCGCTGCCGACCAGTGGATGTTCAGCCTGCTGCAAAAAGCGTCAACCGAAATGGCCACCCACTTTGACGAATACCGTTTCGATTTTGCCGCGCGTACCATGTACGAACTGGTGTGGGACACCTATTGCGACTGGTATGTGGAACTGGCCAAAGTGCAAATTGCCAATGGCAATGAGGCCCAGCAACGCGCCACACGCCGCACCTTGGTGCGCGTGCTGGAAGCCATCCTGCGTCTGGCGCATCCGATCATCCCGTTCATCACGGAAGAGTTGTGGCAAAAGGTCGCGCCCTTGTGCGGCACGCAAGACGACTCCATCATGCTGCAAGCTTATCCCAAGGCCAATGCCGCACTGATCTCAGCCGTAGCCGTGGAGAAGATCAACTTGCTGCAGGAGATGGTCAATGCTTGCCGCAAGCTGCGCAGTGAAATGAATCTGTCTCCCGCACTGCGCGTGCCGCTGCTCGCATCGGGCGATGCCGACACACTGAATATTTTCGCACCCTATCTGCAAGCGCTGGTCAAATTGAGCGAGGTGAATGTGCTTGATGTGCTGCCGGATACCGATGCTGCCGTGGCTATCGTGGGCAGCTTCAAGCTCATGCTGAAGGTCGAGATCGATGTCGCCGCCGAACGCGAGCGTCTGGACAAAGAGATCGGCCGCCTGTCCGCCGAGATCGCCAAAGCCCAAGGCAAATTGAATACCGAGAGCTTTGTCGCACGTGCCCCTGCCGCAGTGGTGGAACAGGAAAAGAAACGTCTGGAAGACTTCAGCTCGACTCTGGCGCAGCTGCAAATGCAACGCGTCAAACTCAACTAAGAAGAGGGGACGATGATGCATGAATTCTTAATTGGACTTATCGCCTACGTCGTTCCCTTTACCGAGCTGCTCGGCACAACCGTCGTACTATGGGGAACCCTGCAAGGCCTCGCCATGCTCGCACAACGCGCATGGCAAGCGCTTAACCGGCAACCGCTACACGGGGCACTCAGCGACATCCGCATTGCCATCGGCGAAAAGATGGCCTTGGGGCTGGACTTCTTTCTGGCCGGAGACATCATCGGCACCATCGTCGTACCCAGCAAGGACACGCTGCTCGTGCTGGGCGGCATCGTGGTGATCCGTACCGTCATGGCCTATTTTCTGGCCAAAGAGATCGAGAAAAAATCAGCCGCCGAATAACTGGCTTGCGCTTCCTGAAAACGTCATTTTATGGGGTATAGCGACCCTTTGCAGATGCGCAATGACTCTCAAAAAGTAAAGTTTTACTGCATGAGGGATGAAGAATACCCCCCTGACACAGACAAAATATTTTGATAAAATTTAAACTGAAGACCTACATTCAGATGTGCTTTTTCTGGATCACTTTTCGGAGAGCATCATGGCAATATCCAACGTTAGCACCGCTAATCAGCCCGCATCCGCCAGCCGCACCACCAGCACTGCACCAACTCATGCAGTGCGCAAAGAACGTTCGCGTGACGACCGGAGCGAATCTGCCGTGGTTACTATATCTGCTGACGCTCAGAATCTCCAGCGCGCGGAATCCGAGCAGAAATATTCTCAGGAGCATACCGAACGGATAAGCGCATTAAATCGTTCCGACCAGATGGCTCAGGAAAAAATGGCGGTCAATGCGCGGGAGGAAGCCAGAGTTCTTGCAGAAGAGCGAAAAATAGACGAACAGTTTTATAAACGAATTAATACAGTCGCCTAGCTCCAGCCGTTGCGAGCAAGCACGCCCTGATCGAGAGCCTTTATACAGAACAAATGACAGCGCGCGGTTGGCGCCAGGCAAAGAGGAATTTCGTCCTTGCGAATTAAATGCCGGAAAGCAGCCACTGACTTAGAAATAGATGCACTTCAATCAGTTCGTCCTGCGCAATACCACCATCAGCGCCCATGCACCGAGCAGCACGTAACTCACCAATGACCACTCGGGGATGCCGAGCGTAAGAAACGTCCAGCCTTTTTCCGCGCATTCGCCGGAGCCGTGCATCAACTCTTGCCACACTTCAGACATGGGAAAGTTCTTCAACATAAAATCCAAACCGGGACCGCAGCCGGGTACCTGATCTTTGGGCAGATGTTGAATCCAGATATGGCGCCCCGCCACCGCTACGCCGCCCAAAGCAAGCAATGCGATGAGCCCGCTGTACACGCGTGCCGCGATGCGCTTGGGATTATGCAGTGCGGCGATAAAGAAGGTGATACCGATGGCGATGAAAATCACGCGCTGGATCATGCACAACGGACAGGGTTCTTGGCGCAGGACATATTGCAGATAAAGCGCCGAGGCGAACATCACGCCAACGACGACCGCACCCGCCAGATATAGCCAGCGGGGTGAGGTGGTGCGCCACAGGGTTAATGATTTATTCATAGCTTGATTATTCCAGTTATACCAAGGGGCTAATGAGCGGCCATCAAATAAATTGAAATGAACACCAAGTTGTAGGCTGGTGGTGAGCAACGCGAACCCCAGCAAGTTTGGGGTTGCAATGCCGGGGTTCGTCCCTCACCACCAGCCTACAAAATGCGCTATTCCGCCTCGTCTATCCAGGCCGCCTGTATGGCTTCCAGCACTTTTTCACCGCCGCGATGATGGTCGTCATCGAAGCCGTCCAGATCGACCACCAGATTGTGTAAATCGACGAAGCGGATGGTCTTCGGGTCGAAGTCGGCATGTTTTTCCGACAGGGCAATCGCGATGTCGCGCACGTCTGTCCATTTCATTTGCTATGCCCCTCCTTCGCCATGTTGATGGTGTACTTGGGAATCTCGATCACGAGATCGGTGACGCCCACTATTGCCTGACAGCTCAAGCGTGAATTCGCTTCCAGCCCCCACGCTTTGTCCAGCATATCCTCTTCAAGTTCCGTGGCCTCCTCCAAACTGTTGAAGCCCTCGCGCACGATGACGTGGCAAGTGGTACAGGCGCAGGATTTTTCGCAGGCGTGTTCGATCTCGATGTCGTGCTGCAACAGCGCATCGCAAAGCGAGGTGCCCGGCTCGGCTTCGAACAACGTGCCCTTGGGGCAGAGCTCTTCGTGCGGCAGGACGATGATCTGCGTCATATCAGTTATCCAATTCCGAAATTTTGTGCCCGGTGAGCGCATGCGACACGCTCTTGTCCATGCGCGCCTGTGCGAAGGCGACCGTGGCATCGTTCAACTGCCCTGCCGCGCGTTTGATAGCAAGGTGATCCGTGCTTTGCATAGTAGCGCGCAAAGCCTCCATGCTGGACTGGATACGTGTCAGCTCTTCCTTGTTCAGCAATGCATTGCCGTCTTGTTGCAGCGCATTTTCCACTGCCTCCAGCAGTTGTTTAGCTTCCACCTGCTGTTCGCGCAGTGCGCGTGCCTGCATGTCGTCGCGCGCATGCAAATTGGAATCCTGCAACATGCGCGCCACTTCGTCATCGCTCAATCCGTAGGACGGCTTGACCACGATGTGCGCTTCCACACCGCTGCTTTGCTCGCGCGCCGAAACACTCAACAAGCCGTCCGCGTCGATCTGGTAAGTAACGCGAATGCGCGCAGCACCTGCCACCATGGGCGGTATGCCGCGCAATTCAAAACGCGCCAGTGAACGGCAATCGCTCACCAGTTCGCGTTCGCCCTGCACCACATGCACGCTCATCGCCGTCTGCCCATCCTTGAAAGTGGTGAATTCCTGCGCGCGTGCAGTGGGGATGGTGCTGTTGCGCGCAATGATCTTTTCGGTGAGACCGCCCATCGTTTCGATACCGAGAGACAGCGGGCTGACATCCAGCAACAGCCAGTCATCGGCGCTGCGGTTTCCCGCCAGCACGTTGGCCTGTATCGCCGCACCGAGCGCCACCACTTTATCAGGGTCGAGATTGGTCAGCGGCGTCTGCTTGAAAAACTCCGCCACCGCGCGCTGCACCTGCGGCATACGCGTGGAACCGCCCACCATCACCACGCCCTTGATCTCGTCCACCGCCAGCCCCGCATCGCGCATCGCGCGGCGCATCGGCTGCAAGGTGCGCGCCACCAGATTCTGCGACATGGTATAAAAATCCTGCTGCGTCAGCTCGATGTCGATCATCTCGCCGTTGCTCAGCACGGCGGTGATGCGCGTCTCCGTGCGATCCGTCAGCTCTTCTTTGGCGGCGCGGGCGCGGGTCAGCAGCAAACGCGTGTCGTGCGCACCGAGCGCCGAGAGGCTGTTTTTTTCCAGCAACCAGCAGTAGATACGGCGGTCGAAATCGTCACCGCCCAGCGCAGAATCGCCGTTAGTGGCGAGCACTTCAAACACGCCCTTGGACAGTTTAAGGATGGAGATATCGAAAGTGCCTCCGCCCAGATCATATACAGCGTAGATACCTTCCGAAGCATTATCCAAACCGTAAGCGATGGCCGCAGCAGTCGGCTCGTTGAGCAGGCGCAGCACATTCAGTCCGGCCAGCTTCGCGGCATCTTTGGTGGCTTGGCGCTGTGCGTCATCGAAGTAAGCAGGCACGGTGATGACCGCACCGACCAGTTCGCCGCCTAGGCTTTGCTCGGCGCGAATGCGCAACGCATTCAATATTTCGGCGGAGACTTCGACCGGGCTTTTCACTCCGGCGATGGTGCGCAGTTGCAACATGCCGGGAACCTGCTCTGCGCCTGTCGAAGCGGCATCGACGAAACGATACGGCAGATTGGCCACATCGCCGACATCCGCCAACCCGCGTCCCATAAAGCGTTTTACCGAGACGATAGTATTCACCGGATCGTCGCTCTGCACCGCCTGCGCGGTGTCGCCCACTTGCACCGTACCATCCGCCGCATAGCGCACCACGGAAGGCAACAGCGCACGCCCGTCCTCGTCGTTCAACACCAGGCTGATGCCGTTGCGCACCGTGGCAACCAGCGAGTTAGTCGTACCGAGGTCGATGCCGACCGCTAGGCGATGCTGGTGGGGAGCGGCACTGAGGCCGGGTTCGGATATTTGCAATAGTGCCATTTTAGTTATTAGTCGCTAGACGTTAGTTGCTCTCGGTTTTAACCAGCAGCTAACGATTAGCAGCTGCCTCATCTATCCAGATCGTCAAATGCGGAATCAATTTCTTCCGCCAGTTTTTCAAAGAACTTCAATTTTCGCACAATCCCCGCCGCCGCGAGATAGTCATGCGCGCTATCTATCTTCAGCGCGAGCTCCTGCTGTAAAGCATGCGCATCCTGCCGCAGCTTGCTCTGCAACTCATCCAGCGCCGCGCTGTCCCTGGCCTGCTGCGCCTCTTCGATGGCCTCACGCCATTCCATCTGCTGCATCAAGAAATCCAACGGCATCGCGGTATTGGTCTCTTCCTGCGTCTCCACGCCATGCAGAGTCAGCAGATAACGGGCGCGATCCAACGGCTTGCGCAAGGTCTGATAAGCCTCGTTCACACGCGTCGCCCATTGCATGGAAACACGGCGTTCGGATTCTGACAGGTGTGAAAATTTGTCCGGATGGACTTGCGCTTGCAGCGTATGGAAACTTTGCTCAAGCTGCGTGGTGTCGATTTGAAAACGAGCGGGGAGATTGAAGAGTTGAAAAAAATCCTGCTGAAAATCTAAATTAAATGGCCGCATCTTATTTTGGAACTCTTGAAAACGTTACGAGCGAAGGCAGAACAAGGCGCGAATGGGCGAGAAAGCGGAGTTTACTTTTAGGTAAATGAGCATTTCGATTCCATGAGCAACACAGTTATGTCGAGCGTAGTAGTTTTCAAACCTTGAAGCTTTCACCGCAGCCGCAGGAGTCCTTCACATTCGGATTGTTGAACTTGAATCCTTCGTTCAAACCTTCGCGCGTGTAATCCAGCTCCATGCCGTCGATATACGGCAGACTCTGCGGATCAATAAGCACAGTGACACCGTTGCTGACGAATTGCAGATCGTCGCTATCCGCCGCATCGGCGAATTCCAGCTTATACGCCATGCCGGAGCAACCGCTGGTGCGCACGCCGACGCGCAGCCCCACGCCTTTACCGCGTTTGGTTAAAAAATTCTGCACATGTTTCGCCGCATTTTCGGTAAGCGTCACTGACATTATCTTCTCCAGCTATCTATTTCCATTACACGCGGCGGTCTCCACCATCGCGCCATGCTTGGCCTTATAGTCCGCCACAGCCGCCTTGATCGCATCTTCCGCCAGAATCGAACAGTGAATCTTCACCGGCGGCAGCGCCAACTCTTCGGCGATCTGCGTGTTCTTGATCGCCAGCGCCTCGTCTACCGTTTTACCTTTAACCCACTCGGTCACCAAGGAACTGGAGGCGATCGCCGAACCGCAGCCGTAGGTTTTGAACTTGGCATCTTCGATGATCCCGTCTTTGCCGACTTTGATCTGCAACTTCATCACATCTCCGCAGGCAGGCGCACCGACCATACCGGTACCGACGAAAGCGTCGTCTTTATTCAACGAACCGACGTTGCGCGGATTCTCGTAGTGATCTAAAACTTTTTCGCTGTAAGCCATGGTAGTTCGCTCCTTTCAGTCGCTGTTAGTCGTTAGTAGCCAGTTAGTTTTGCTTTAACTTAAAGACGAGTGACTAACGTCTAACGACTGCTTCTCAATGTGCCGCCCACTGCACAGTATTCATATCAATGCCATCTTTGTACATATCCCATAAGGGGGATAGCTCGCGCAGT
>JBAZYW010000033.1:0-15150 GCA_041659125.1 Gallionellaceae bacterium | reverse complement strand
GGATGAAGCGCTGAAGTCGTCCGGCTTGCTTGAAAGCGAGGTCGATCGTGATGAAGTGGGCATCATTTGGGGCACGGGCATCGGCGGCATGCGCACTTTTGAAGAACAACTGATTGAGTTCGGCAAAGGCGACGGCACGCCGCGTTTCAACCCGTTCTTTATTCCGAAAACCTTGATCGACAGCACTTCCGGCTGGCTCGCAATGCGCTATGGCTTTCGCGGAATCAACTACACCGCCGTATCGGCATGCGCGACTTCAAACACCTGCATCATGGACGCATTCAATTACGTGCGCTGGGGCAAGGCGGATGTGATGCTCACTGGCGGGTCGGAAGCCTCCATCACTGCGGGAGGTATCGGCGGCTTCAATGCCATGAAAGCGCTATCAACCCGCAACGATGACCCGCAATCGGCTTCGCGCCCATATGACGCGGATCGTGATGGATTTGTGATGGGCGAAGGTTCAGGTGCTCTAGTGCTTGAATCGCTGGAGCATGCGCAAAAGCGCGGGGCGAAGATTTTTGCCGAAATCATCGGCGCTGGCATGTCGGCAGATGCCTATCATCTAACGGCCACACACCCTGACGGGTTGGGCGTTCGTCTCGCGGTAAACCGCGCGCTAAAAGACGCCGAGATTCGTTGCGACGAAGTGGATTACATCAATACCCATGCGACTTCCACCCCGGATGGCGATTTGAATGAACTGAAAGCGATTCAATCCATTTTTGGGGCGCATGTAAGCCGGATGAATATCAGTGCCACAAAATCCATGACCGGGCATCTGCTGGGCGCTGCCGGAGCCGTGGAAGGTATTGCGTGCGTTAAAGCGCTTCAACATGGCATTGTTCCGCCCACGATCAACATCAAACAGCGGGACGCGGGCGTGCCGGAAGGTTTCAACCTGACACCGGGGAAAGCTGCCCATCGAACCGTAAACATCGCCATGAGCAACACCTTTGGTTTTGGCGGACACAATGCGATCGTACTGTTCAAGAAATTTACCGACTAAACGCCACAAGAGTATCCAATTCATCCTAAGCAAACTATTTCCAAAAGGAGAAATACATGCCGTTCCTGAATTTACGGACAGTCAAAGGCTTGCTGTCCGATGAGCAGAAAAAATACTTGATGGACAAGTTCACCGAATTGTTGATCGAAACCGAGGGTGGCGGCAATCCCGAATTTCGGAAAATGATATGGATTCAAATTGAGGAAGAGGAACCAAAGCATTGGCAACTCGGCGAACTTCGCCCCAGCACTGAATTCATCGCGGGTTTCGTTCAACAACGCGAAAGCAAGCGCGATAATCGCGACAGCAATTTGCTCCAAACATGACGCCATTTCTCGCCGCCAGCGACATGGTCGATTTCCACCATCCAGCCATTGCCAAACTGGCTGCCGATTTACTCGGCCACTCCCCCGCTTACACCGCCAAGAATTGCTTCGTGCGGGTGCGCGACAACATCCAGCACTGCGTCGATTTCAAACGCGAGGAGACACCTTACATCGCATCGGATGTGCTGGCGGTAGGAACCGGATTTTGCACGGCAAAGAGTCATTTGCTGGTGGCGCTGTTGCGTGCCAATTCAATTTCCGCCGGGTTCTGCTATCAGCGGCTAACCTTCGACGGCCCCAACCCGCCGTATTGTTTGCACGGCTTTGTCGCCGTTTGGCTGGACGATTACGGCTGGTATCGCTGCGATGCGCGGGGCAACAGCAAGCCGGGTATCCAGTGCGAATTTGCGCCCGGCCATGAAACGCTCGCCTATCCGATTCAGTATCCGGGCGAGTGCATCTACCCCGAAGTGTGGGCGGAGCCTTGGCCGGAACTGGTGCAGGCCAAACGCGAATTGAAATCTACCTCGGCTTATATGAGCAAACCGTTTGATTTCGAGCCGCCCTTGGCGGATCAAAGTCTGCATCGGGTGACGATCAGTTAAACCAACAGGAACCGCCATGCCACTCGCCAAAATCGAAGTCCGTAAAAGCTGGTCGCCCGAACAGGTGCAGGCCATCATCGAAGCCATCTATCTCGCGCAACGAGAGGCATTTCAGCTCCCCGCACATGATCGCCAGATTCGCTACATCGAGCACAGGCCGGAACATTTTCACGTGCCGCCCGGCAAGAGCGAAAACTACACGCTAGTCGAAGTCACTTTGTTTGCGGGACGCTCCCTTGATGCGAAGCGCGCGTTCTACCAAGCCATCGTGAAAAACCTCGGTGCACTCGGCATTGCGCCGGATGATGTGTTCATCGTGCTCAACGAAGTCGCGCTGGAGAATTGGGGAATACGCGGAGGTGTGCCCGCATCAGAAGTTGATCTGGGATTTAACGTGAAGGTGTAGCCTACCTGCAGGCAAGCAAGTACACCGTCAAACATTAGCCGCGCATCGGTTCCAACGTGGCATCCAGATTCAAGTCATCGCAGTAATCGAGAAAATCTTCGCGCAGGGTGGGGATGTGAATTTTGGCGTGGATGCCCACGCTCATGATGACGGAGGTTAGCGGCGAGCCGGTATGCGGGGCGAAATAGCTGCTGCTTTGCAGCTCTTCGATATTGATGCCGTTGCGGGTGAAGAAGGCGGCGAGGTTACGCACGATGCCGGGCTGATCCATCGTCACGACTTCAACGGTGTAGGGGATGGCGGCGCTTCGCTCGCTTTTGCCGGTGCGCTGCTGGGTGATGGTGATGCCGAGTTGTGCGCCTAGCGCAGGAATCTGCCCTTCCAGTTTGGAAAGCGCGTGCCACGCACCGGAGACTCTTGTGATGAAAGAGAATTGCCCGCCGATCACGGCCATGCTGCTTTCTTCAATATTGCAACCGCAGTCGGCAATGCGTCCCGCGAGCTGTTCGACGAGGCCCAATTTGTCTGCGCCGGAAGCGGTGATCACGAGGAAGTTGTTTTCGGTTTCTGTGTTCATAGTTGGCTGATGTTGTATGGCTGCAAATCAAGAGGTCGCATTGTAGTGGTTCTGCGCTGGGATGGAGTTTTGTAGGATGGGTTGAGCAACGCGATACCCATCATTGTCGAAATGTTGTTGGGTATCGCTACGCTCCACCCAACCTACGAACTGCGTTTTTAATTCAGTTTTCCGTCCACATAAAACCACCGCCCCTCTTCGCGCACGAAGCGGCTGATTTCATGCAGCCGATGCGCACGGCCATTCACTTTGTAGCGCGCGACGAATTCGACGATGGCGTGATCGGCGTCTTGCTGTTCGTGGCGTTTTACTTCGAGGCCTAACCATTTGGTGGCGGCATCATCCGCCAAGTCCAAAGATGCGGGGCGTGTGGATGAGTGCCAGGTTGCCAGCAGGTAGTCTTCGCGTTGCAGGGTGTAGGCGGTGTAGCGTGAGCGCATGAGTGCTTCGGCGCTGGGGGCGGGTTCGTTGTCTTCAACGTAACGGGCGCAGCAGGTGGTGTAGGGGTTGGCGCTGCCGCAGGGGCAGAGTTTAATTTTTTTATTCATGTTGTCTTCAACTTTTAAGGCCGCGTGCCCAAAGTGGTACTTCCCTCGATACGGCTACGCCTACTCGGGACGAACGGTCAGGAGTAAACAGCGCATTTTAGTTTTGCCACAACGGCGGCTCTTCCATCAGCGCGATTTGTTCGCGCAATTCCAAAATGCGATTCTGCCAATAGATTTGTGTATTGAACCACGGGAAGGCCTGCTTAAAGGCGGCATCGTCCCAGCGCCGCGCGAGCCATGCGGAGTAGTGGATGAGGCGTAAGGTGCGCAGGGCTTCGATGAGGTGCAGTTCGCGCGCGTCGAATTCGCAGAAATCTTCGTAGCCCGCAAGTACGTCGCCCATTTGTTTGATGCGGTCTTCGCGTTCGCCGGAGAGCAGCATCCACAGGTCTTGCACGGCGGGCCCCATGCGGCTGTCGTCGAAGTCGACGAAGTGCGGGCCTTCATCCGTCCACAGCACGTTGCTTGCATGGCAGTCGCCGTGCAGGCGCAATTGCTTTACATCGCCCGCGCGGTCGAAGCTGTGGCGCACGCCATCCAGCGCTTGCTGCACCACGCTGCGGTATGCGGGTTCGATGTCATTCGGAATGAATCCATGCGTCAGCAGGAAGTCGCGCGGTTCGGTGCCGAAGGTGTCGATGTTTAGCGTGGGACGGTGCTGAAAATTTTTGATTGCGCCGACGGCGTGGATGCGTCCGAGAAAGCGTCCCAGCCATTCCAGCGTGTCGCGGTTTTCCAGTTCGGGTGCGCGTCCGCCGTGTTTGGAAAAGACGGAGAAACGGAAGCCTTCGAAGTGATGCAATGTGCTGCCGTCAATTGTCAGGGCGGGCACGACAGGAATTTCGCGTTCGACCAGCTCTTGCACGAACGCGTGTTCTTCTAGGATGGCGTCATCTGTCCAGCGTGCGGGACGGTAGAATTTTGCGACCAGCGGAGTGTCTTCTTCGATGCCTACCTGGTATACGCGATTCTCGTAGCTGTTGAGCGCCAGCAGGCGGCCATCGCAGCGCAGGCCGATACTTTCCAGTGCGTTCAACACGCAGTCGGGAGTGAGCAGAGAATAGTTGAGTGTTGTCATCATGGAGTTGAATTATTCACCAAACCGTTCGTGGTGAGTAGGCCTTTGGCCATATCGAACCATCCGGCGCGATTCGCGACGGTGCGCCTTCGGCATCCCTCGATACACCGCACGTTGCGCGGCACTCGGGACGAACGGTCAGCGAGGTTCGTGATTATTTTTTGTCCCTTTGCACTTCCGCCAGTCCCAACGCATTCCAACCTTCGTGTCCCAGCTTGCGCATGGTTTCGATGTTCTTTTCAAAGATCATCTCTGCTTCGGGAAACGCAGCCACGGCCTCGTCGATGCTGGCTTCGCGTAGCAGGTGCAAAGTCGGGTAGGGCGAGCGGTTGGTGTAGTTGGTGATGTCGTCGATTTCAGTATCCGCGAACTGATATTGCGGATGCATGCTGGCGACTTGCAGCTCGCCCGCCAGATCGACCTCTTCCAGCGCAGTATCTACCACTTCCAGAAAATCGTTGTAGTCGAGGAAGTCGGTGAGCACGTGCGGATGAATCAATAAAATGGTGTCGATCTTTTCGCGGCTCGCTTCTGCCAACACTTCGAGCTCGCGCAAAAAATCTTGCAGCAATTCATCCGTTGTCTGCGCGGCGCTGACCACGTAGCGGATTTGGTTTTTGACATGCACGCCCTTGGCGAAGGGGCACAGGTTGAGGCCGATCACCGCCTTTTCAAGCCAGAGCTTGGTGGCGGCGATGGCTTCTTCGTTGCTTACGTTTGTATTCATTTTTGTACTCCGTAAAGCCGTTCGCCCTGAGCCTGATGGAACTACTAGCCATTCGACTAAGCCTGCAAGCGGGCAAGTCGCTGGTTATGTCGAAGGGCTTGATGATGTTGCATGTGGTTCGACAAGCTCACCACGAACGGTTTAGTTATTTGCCGTGCCCGCCGGAACGATGCAGCACGGGGGCCGCACCGCGACCTGCGCCGCCTGCCGGTTTGCCGCCCGTGCCTGTGCGTGGCGCGCCACCGCTACGCGCTTGCCCGCCACCCGAACGACCTTGCCCTTGTCTCTGTCCTCCACCACCGCGATTCGAGCCGTTCAAAATCGGCTCGGCTTTGATGCGCGGATCAGGCTCGAAGCCGGGTACTTGCACCACGGGAATCTCGCGCTTGGTGAGACGCTCGATGTCGTGCAGTAATTTCTTTTCGTCGATGCACACGAGCGAGCTCGCTTCACCGTTGCTGCCCGCGCGTCCGGTACGGCCGATGCGGTGCACGTAATCTTCCGCCACGTTGGGCAGCTCGTAGTTCACCACATGCGGCAGTTCGCTGATGTCGATGCCGCGCGCGGCGATGTCGGTTGCGCACAGCACTTGCAGTTTGCCGGTTTTGAATTCGGCCAGAGCGCGGGTGCGTGCGGCCTGACTCTTGTTGCCGTGGATCGCCATCGCGGAGATGCCGTCTTTGTTCAAAAACTCGGCCAGATTGTTCGCGCCGTGTTTGGTGCGGGTAAACACCAGCACCTGGAACCAGTTGTGTTCCTTGATGAGGTGGGTGAGCAATGCGCGCTTGCGTTCGCGGTCCACCGGATACACGCGCTGCTCGATCAGTTCGTTGGCTTGATTGCGGCGCGCCACTTCGACCAGTGCCGGGTTGGTGAGCAGGCCGTCGGCCAGCAATTTGATCTCGTCGGAGAAGGTGGCGGAGAACAGCAGGTTCTGACGCTTCTTCGGCAAGACCGCGAGAATTTTTTTGATGTCGCGAATGAAGCCCATGTCCAGCATGCGGTCGGCTTCGTCCAACACCAGAATTTCGACGTGCGACAAATCCACGGTCTTTTGCTGCAAGTGGTCGAGCAAACGCCCCGGTGTCGCCACCAGAATATCCACGCGGCCGTGCAGTTGTTTGATCTGCGGATTGATGTTGACGCCGCCGATCATGGTCATGGATTTTAACGACAGATATTTGCCGTATTCGCGCACGCTTTCCTCCACCTGTGCGGCGAGTTCGCGCGTGGGGATGAGCACCAGTGCGCGGATCGGCGCTTTGCCGGTGGCGGGTTTGGTAGAGGCAGTCAGCAGTTGCAGGATGGGCAGCGTGAAACCGGCCGTTTTGCCGGTGCCGGTCTGGGCGCCGCCCATCAGGTCACGACCTGCTAAAACGACAGGAATTGCCTGTGCCTGAATCGGGGTGGGTTCGGTGTAGCCGCGCTCGGAAACGGCGCGGAGAATTTCTGCGGACAAGCCGAGAGATGCGAATGACATATAAAACCTTTTTGAATTACATCGGCCTGCCGCCCTTGGAGAGCGCCAGTCTTAGGCTGATAGGGGAGAAAACGAACCGGATTCGGTAGCGGACAATCAAGACTGAAGCAATTGCCGCGCGGCGCATTGTACCAGACTGGGTATTCTGCGGTGTTATGCACAGGCGCGAGCTTGAGTTTGCTTGAACAAGGCGAGCCCGAGGGCTAGGTCGGCAAGTGGAATATCTAGATAGTGACTAGGCCGTTCGGCATATTGTTTAAATCGATGTGCGCCCCTATAAAGTGCCACGCAGTTTATGCGAATATTTTTCGGGGATGTTTATGCTGATGAGCAGTGAAGCGGAATGTTCTGTTGAGATGCCTATGGGTAATTTTGGCATCGATTTTGTTGAAGTCGCGGTATCGCATATGAGCTGGCGCAGCCGGTTGCAGGATCATATCTGTGGCGCGGCCACGGAAAGTTGGTTGCCAAGTGCTGCCGGTGTTGATGATGGTTGCGGGTTGGGACGCTGGTTGAGCGGTAGCGGCAGAGTTAAATTTGGTCACTTCTCCGCATTCCGTCGTTTGGAAACAGAACATGCCGAGTTTCATTATTTTGCCGGAGTAATCCTCACCAGAGTGCAGGAAGGTTATCGGGATGAGGCGGAAGCGGTGCTGAAAAATGAATTCTCGCAAGCCACGCGGCGCATATTGATCGCGATCAACGAGATGAACGAAACAATGCGGCAAACGGCGGTATAGTCTTCAAGTATCAGTTGCTGGCTGTTGCAAGGGACGCGCTCAGCGTCCCTTTTATTGCAGCGTATCTCACGCCAGTGGTCGTTTTCCCAGCTTGCGCTGCAAGGTGCGCCGGTGCATGTTGAGCAGGCGCGCGGTGGCGGAGATGTTGCCCTGTTGCTCCTGTAGCACGCGCTGGATATGTTCCCATTCCAAACGATCCACCGATGACGGTTGCGTGTTGAGAGGTAGTTCGACGCTGGCGCTGTGGCCGAAAGCGGCGACGATCTCGTCGGCGTTGGCGGGCTTGGCCAGATATTGTGTGGCGCCGAGTTTGACCGCTTCCACGGCGGTGGCGATGCTGGCATAGCCGGTTAGCACGACGATGCGCGTGGCAGGATCAAGCTCGTGCAGAGATTGGATCAACACGAGGCCGGATGCGCCTTCCATTTTCAGATCGACCACCGCATATTCCGGGGGGTTGGCTTTTGCCAGCGGCAACGCCTGCTCGACGCTGTGGGCAACGGTCACCGCGAAGCCGCGTTTCTCCAGCGCGCGCGCGAGCACATGGCAAAACGTTGTATCGTCATCCACTAGCAGCAGTGACGGACATTCGGCACAAGGATGGCTCATACTTTCTTTTCCTTCAGCGGCAGCATGACTTCGGTGGTGGCTCCACCGCCCTCGCGATTGAGCAGGCGTACCTTGCCGCCGAGTTGCTCGATGGTTGCATTGGCTAAAAACAAGCCAAGTCCGCGCCCTTCTTTCTTGGTGGTGAAGAATGCCGATCCGGCATTGGCTGCCGCTTCGGGAGTGAGGCCTTGTCCGTGATCGTGAATTTCCAGCGTGAAATATTCGTTATCCCAGCGCGCATGAATGTCTATTTTTTCGGGCGATGCATCGGCGGCGTTGTTGAGCAAATTGAGCAAGGCCGCGCGCAGCGACGGATCAATGCGCAGTTGCGGGGCGGGTTGTGTACCGGATGAGTGATAGTGGTGTTGCACCGTGGGGCGCAATAGCTGCCATTCGTGCAAAGTCTCGGTCATGAATTGCTCCAGCGATTGCGCGGAGGTTGGTGCTGCATCTTGGGCATTGGCCAGTAGCTTGTCGAGAATGCGTTTGCAGTTGCGCACCTGTCCGTCCAGCAGGGTGAGGCTTTCGCGCCACTCGGGGAGCGCATCCGTTTCATGTTGCAGTTCGCCGATGACGACCGCCAGCGTGGAGAGCGGGGTTCCCATTTCGTGCGCGGCGCTGGCGGCTTGCATGCCGAGCGCAACGATGCGTTCGTTGCGCAATGTCTCTTCGCGCACGCGCGCGAGTTTTTCATCGCGCTCGCGCACTGCGCTCGCCATCTTCACCACAAAATATGCCACCACCGCCGCGCTGATGACAAAGCCCAGCCACATGCCGAATACGTGCATGTTGAAGGCGTCGTCCTGCGGCATGGCGTGCTGCATCGCCGTATGGTCATGCCCGATCATGGCGGCCATGTCGTGCTCTTCGCCTGTTGCGTGTGCGCTGGGCAAAGGCTGGTAATACTTCATCAGTAGCGTGTAACAGGCGGTGGTGATAATTGCCATTGCCCATGTGTAGCGTTGCGGCAAGGTCGCGGCGGCAATCACCAGGGGCAATAAATACAGCGAGACAAAAGGATTGGTGGAGCCTCCGGCGTAGTAGAGCAACACCGAAAGTGCCGACACGTCCACACATAGCTGCGCGAACAATTCCATGTTGGAAACCGGATAGTCGCTACGCAGGCGCAGCCATGAAAGCAGATTCAATGTCGCCAGCACCGCGATGCCAATCAGCATCGGTAGCCAGTGCAATTCCATTTCCAAAAAGTAATGCACCAGTGCCAGTGTGGCGCATTGGGCAAATACGGCGATCGCGCGCAGCGCAATGAGGCGTTGGAGTTGTGTGTGTCCTGTCTGGGTGGCGAGTAAGGATGAGTTCATGTTGCCGATTTTACCGATATAAGGCTGCGCGTGGGGTGCGACAAAATGCCGCATTCTCAAATCCAAATTTGAGCGCTACAGTTTGCTCCGCCAAGTCGCTGACCGCGCTGCCCCGAAGCTCCTCCCTTGATTCTCCTTTGCCGGTCGGTGAACTTGGTTTTTTGCGCATTGTGTATCTGCTTTGCCGAGCACGGGTGCGACAAAATGCCGCATGGTTATCGAGTTTGTTTTTACTAAGCTGCGCGCCAGTCGCAGTTCCATAAATTTTTAGGAGAGATTGCTTTGACATTCAAAATTAAAACCGGCGTGGTGGTTGTTGCCCTGGCGCTTAGTCCGTTGGCGTACGCAGAACAAAATTTGGTTATCGATGAAGTGGTGGTCACTGCGCCGACGATGGCGCAGCCGCTGGTGGTGAAGACCGACCCGCGCAAGCCGCGTCAACCGGTGCCCGCGCACGACGGTGCCGACTATCTGAAAACCATTCCCGGCTTCTCCGTAATCCGCAAAGGCGGTACGGATGGCGATCCGGTGCTGCGCGGCATGGCTGGTTCGCGCCTGAATATTTTGCTGGATGGCGAGCAGATACTCGGCGGCTGCGGCGGGCGTATGGATCCTCCCACGGCTTATGTATTTCCCGCTTCGTACGACCTCATCACGGTGCTGAAAGGGCCACAGACTGTGCTGTATGGCCCGGGCAACTCGGCGGGTACCGTGCTGTTTGAGCGCACGATTAATCGTGCCGAACAAGTCGGCACGAAAGCGCACGGCTCGTTAATGCTGGGCAGCTTTGGCCGTAACGACGAAATGCTGGACGCGAAAACGGGTAGCGAAAATGCTTACCTGCGCGCCGGTGCTACGCGTTCGCAGGCAAACGACTATCAGGATGGCAATGGCACTGCGGTGCATTCAGCCTACAACCGCTGGAGCGGCAATGCCGCTTTGGGTTGGACGCCGGACGACAATACCCGCTTGGAATTGTCGCTGGCGAAGAGCGACGGCACAGCGGCTTACGCCGACCGCGGGGTGGACGGTTCAAAATTCGCGCGCGATAACGTCGGTGTAAAGTTCAATAAGCAACATATCGGCGGCGTGTTGGATGGCATTGAAGCTCAGGTGTATTACAACTATGTTGACCATGTGATGGATAGCTACAGTCTGCGCAATGGCGGCAATCCGGCGGGTATGATGGCGGCGATGAATCCGGATCGAAAAACCACGGGTGGTCGCTTGGTCGGAACTTTGCAGTTGGCGGAAGCGTCGCAGTTCAAAGTGGGGCTGGATACCCAGAATAATATCCACACCAACCGTAGCGGTGCCGCGCCGGGTTACATGGGGGACTACACGCAGAAAGCACGCGCCAAAGATGCTGAGTTTAACAATCTGGGCGTGTTCGGCGAATTGCTTCAAGGTGTGGGTGCCGGTAGTCGCGTTATTGCCGGATTGCGCGCGGATAGTTGGCAAGCAACAGATTACCGTATGTCGATATCGCGCGGCATGGGCAGCGTGGCGAATCCCACGCTCAATCAAGCACGCAAGGAAACCTTGCCGAGCGGATTTGCGCGCTACGAGCAGGATGTTTCCGGCGCCTCTACCGTGTTTGTCGGTTTGGGTCGTATCACGCGCGCTCCGGACTACTGGGAGTTGTTCAACAAAGAAAGTCTGACCACGGCAAGCTCCTTCAATACCAATGCCGAGAAAACAACGCAATTGGATGCGGGTCTGAGCTACCGCGAGGGCGCGCTGTCTGGATCGGTTTCGGCGTTCTATAGCAAGATAGCCGACTTTAACCTGATCCAGTCCAACGTCAACAAAGGCACGATGATGATGCCGTCGTATGTGACAGTCACGCGCAATGTGGATGCCACCACCTATGGGGCGGAAGCGGGCATGGCCTATCAGTTGGCGGAGAGCTGGAAGCTGGATGGCAGCCTGGCCTATGTGCGCGGTAGCAATGATACCGATGGCACAGCCTTGGGGCAGATTCCTCCGCTGGAAGCGCGTATTGGTGCGGGCTATGACGACAAGGTCTGGTCATTCGGGGCCTTGCTACGCGGTGTGGCAGCACAAGATAGCTTTGCGCAAAACCAGGGGAATATTGCCGGGCAGGACATCGGTGCGTCGAGCGGTTTTGCCGTGTTTTCACTCAATGGCGGATGGCGCGCGCATAAATCGGTGCAGGTTACGGCAGGCGTAGACAACGTGTTCAACAAAGCTTACGCGGAGCACATCAGCCGTGCCGGCGCGATGGTGAGCGGCTTTACGCAAACCACCCGCGTCAACGAGATGGGGCGCAATATCTGGATCAAGAGCAATTTCGAGTTTTGACTCTAGGTTAGGCTAAAATGACGCGCCACACCCGCAAGGGGTGGCGCTTTTTTTACGGAGAAAATAAATGAACAAATATTTGTGGGTAGGGTTGGCTGCATGGTTGTCGATTTCGCAAGCAGTGGCGGGCGAGGTGACAGTGAGTCAGGCATGGGCGCGGGCAACAGCGCCGGGGCAGGATACCGGGGTTGTTTCTTTGCATATCACCAGCCAGAAAGACGCGAGCATTATCGCGGTGAGTAGCGCTGCATCTAATAGCGCCGAAATACACAGCATGGTGCATGAAGACGGCATGATGAAGATGCGTGCACTGGATTCATTGACACTCAAAGCCAAGCAGGAAGTGGCACTGGGCGATGACGGCAACCACCTCATGCTGATCGGTCTGAAAAAACCGCTCAAAGCGGGAGACAGCGTGGCGCTGACACTGACTGTGCAATTTGCCGACAAGCACAAAGAAAAGGTTGCGGTAAAAGCCGAAGTCAAACCGTTGAGCGAGAGTCACGGTGAGCATATGCACATGCATCATTAAGAAGTTTTAAACGAGACGTAACAAATGTGGAATAAAGTCCTGTGCCTTTTGTTGTTGGGCTTTGCGAGCCATGCGTGGGCGGGGCCTAACGAGGTTATCGTCGATAAAGTCTGGGTGGGCGAGAGCGTGCCGGGGCAAAATTCGGCGACACTGGAATTGAACATCACCACGGTCAAAGCGGCCAAGCTGCTGTCGGTGAGCAGCTTGGCCGCAGACAAGGTAGAGATACACAGCGTATCCAGACACGGCGGGAAAATGAAAGCGCATGTGGTTGATAGCCTGCGTCTGCCCGCGCATCGCACCACAGTCTTCGGCTCGCATCAGCTATTTCTAATCATGGCGGGGTTGAAAAAAGAGCTCAACATCGGCGACCGTATTCCGGTAAGCATCGTGGTCGAATATGCCAACAAGCGCAGACAAACCATCGCGGTCGAGGCGACGGTGAAGAAGATGGCGCTGAGCTATAAGCATCTCAGTACGGAAGAGGTGCATGATCATCGCTAGAGGCTTAAGGTATTGCATCCGCTTGTGCCAGTGAGCACAGGCTTCGCTTAAAACGGGCGGCTGGATGCCGTCCGTTTTATTTTGCGGTAATAAAAAATGGCTCTCCTGATGTAGAATGCGCGGCACTTTTGTGAAGGGATACTCCATGCCATTGACCGCCGCTACCGCAGCCCAGAAAGCCCATACGCTGTCCGAGGCGCTGCCTTATATTCAGCGCTTCTTCGACAAGACCATCGTTATCAAATACGGCGGCAACGCGATGACCGATCCCAAGCTGCAGGAAGGCTTTGCGCGCGACGTGGTGCTGCTCAAACTGGTCGGTATGAATCCGGTGGTGGTGCATGGCGGCGGCCCGCAGATCAATGACCTGTTGCAGAAGGTGGGCAAGAAGGGCGAGTTCATTCAGGGCATGCGTGTCACCGACGAAGAGACCATGGATGTGGTCGAGATGGTGCTGGGCAAAGTTAATAAAGACATTGTCAATCTCATCAATCGCTACGGCGGCAAGGCGGTGGGGCTGACCGGACAGGACGGCGGATTCATCCGCGCCGAAAAGCTGCTGCTGGAAAGCGCGGACGAGCCCGGCAAGATGCTGGACATCGGTCTGGTCGGCGACATCAGCAAGATCGACCCTTCGATCATTACCTTTTTGGATTCCGGCGATTTCATTCCGGTGATCGCGCCCATCGGCGTGTCTCCCGACGGCGAGACGCTGAACATCAACGCCGATGTGGTGGCGGGCAAGCTGGCGGAAGTGTTGAATGCGGAGAAGCTGGTGCTGCTGACCAATACCCCCGGCGTGCTGGACAAGAACGGCACTCTGCTCACCGGGCTGACGCCGAAACAGATTGACGATCTGGTGGCGGACGGCACGCTGTCCGGCGGCATGCTGCCTAAGATCGGTTCGGCGCTGGATGCGGCGCGCAGCGGCGTGCGCTCGGTGCATATCATCGACGGGCGCGTGGCGCATGCGCTGTTGCTGGAAATTTTGACCGACGAAGGTGTCGGCACGCTGATCAAGAGTAAATGATGGGAAATCGCGTCTGGATTTTCGATCTGGACAACACTTTGCACGATGCGACGCCGCACATCTTTCCGCACATCAATCGCAGCATGACGACGTATTTGCAGGAACACCTGCAATTGGATGAACAGGCGGCGAACGATTTGCGCATGGACTACTGGCAGCGCTACGGCGCAACGTTGAGCGGGTTGATGAAGCATCACGATACCGACCCCGATCATTTTCTGTGGCACACGCACCAGTTTCCGCAGTTAAAACAGATGGTGCTGCGCGAGCCGAGATTGCGCCGCACCTTGCAGCAGTTGCCGGGCAGGAAGCTGGTGTTTTCCAATGCACCGCAGCACTATGCGCGGGCGGTGTTGAAGTTGCTGCGGGTGGATGATTTGTTTGAGGATGTGTTTGCACTCGAGCATGCGCACTATCACCCGAAGCCGCAAAGACAGGGCTTTGCGCATTTGCTGCGCAAGCATCGTCTGCATCCCGCGCAGTGCGTGATGGTGGAAGACAGCGCCGATAATCTGCAAACGGCGAAGCGCTTGGGCATGAAGACGGTGTGGGTGAGCGCCGCGCCGCTGGTGCCGAGTTTTGTGGATGTGAAGATAAAGAACGTGATGGAGCTGCCGCGCATTTTGGCGCGGCTGAACTGAGGAGAAAAAGATGGCTACTGCAAAACCGGGCGAACGCAAACTGCAAATCCTGCAAACCGTTGCCGAGATGTTGGAGCAACCCAAGAGCGAGAAGATCACCACTGCCGCGCTGGCGGCGAAGTTGGATATTTCCGAGGCTGCTTTGTATCGTCACTTCGCCAGCAAAGCGCAGATGTTCGAGGGCTTGATCGAGTTCATCGAGCAGACCGTGTTCGGTCTGGTCAACAAGATCAGCGCGGAAGAGACCGACGGGCTTAAGCAGGCGGAAGGCATTGTCGCGTTGTTGCTCGGCTTTGCGCAGAAGAATCGCGGCATGACGCGGGTGCTCATCGGCGATGCGCTGGTGAATGAAAATGAGCGCTTGCAACAGCGTATCAACCAGTTTCTGGACCGCATCGAAACGACACTCAAACAATCGCTGCGCATTGCCACCACACAGGGCAAGCTGGCCGGCGACACGGATACCGGCGCGTTGGCCAATGTGCTGGTGTGCTACGTGATCGGGCGCTGGCAACAGTTCGGCAAGAGCGGATTCACGCGCGACCCGATGGCGCAATGGCCGCAACAGTGGGCGTTGCTTTCCGGTAAGTAAATTCTTTATTTGAGGGCGCGCCATGATCCTGATACTCGACGCTAACACGCAAACGCAAAGCGCTGAGTACCGGCAGTTGCTCGATCACTTGGCGACCTT
>JBAZYW010000032.1:0-15653 GCA_041659125.1 Gallionellaceae bacterium | reverse complement strand
CGCTCAAGTCACCTGTGGCGCCGGTGCCGGTAAGCGGTTGCGTACCGGTAAAAATACCGCCGGTGGCAAAATTGATTATGTAGCCTGTGCCGGACGGGTGTGGAATGGCTGCAGGTGTGGCAGTAATCGGTTGCGCTGGCGAAGTGACCTGCAGCACACTGGCCGTTGCGCTGGCCAAATTGGCTGTTGCACTGGATAGGTCGAATTTCCACATGGTGCCGTTCAGATCACCCGCATAAACGCGATCCACATAACCATCGCTATTGGAATCAAATGCTACGGTATTGAACAGGCCATTCGGGCTGGCAGCAGTGCCATCGGTCACGGCTGTACCCGTGGTGTTGGTGGCAGTGCTGTCCGCTTTGATCGCTTTGACAAGTTTGCCATCGGCGGCGTTGATGATGTACAGATAAGACTGGTAGTCGCCGCCGTTGTTATAGCCATTGCCAATGATGACTACCCGCAGCGCGATGGGCGCGGCAACGGTTCCAATATTAATTGTTTTGAGTTGCGGTGCGCTGTAGGTATAGCCCAGATTGCTGTAAGCAGTGGCGTTGGCGGTGCCGTCATAATTTTGCGGGGTGGCGTAGTTCACCTTGGTGGGGGTAATTTCCCACAGAACTTTATCGGCGGCCTGTTGATCGGTAGATGCGGTTAACCCGGCACTGCCGTCAATATTTAAAGCAAACAAGCCTTTGCCGCCCGCGCCCAAAGCACCGACCAGAATGCGGGTGCCGGAGGTGGTGGCATTGCCAACCGCAATTTGGCCATCCACATAATAGTCATGCGTATAGGGGTTGGCCGCCAAGGCTTTCATTTTTGAGACCAGCATGGAAGGCACATAAGCCCAGCGTTCTGTGCCGTCAGCGCTGTTGATGGCATGCAACATGCCGTCGTTGGCGCCGACAAAAATAGTGGGGTTGGTGGCATCCGCCAGATAGAACGGTTTAGAGTGAACGATGTCACCCAAGACTGTGGGTGTGGTGGAAGCACCCAGCGGGGTTAAGCGTTGACGCAGTGTGGTCGCACTTTCGTTGCTGTGGTCGCCGCGTAGGAAATTTGTAATTTGTGTGCTGGTGTAACTGGTGGCGTTGATAGTGGCGGCCAATGTGCCCTGTTGGACGGCTGATAAGCTGGCGGAGAGAAAGGGCACTTTGGTGCCATCATCTTTCATGGTGCCGATAAAGCGTCCCGTGCTAAAGTTTTGTGTCTGAAGGTGAACCGCCGCGCCACCGGACCATTTTTCCCCGGCTGTATCGACGATGCCCCCTGCGCTAATGGGGTAGGCATACAGATTGCCGCTCCAAAATTCTTTTTCATATTCAGAGCGAAACAGGGTTTCGGTGCCGCTGGTTAGGGTGCCATTGGTGACAACCTCTTGGCCCATATAGCCGGTGGGTTGATTTTGTGGAGTGAACGCGGCAATGGCAAAGGCCAGTTTAATAAAAGCGCCTGTCATGACTAGCAGGATAATTACGCCTAGCCAATGCGCCGGTTGGATTTTGCTAAAGGTGCGAGTAGTCATGATGGGCTCCTATTTAAGCGGTACAGCGTAATAAGTTTGGACATATTTGGTGGCACCACGGCCACTTTTTCCGCGTGCGGTAACCAAGTAAGTATTAACACAGTCAAAATTGTGTTCATTGCCGGGGTCGGAACAGTCCAGACCCACTCCTGCCAAGGGCGACGCGTTGGTGGTTACATAACCGATTACGTAGCGTTGGGTATCATCACCCGCGACCACTGGAGTGGAGTCTGCGTCGGTCCACGCCATGCCGGTTAGCGGATCGGGTAATGCGCCTACTGCACTCGCCGAAGGTGTGGTGGCAGCAACGCTTTCCAGCCAGCGTTCAGCGATGCCAGCCGCTGTTTCTGCGTTGTTCAAGGCCAGATTTTCGAATTGCAAATTGCCGGTCAATTTGAACTGCGTGTCTGAAGTGCTCATAGCTGTTACGCCTAGCAGCATCAAGAGAATCAGGATAATCAGACTCACAATCAGCGTAGAGCCGGATTGTTTATGGGGAAAGTTATAAAAGCGGTCGAATCGCATAATATGTATCCTCAATTCCGGAAATTACGCAGTTGCACGACGGTGGTAAAAACTTGGCGACGGAAGTTGTCATCTACCTGATAGGGGAAAGCGCTTAATTGATATATTTGGGTATTGTTATACCCTGTCTCAGCCTTGGCATTGCGTGCCAGCAGCCAAATACGCACCGAGCTGATTTTGTCCCAGTTGGTTGCCCCCGTTGCGCTGTGATCAGTCGTTGCGCCGATGTTGGCGGCGGTGAAATACTGTGTGGTTCCGTCAGTATTGGTCATGCCATATTCAAATTGCATATGTTCGATGCCGCTGACCACTAATTCGCGGGTCATCGTGCCGTTCGATTGCAGGGCAACGCGATATAAAGCGGGAACTAATGGATTTTCAGTTGCGGAGTTGGTAAATGGGCTGATGTAATAAACGTATTCATGCAGTTCGAAATGTTCAGTGCCCGTGACCACGGCTGTAGGTAAAGCAGAGCCTTGCAACACGTTTAAGTTAGCATAAGAGCTACTCAAATAAAGCGTACTGGCTGCTGCGGTGGCCGCTAAGGTGGGAGTGTCATCCGCGCGGCGTATTACCAGCACATCCCCTTGCAGATAAGATGCTGACGGGATGCAGCTGGCAGCAAAAGGATTGCTGTCGTTCTTGCCCCAAACTGCCTGCCTGATGTTTTTTACAAACCTTCCGGCAGTGCCGCACTCGCCGGTAATGGTCGGCGTTGTCCAACTCCCGGATTCGGGCGCTTTGGGGGTGTAACCGCGATAGCCGGCTTGACGCAGTTCGCGTTTGAGATGATCTAGCGCGTATCGCCCGTTGCTTTGCAGTTCGGCGGTACGGTCATTGGTTTTGGTGCTGCCTGAAGAACTGGTCAATACCCCCACCAGCGCGGCAACGATCATTAGTCCGATGGTGATGGAGATCATCATTTCCACCATACTGAAGCCGGACATTTCCGCACGGAAATGTTTTGGGTATGGTGTGCGTATAGGTGTGTAGGCGTTCATAGTTTCAGTTACCTATGGTTCGTGTTGCCGTGTAGCTATCAACAATGGTGCCACTAGTGACCGTTTTGACATCGCTGCGGTCTATCCACCTGATGACGATGCTGTATGTGCTTGGATTGCCCGCAGTGGTTTGAGAGATGGTCCAGCTGGCTTGAGGTAATAAATTGCTAACTGCAGCTTCCCACTGACTTTTATCCCAGGCTGCAAGGCTTGCTGAATCGCAAGCTGTTGCAGCGCAATCGGTAGCGGCGATACTCACCGCGTTCGTAGTGGCAATCGCATAGGTTCCGAGAATGACCGCAGCCTTATTAGCCTCCATGCGTTCAGTCATGTCCGATGCCAGAAAAATCGCCTGCGTACGGGATTGGCTGCCTTTATTCAGGCGCAAAGCGTTAAGTTGCAAGCCCGCTGTGCCGAGCATGGCAATGGCGATAATCACAAGCGTGATCAATATTTCCAGCATGGAAAAGCCATGCTGCGAAGCTTTTGAGGTGAACGGCTTTAAGTTATGAGGCATTTGCTTATCCCTATGGTGTCTTGGATATGTTGCCGGTGGCGGCAATATTGGCGATTACAGCTGTTGCTCCAGCCCAAGTGCCATTAAGCGTGAGAGTCGCTGCTGGCGCGCCCGTCGCCCCTTGAGTGCCGCTGGCGTTGAAGCGAACGAATGCAGCACTACCAGTGAGTGTTAAATTTGCATTGATGGCAGGGCGAACCATGATCGGGTTTGGGTTGGTGGCAGAGGTGGCATCGCAGGCGCCATCTTGGTTTTCGTCATAACAAACTAGCCAGCCGTTTTGCCAGTTGTTGCCCGCTCCGCACGCCGCATCGGTGTCGCGTACACAAACCAGAACCCGTTGATTGCGCTTGATCGCTTCGCCACGGGCGCGATTCAAGTCGCTGGTGAGTTGCGTCATGGTGGAATTCAGACGAGTACTGTTGATTAAACTGGAAAACGAGGGGGCAGCAATCGCCGCCAATATGCCGGCTATCGCTACAACGATCATCAGTTCAATCATCGTCACGCCTGTTTGTTGTTTGGATTGCATTGCCACTCCCCGTTAAGTTGGGCGCACTTTATGGAATATGTACAATCCGTGTAAAGCGTCAGCCGATAGCCGGAAGGGGTGTCAGCACAAGCGGTATGTGTCCAGTTGGTCGGGGACGGTGATAGGTTGAAGAAGGCCGACAGACGGTTGGATTGTTGCGTCAGCTAAATTCTTTGACGATGAATTGTTGTCTGCGGCTGATGGGCAAAAGTTCTTCCAGGCCTTTTAGCTTGACCGCCCAGTGCGCTTCGCTGTCGTCCGTTTCGGCGACTTTCTCGAAGCCTTCGATTTCTTCTTTGGCCACGAGGCAGTTGCGGTGAATGCGCACGAAGCGCGCGGCGAACTCTTTTTCCAATGCGATGAGGGATTCTTCGATGATGTATTCGTGTTCGACGGTGCGCACGGTGATGTATTTCAATTCGGCGCGCAGGTAGAGTACTTGTTCGATCGGCACCAGCACGATCTTGCCGCGTTCGTGAATGGAAAGATTCTTGCGCGGTTCCGGGGTGAGTTCTTGCAGCACTTCGCTGCGTACGGGAACAGCGCTACGGGCGCGGGTGAGCGCTTCAAACAAACGCCCCAAGCGTATCGGTTTGAGCAAATAATCGATGGCACGTTCTTCAAAGGCGTTGACGGCATAGCTGTCGTAGGCGGTAGTGAAGACGATAACAGGCGGCTTGTGCAGTTTGTTCAGGTGCTGCGCCAGTTCGATGCCATCCATCTGTGGCATACGAATATCGACCAACACGACATCGGCATGAACTTCGGATAGCTTGTCCAGCGCTTCGACGCCGTTGCCGGCTTCTCCCACCAGAGTCAAAGGCAGTTGTTCGGCGCAATCGGTGAGCAAATCTTTGAGCCGGTTTCGTGCGGGCGGTTCATCGTCGACGATGAATACTGCCAGAGGCAATTCAACAACGTTCATTGGGGCTCCTCTTTGATATAGGGGATCTGAATGTGTACGCGATAATAATCTTTTCCGGCATCGACGCTGTAATTTGCTTCAAGATCGAACTGCAGGTCGAGACGTTCACGGATATTGGCAAGAGCCATCTTGTTTCCAACATGGCTCTTGCCTTGCGGTTGGCAGGGATTGTACACATCCAGATGCATTTCTTTGCCGCTGCGGTAGAGCTTGATGGTGATTGCGCCGCCGTCGTGCATGGGTTCGATGCCGTGATATACGGCGTTTTCCAGCAGCGGTTGCAGCATCATGGGGGGAACGAGGGCATCCTGCGGCATCTCTTGTGTTTGCCAATCCACTTTAAGGCGATCTCCCAAGCGCAGTTGTTCCAAAGCAAGGTATTGGCGCGAGAGATCTACTTCACGTTTCAGGGCGACCAACTCGCGGTTGTCGGCCATAGCCATGCGAAACAGGTCGGACATGTCTTCCAGTGCGCTCTCGGCGCGCTTGGGGTCGCTGCGCACGATGCCGAGTACGGCATTGATACTGTTGAAAAGAAAATGTGGACGTATGCGCGCTTGTAACGCCTGCAAACGGGCTTCGGGTAAGGCGGGCGAAAGCGCTTGGGCGCGCAAACGAAAATAGGTGAGTGAGAGTGCGGCAACAATCATGCTCAAGGCGGCGTGGCGCCACAAATTAAATGTATTATTTCCGGCAGGAGATACGAATAATTCGCCGCCGAATCGGGCTATGGCCACGGTAATCAACGCCACTGCCAGCAAGATGCTGGCAGCTCCTTGCCAATAATTCATGCGCGCAAGGGGGTTGTTGAGTACGTGCAAGAGCAGCAAGCTGGACAATAGCACGGGCTGCAGAAATGCCGAGCCATGCATCATGCGTTGTCCGATGTCCTGCATGGAATCGGCTTGGGTCAGGACGCTTAACAGCGCCAGCCCGTTTACCATCAACACGATGCGCAGTACGACTCCCAGATTGCGGAAATTTGGCAACGCATCGGGCATATTGTTTTGATTTATACTTCGCGACCTTGGCATGGGGGTTCCTTTATGCCGAACATTCTGGACAAGAGACGATGACGATGCAAGATAAACAGGCCTGGTCGGGCAGATTTAATGAACCCGTGGCTGAATTGGTGAAGCGCTATACCGCTTCGGTGGACTTCGATAAACGCTTGGCGCTGTTTGATATTCAAGGCTCCTTGGCGCATGCGCAAATGTTGGCGGCGTGTGAAATTATCAGCGCGCAAGATTTAAAAGATATTCAGCGCGGCATGGCGCAGATCGAGAATGAAGTGTTGGGTGGCGATTTTGTCTGGCAGCTTGACCTGGAGGATGTCCATCTCAACATCGAGAAGCGCCTTACTGCTTTGGTCGGCGATGCGGGCAAGCGCCTGCATACGGGGCGTTCGCGCAACGATCAGGTGGCGACCGATGTGCGCTTGTATTTGCGCCACGCTATCGACGATTTGATTTTGCTGGTGCATGCCTTGCAAAGCGCGTTACTCGATTTGGCGCAGCATCATACGCACACCATCATGCCCGGCTTCACCCATTTGCAAGTGGCGCAACCGGTGAGTTTCGCCCATCACTTGATGGCGTATTTCGAGATGCTCAAGCGCGATGCGGAACGTCTGGCCGATTGCCGCAAGCGGGTAAACCGTTTGCCGCTCGGGGCGGCTGCGTTGGCGGGAACCAGCTATCCGATCAAGCGCGAATATGTGGCCGAACTGTTGGGATTTGACGGCGTGTGCGAGAACTCGCTGGATGCCGTGTCCGACCGCGATTTCGCCATCGAGTTTTCTGCTGCCGGGGCGCTGATCATGACGCACTTGTCGCGTTTGTCGGAAGAGTTGATCCTGTGGATGAGTCCGCGTTTCGGTTTCATCGACATTGCGGATCGCTTCTGCACCGGTTCAAGCATCATGCCGCAGAAAAAAAATCCCGATGTGCCGGAGCTGGTGCGCGGTAAAACCGGACGCGTGAACGGCAATCTGGTGGCGCTGCTGACGTTGATGAAAGGCCAGCCGCTGGCTTATAACAAAGACAATCAGGAAGACAAAGAGCCGCTGTTCGACACGGTGGATACGCTCACCCAGACCTTGCGCATTTATGCCGACATGATGGGCGGCATCACCGTCAAGCCGGAAGCCATGCGCAGCGCGGCATTTCAGGGTTATGCCACAGCTACCGATCTGGCCGACTACTTGGTGAAGAAGGGCTTGCCGTTCCGCGACGCTCATGAGGCCGTGGCGTTGGCGGTGCGTTTTGCTGTTGAACGCGGCTGCGATTTGAGTGAACTTAAACTGGAGGAGTTGCGGCAATTTTCCGCGCTCATCGCGGATGATATTTACGCCGTGCTTACACTGGAGGGCTCACTGGCGGCGCGCAACCATACCGGCGGAACTGCGCCACAGCAGGTGGAGGCGGCTATTGCGCGGGCACGCAAATCGTTAGCGTGAATTTCAGGCAAAAAAAGTGGGCGACCTTGCGATCGCCCAGAATAGGAGGAGAGTAAGAAAGAACGAGCCTTAGGGACTCGGAGCTCAAACACTCGGCGCGGATTGTACTTGGGGACTTAGTGCAAGCATATATGCCAAAAGGTCTATATATATTTAGCTGGCTATATAGTCCGTTCGGGTGAAATTAGTCCTTCCCGGCCAAGAGCGCCTGTAGCTCTCCGCTTTGAAACATTTCCGTTACGATGTCCGATCCGCCGACGAATTCGCCGTTGATAAAGATCAGCGGAATGGTTGGCCAATTCGCGAATACTTTAATGCCTTCGAGGATTTCCGGATTTTGCAGAAGGTTAACCGCTAGAAAATTGCCTGCGCCTGCCTCCTTTAGGATGCGTGCCGCATTGCCGGAATAGCCGCATTGCGGAAACTGCGGTGTGCCTTTCATATAGAGCACAACGGGGTTGGTGGTGACTTGCTGGCGAATAACTTCTTGAATATCCATGACGGCCCCTTTCTTGAGTAATTATGTCGGGAATGATAACGGTGTGATGTGTATCGGGTCAAGCTCTTGATTCTGTAACTGCGTTTTGCCCGTGACGGAGGGTAGAATCCAACCTACAATGCATTACGAATTCTGTATCTGTTGCTTGTTTCTCGTCCTTAAATTTTCATTAATCGCCTTCGGGCATGTGCGGAGTATGTCGCAATGAGTCGCTTGATTTTTTTGTTTGCAGTGGTTGCCGTTGTTTATTGGCTGCTTAAGTTATACCTCAGGCAGCCACAAAAGCCGGCTGCGCCGGAGTCCTCCGAAGACATGGTGCGCTGTGCTCAATGCGGAATTCACCAGCCCAGGAGTGAAAGTATTTTGGCTGGCGGAGAATATTTCTGTTGTGAGGCACATCGGCGCGACCATGCGGGCCGTACTGAATAATTCCAATGAGGGATAGTCAACTCCCTTCCTTCTGGCCGCTGTCCAAGTTACAAGTCGCTACACCGATGGCTGTAGAGGACTTATGGCGGTCGCTGTATTTTTTCGGCCTTTATCGTTTGATCCTTGGCGGGTTGTTGCTGTTGCTGGCAACTGCGTTTGGACAAGCCTTATCGCTTAACGCTTTCGAGCAGGTCTGGGTTTTTCGCATTTGTCTGGCGTACATTTTCCTGACGCTGGTAGCGTTGATCGGCGTTCAGTTAAAACGCCCTCGTTTTGCCCTGCAACTGGCCTTTCAAGTGGGGACGGATATCGTCGTCGTTGCCGCGTTGACCTATTTTAACGGCGGTATCCAGAGCAATCTCGGGATGTTGCTGTTGGTGTCATTGGCCGCAGCAGGATTGATTAGCCGTGGCCGCATCACTTTGTTTTATGCGGCGCTCGCAAGTATTGCCATCCTGCTGGAGCATGCTTATTCCGTACTGACACATGAGGCGGCGGTGGGTCAGTTTTTGCAGGCGGGGATACTAAGTGCATCGTATTTTGCCGTAGCGTGGCTATCGCATACCTTATCCAAATATGCGATAGCCAGCGAAAAGCTGGCCTTTGTCCGGGGTGTGGATTTATCCAATATGGCCGAAGCCAACCGGTTGATGATTCAGGATATGCCGGATGGTGTGTTGGTCGTGGATGAGCGCGGTGCGGTGCGGCAATCCAATCCCAGCGCAGAGCGTTTGCTGGGCCATGTGTTTTTGACGGATAGCCCATGTGTACTGGGCAACTGCTCCCCTTTGCTGGATGCCATGTTCGCCGCGTGGCGACAGAACAAAGCGTTAGGACATGAGGTGTTGCGTTTGCCGACGACCAATCGCTTGGTGCGCGTGCGTTTTTTGCCGGTGCAGCGCGAGGGATTTTGGGGCGCGGTGATCGTGCTTGAGGATATGCAGCGGGTGCAGGAGCAAGCGCAGCAAGTGAAGCTTGCCGCTTTGGGGCGGCTTACCGCCAATATCGCTCATGAAGTGCGCAATCCGCTGTCTTCAATCAGTTACGCAGCAGAGTTATTGCAAGAGGGGCAGCAAGATCCGGCACAGTTGCGACTCTCTCGGATTATTCTGGACAACACCGCCCGGTTGAACCGAATCGTGCAGGATGTGATGCAGTTGAATCGGCGCGATCGGGCGCATATGGAGGAGCTGGATTTGGCTCAGCGCTTGCCCGCCTTTGTTGAAGAGTTATGTCAGACCCAGCGCATCTCGCTAGAGACGATACGGATTGAAGCGCCCCCGGAATGCAGGGTGAGTTTTGATCGGGGGCATTTGGATCAAGTGCTGTGGAATCTATGTCGCAACGCATTGCACTACAGCCAAAAAAAGGACGGGAGCGTCCAGCTGTGCGCCATGTGTTTGGATGAAGGCCGGGTGGTTCTGGACGTAAAAGACGATGGGCCGGGGATTGATGCGGAAACGGCACAAAAACTGTTCGAGCCTTTTTTTACTACTGATGCAAGAGGTACGGGTCTGGGTTTGTATATTGCACGGGAATTGTGCGAGGCCAACGGGGCGGTTCTGGAATATAGTTCGCCGAATGAAGGCGGAGCATGTTTCCGTATTGTATTTGGAGTGAATAATGAGCATTGATACACGCTCGGTTAAACAGCGTATCCCGCGAGTGTTGCTGGTGGATGATGAGCCGGACATTCTGGAATTGCTGGAGCTGGCTTTGATACCTATGGGATTGGAAGTGGCGCGGGCGGGGAGTGTAAGCGAGGCTCGCCGACAGCTGGATAGCATGCACTTTGACCTTTGTCTGACCGATATGCGCATGCCCGATGGCGAGGGTTTGGCGTTGGTGCGCTATATCGGCGAACATAATCTCGATGTGCCTGTGGCGGTGATCACGGCACATGGCAATGCGGAAAATGCGGTTGCGGCACTCAAGGCGGGGGCATTCGATTACTTGTCCAAGCCGGTGGCGTTGGATCAGTTGCGTGCATTGGTAAAGTCCGCGCTCAAATTGCCGCAGACGCACGGCGAGGTTAAAGCCGGTGAACGCGCATTGCTGGGACGTTCTGCGGCGATGCAGCGTGCACGGGATTTGATAGAGCGCGTGGCGCGCAGCCAAGCGCCGGTGCATATCAGCGGAGAGTCGGGTAGCGGTAAAGAGTTGGCGGCGCGTTTAATCGTGGAAAAAAGCGCGCGCCACGAGCAGCCGTTTGTCGCGGTGAATTGCGGTGCGATTCCGGAAAATCTGATGGAAAGCGAGTTCTTCGGCTATCGCAAGGGTGCCTTTACCGGCGCGGAAAAGGATAGGGAAGGATTTTTTCAGGCGGCGAATGGTGGCACGCTGTTGCTGGATGAGGTTGCCGATTTGCCCCTGAATATGCAGGTGAAGCTGTTGCGCGCGATACAGGAAAAGAAGGTGCGCAAAGTGGGGGCAACGGAAGAAGAGGTGGTAGATGTGCGCATTATCAGTGCGACGCACTGCAATTTGGCGGAGCGCGTGCAGCAAGGAAAGTTTCGTCAGGACTTGTATTATCGGCTGAATGTGATTTCGTTGCAGATGCCATCGTTGCGCGAGATGCGCGACGACATCGGCGAGATTGCCGCGCAAATGCTGGATAGATTACGCGGGGACGCCGCAGTAAGATTTTCAGCCGAGGCCTTGCGCGCGCTAACGCGATGCGATTTTCCCGGCAATGTGCGCGAGTTGGAAAATATCATCGAGCGTGCTTTAGCCTTGCGTACTGGGGAGATAATTACTCCCGATGATTTGCAGCTTGTTCCGGCAGAACCTTTCGAAAGAAGAGAGAGCCCGGGTCAATCCGGCAAATATCCGCTCACTGATTATCTGGATCGTATCGAGCGCGAAGCGATTTTAGAAGCGCTTGGTCAAACAGGCTTTAACCGCACCGCAGCCGCAAAAATACTCGGGGTGACATTCAGGGCATTGCGTTACCGCATGGAGCGACTGTCTATCACCGATAAAGAGAGCTCGAATTGAAGCTGAATACGCATGGTTGGTTCAGCGGGGTGCGTCGGGTGGTCTCGCCCAATCATGATGCGCGTCCTGCGCGTACGCCAGTCAGTCTGCTGGTTATTCACAGCATCAGCTTGCCGCCGGATGAATTCGGCGGTGCCGGGGTCGAGCAGTTTTTTACCAATACCTTAAATTCGGAAGAACATCCCTATTACGCGCATCTGCGCGGTGTAACAGTGTCCGCACATTTTTTCATAAGGCGCACCGGGGAGATCGTCCAGTTCGTTTCATGCCATCGCCGTGCATGGCATGCCGGCGCCTCGCTTTGGCGGGGACGGGCGCGTTGTAACGATTTTTCTATCGGCATCGAGCTGGAGGGAAGCGATTTTGTGCCTTTTGCGGATGCGCAGTACCGGAGTCTCGCCTATTTAACCCGGCGTTTGCGGCGCGCTTATTCGATTGGCGACATCACCGGGCATTCCGATGTGGCGCCCGGGCGCAAGACCGATCCTGGCCCTCATTTTGACTGGCCGCGCTACCGCAATTCTTTATAAGAATACCTCAGTATTTATCTCGGTTTTTATGGGTTATATAGAAAAATATATAGGCCAAAATACTGCTTGCATAAATTCAATGATCCACTAGAATTAGCCAAAATAAGCTGGTCGACCACTAGATGTAGTGGTTTTTGTTTAAATAGGCTTTTTGGTTTGTCAACCGAATAAGTGCCGGAAAAATTAAAGGGGAGTTGTATGTTAATTGCGTCAGAAAGTGTTTCGTCATCCTTTTCTATACCTCCGCATCAAGATCCCGAATCTTCTGTCTCATCGAGCGCTAGCTCATCCCTTGATCAATATAAAGTGATTCGCCGTAACGGTTCGGTTGTTTCGTTTGAGCCGGGCAAGGTTTCAATAGCGATGACGAAAGCTTTCCTTGCGGTAAACGGCGGGCAAGGAGCGGCATCGGCGCGTGTGCGCGAGATGGTTGAGCAATTAACATCCGGTGTGGTGAATGCGCTGGTGCGCCGTCAGCCGCACGGTGGTACTTTCCATATCGAGGATATACAAGATCAGGTTGAGCTTTCCTTGATGCGTTCGGGTGAGCATGATGTGGCGCGCTCTTATGTGTTGTATCGCGAACAGCGTACCCGCGAGCGCACTAAGGCCAAGAAAGAAAATGAATCTGTCCATGTATTGAATGTAAAAGAAAACGGCATTCTGCGTCCTCTGGATGTGGCGGGTATGGTGGTGCAGATTGAGGCGGCTTGTGTGGGCTTGGGCGCGGCGGTGGATGCCGGGAAAATATTGAAGCTCACGTTGAAAGATCTGTATGACGGGGTGCCTATAGAAGAAGTGCGCAAATGCGCCATTTTGTCGGCGCGTTCTCTGATTGAGCAGGATCCTGCGTATGGCTTTGTTACTGCCCGTTTGTTGTTGAATAACATTCGTTGCGAAATCCTGGGCGAAGAAGTGCCTCAGGATGAAATGGCTGCGCGTTACGCGGAATATTTCCCGAAGTTCATCAAGCGCGGAATCGAAGCGGAGTTGCTGGATGAAAGACTGGGGCAGTTTGATCTGGTGCGTTTGGCGCAAGAGCTTGATCCAAGCCGCGATTTGCAATTCGGCTATCTCGGTTTGCAGACTTTGTATGACCGCTATTTCCTGCATATCGAGGATGAGCGTCTTGAGCTGCCGCAAGCTTTCTTTATGCGCGTTGCGATGGGCTTGGCGCTGAATGAAGTTGAGCGCGAGACTCGCGCTATTGAGTTTTACCGCTTGCTCACCAGCTTCAACTTTATGAGCTCGACGCCTACCTTGTTTAATTCCGGCACGCGTCGTTCGCAGCTGTCTTCCTGTTATTTGACTACAGTAGCCGATGATTTGGATGGAATTTACGAGGCGTTAAAGGAAAATGCACTGCTGTCGAAGTTTGCGGGCGGGTTGGGTAATGACTGGACCAACGTGCGTGCTTTGGGTAGCCATATCAAGGGTACCAACGGCAAGTCGCAGGGCGTTGTGCCATTCCTTAAGGTGGTGAACGATACTGCAGTGGCGGTTAATCAGGGCGGCAAACGCAAGGGCGCAGTGTGCGCCTATCTGGAAACATGGCACTTGGATATCGAGGAATTTCTCGAGTTGCGCAAGAACACCGGCGATGACCGTCGCCGCACGCATGATATGAATACCTCGCATTGGATTCCCGATTTGTTTATGAAGCGCGTGATGGAGGGCGGCGAATGGACGCTGTTCTCGCCGTCGAACTGTCCTGACTTGCATGACAAGTTCGGTGCCGAATTCGAGCAGGCTTATGTGGCTTACGAAGAAAAAGCAGCGCGCGGTGAGTTAAAGCTGTTCCGTAAAATTCAGGCGGCGAGTTTGTGGCGCAAGATGCTGACTATGCTGTTTGAAACCGGCCATCCGTGGATCACATTCAAAGATCCGTGCAACGTGCGCAGTCCGCAGCAGCACGTTGGTGTGGTGCACAGCTCCAACTTGTGCACGGAAATCACGCTGAACACTTCGGACTCGGAAATTGCCGTGTGCAATCTGGGTTCCGTGAATTTGGCGGCGCACCTGCATCCGCAGGGACATGAGAAATTTGGTCAACTGGATCATGAAAAGCTGAAGCGCACGATCACGACCGCGATGCGCATGCTGGATAACGTGATTGATATCAATTACTACGCGGTGAAGAAGGCGCGTGACGCCAACCTTAAGCATCGTCCGGTTGGCATGGGCATCATGGGCTTTCAGGATGCGTTGCACGAATTGCGTGTGCCCTACGCGTCGGAGGTGGCCGTGGAGTTCGCCGACCGCTCGATGGAGGCGGTGTGCTACTACGCATACATGGCATCCACCGAGTTGGCGGAAGAGCGCGGTCGTTATTCCAGCTATCGCGGCAGCCTGTGGGACAAGGGTATTTTGCCGCATGATTCGGTGGAAATGCTGCGTTCCGCACGCGGCGGTTATGTGGAGGTGGATAACTCCGTGACTTTGGATTGGGATGCTTTGCGTGCGCGTATTAAGCAGCACGGTATGCGTAACTCCAACTGTGTCGCCATTGCACCTACGGCGACTATTTCCAACATCGTGGGCGTTTCGGCCAGCATTGAACCGACTTACCAGAATCTTTTTGTGAAATCGAACCTGTCCGGTGAATTCACCATCATCAACGATCATCTGGTGAGCGATCTGAAGGCATTGGGTTTGTGGGATGAGGTCATGATTGCCGATCTCAAGTATTTCGATGGCAGTCTGTCCAAAATAGACCGCATCCCCGCAGATTTGCGCGGACTCTATGCGACCGCATTTGAGGTCGAGCCGAAGTGGCTGATTGAAGCCGCTGCGCGCCGTCAAAAATGGATAGATCAGGCGCAATCTTTGAACATCTACATGTCCGGTGTTTCGGGGCGGAAGTTGGATGAGACTTATAAATTGGCCTGGTTGCGCGGTTTGAAGACGACATACTACCTGCGTACATTGGGGGCAACCTCGGCAGAAAAATCCACATCGCGTGCCGGTTCATTGAACGCAGTTTCCAGCGGGGGCGATTCCGGAGGTATAGCGGCTTCCGCAATAGTGGAGGAAACGAAATTTTGCTCGATCGACAATCCCGAATGCGAGGCGTGTCAGTAAAGTGATTGCAATTCGGAATTAAAGCGCAAACACATTAAAAATGCCGCCGTAAAGTGCGGCGAATATAAAAAGATAGGGAAAATATGCTCACATTTGAAGACGACATTACGCCTGTAGCCGCATCGGCTGGCGTGCGCATGGCAGCGATGGGAGTCGCTGCTGCAATGGAGACGGGTAGCAGCGATCACTCTTACACCATCGCATCGACATCTACCGGGCGCATTCGCGTCGAGGACAAGCGCATCATCAATAGCAGCGCCGACGTAAATCAGCTGGTGCCTTTTAAATATAAATGGGCATGGGAAAAGTATCTGGCGGGTTGTGCAAATCACTGGATGCCGCAAGAAGTGAATATGTCGGCCGATATCGCATTATGGAAGAACCCGAATGGTCTGACCGATGATGAGCGCCGCTTGGTGATGCGCAATCTGGGTTTTTTTAGCACTGCCGACAGCCTTGCTGCAAACAATATCGCACTGGGTACTTATCGCCATATTACCAATCCGGAATGCAGGCAGTACCTGTTGCGCCAAGCGTTCGAAGAGGCAATCCACACCCATGCGTACCAGTACATCGTGGAAAGTCTGGGGCTGGATGAGGGCGAAGTGTTCAACATGTATCATGAAGTGCAAAG
>JBAZYW010000031.1:0-15842 GCA_041659125.1 Gallionellaceae bacterium | reverse complement strand
CGCGCGCCAGTTTCGTTCTGTCGACCAGGGTGCTCGACCCGCAATTCCAGGGGCAGACCAAGGACAAGCTGGTGTCGCGCGACGCGCTGCGCCTGGTGTCGCTGATGGTGAAAGACCCGCTGGACCTGTGGCTGAACGAGCATGTGGACTACGGCAAGCGCATCACCGAACTGGCCATCCAGCAGGCGCAGACACGCATGCGCTCGGCGCAGAAGGTCGAGAAAAGAAAGGGTTCCTCGGTCGCGGTGCTGCCCGGCAAGCTGACCGATTGCAGCTCCAGCGATCCCACCCGCACCGAACTGTTCCTGGTGGAGGGCGATTCCGCCGGCGGCTCGGCCAAGCAGGGACGCAACAAGGAATTCCAGGCCGTGCTGCCGTTGCGCGGCAAGGTGCTCAACACCTTCGAGGTGGAGAAAGACCGCCTGTTCGCCAATAACGAAATTCACGACATCGCGGTCGCCATCGGCGTTGATCCGCACGGGCCGCACGATGCGGTGGATTTGTCCGGCATGCGTTACAACGGCATCTACATCATGGCCGACGCCGACGTGGACGGTGCGCACATTTCCACCCTGCTGCTGACTTTGTTCTTCCGCCATTTCTACCAAGTCGTACTCGCCGGAAAAATCTATCTGGCGCAGCCGCCGCTGTTCCGCGTGGACGTTCCGGCACAGGGCAAGAAGCCGATCCGCAAGATCTACGCGCTCAACGAAGGCGAACTGCTGGGCATCGAAGACAGATTGCGTCAGGAGAAAGTGCGCGAAGGCAGCTGGTCGATTTCGCGCTTCAAAGGCTTGGGCGAAATGAACGCCGAGCAGCTATGGGATACCACACTCAACCCGGACACGCGACGCTCTCTGCGCGTGAATGTCGCCGCAGTACCGTACAAGGACAATATGGATATGTTCAACATGCTGATGGGTAAACACGAAGCCTCAACGCGCCGCGCGTGGCTGGAGTATCACGGCAATGAAGTTGAGGGAGATATTTAAGCATGAGTCACAACCACACCCCGGAAGACCAACCCACCTTGTTCCCCGAAGACGAAACCAATCTCGTCGAGAACGACGTACCTGAAGTAACCGCAAGTGTTGCGGGCGGTTCGGGCGGCGCTAAACAATTCGCCCCGCTCGCCGCCTTACCCGATGGCGACGAAGTGCCGATCTCGCTGTATGCCGAACGCGCTTATCTGGAATATGCCATCTCGGTGGTTAAAGGCCGCGCGCTGCCGGACGTGTGCGACGGACAAAAACCGGTGCAGCGCCGTATTCTTTACGCCATGCGCCAGATGGGTTTGAGCCACGGCAACAAGCATGTCAAATCGGCGCGCGTGGTCGGCGATGTGCTGGGTAAATATCATCCGCACGGCGACTCTTCCGCGTATGAAGCAATGGTGCGTTTGGCGCAGGATTTTTCCATGCGCTATCCGCTGGTCGATGGTCAGGGCAATTTCGGCAGCCGCGACGGCGACAATGCGGCGGCGATGCGCTACACCGAAACACGTTTGACCCCGCTGGCCGACCTGCTGTTATCCGAGCTGGATATGGGTACGGTGGACTTTGTGCCCAACTACGACGGCGCGTTTCAAGAACCCGCGATGCTGCCCGCGCGCTTGCCGATGGTGCTGCTCAACGGTGCATCCGGTATTGCCGTGGGCATGGCGACCGAGATTCCATCGCACAATCTGCGCGAAGTCGCTTCTGCTGCGGTGCAGTTGGTGCGCGATCCGAACATCACTGACGACGCCCTGCTCGCCTGCGTGCAAGGCCCCGACTTCCCCGCCGGAGGACAAATCATTTCGTCGCCGCGCGACCTGCGCGAAAGTTATTTGAGCGGACGCGGCTCGATCAAAATGCGCGCACGCTGGACGGTGGAAGAGCTGGCGCGCGGTCAGTGGCAGATCGTAGTGTATGAATTGCCGCACGGAGTCTCGACCAAAAAAGTGTTGGAAGAAATCGACGAACTGAGCAATCCGAAAGTCCGCGCCAACAAGAAGAGTCTGTCACCGGAACAGGTGCAGAACAAACAACTGTTGTTGTCGGTGCTGGATGCGGTGGCGGACGAGTCCGACAAATCGCAGGCGGTGCGTCTGGTGTTCCAACCCAAGTCGTCGCGTCAAACCCAAGACGAGTTGATGAACGTGCTGCTGGCGCACACCAGCCTGGAATCTTCCACCTCGCTCAATCTGACCATGATCGGGCTGGATGGTCGTCCGCAGCAAAAGTCGCTGACCCAGATCATCCGCGAGTGGGTGGAGTTCCGCCTCGCCACGGTGCGTCGCCGCAGCCAGCACCGTCTGGCACAAGTGGATGACCGTCTGCATATTCTCGCCGGACGCATGATCGTATTTTTGAATCTCGACGAGGTCATTAAACTCATCCGCGAATCGGACGATCCCAAAGCCGCGTTGATCGCACGCTTTGAACTTTCCGACCGCCAGGCCGAAGATATTCTGGAAATCCGCTTGCGCCAATTGGCGCGCATGGAAGGCATCCGCATCGAGAAAGAAATCAAACAGCTCGATAAAGAACGCAAAGACCTGACGCGTTTGCTATCAAAAGACTCGGCATTGCGCGAGCAAGTCGCCAGTGAGATTGACGCCGATGCGCTGACTTATGGCGATGACCGCCGCACCCTGATTCAAGAATCGCAGCGCGCCGCACCGGTGAACAACATCATCGACGAGCCGGTCACCGTCATCATCTCCAAAAAACATTGGGGACGCACGCGACAAGGGCACGGGCTGGATTTGTCCACTCTGCCCTTCAAGGACGGCGACGGACTGCTGGCCAAATTCGAGTGCCGCACCACGGATAACTGCATTGTCATCTGCGACAACGGTCGCGTGTGCAGCATCTCCGTGAGCCAGTTGCCATCGGGGCGCGGTGACGGTGTGCCGCTCGCCACGCTGATCGAACTCGCCAGCGGTGCCAAGATTGCCCACGTACTCTGCGGCAAAGCCGAGCAGCACATCCTGATCGCCACGACAGCGGGCTATGGCTTCACTGCCACCCTCGGCGACATGGTCGGGCGCAACAAAGCGGGCAAGCAATTCATCAGCGTGGATAAAGAGGCCATCCTCCCCCCTGCCCCGTTCGCGCCGAGCGAACAATCGCTGGTTGCCGCAGCATCCAGCGATGGCAGATTACTGTTGTTCCTGTTGAGCGAAATGAAGCACCTGCAAGGCGGCGGCAAAGGCGTGATCGTTATGGGCTTGGCAGAAGGCGAAGAACTGACTATTGCCAACGTCATCAATCAGGCCAAGATCGAAGTGATCGGTACGACAGGTGCGCGCGAGCACGCCATCAAGTTGTCTGGTGAAGGATTACAAAGCTACTTCGGAAAGCGTGCGCGTGGTGGGAAAGTCATTCAGGCGAAATTCAAGCCCAAGCGGATTGAATGAGTTCAAGTAAAACGTAGCACAACAAAAAGCCCGGCACTTTCGTGCCGGGCTTTTTTCCAACTCAAAAACCGATTAACCGGCTTGAATGTTAGAAGCTTGCTTGCCTTTAGGGCCTTGAGTCACTTCAAAGCTGACTTTTTGACCTTCTTGAAGCGACTTGAAGCCGTTCATGTTGATTGCTGAGAAGTGCGCGAACAAGTCTTCGCTGCCGTCATCAGGAGTTACAAAACCAAAACCCTTTGCATCATTGAACCATTTAACAATTCCAGTTGCCATGTGAATTACTTCCTTTTTTAAAAACGGGGAAAACCCCCGCGAAACTATTTGAATCGAAGATTGCACATGGAAAAACCAGGACTGCAGAGACTTTGAATCAAATACCTGGAAGCGTTGTACGCTTATATGGTTGATGTCGTCAAGGTAATTCATCAAAATAAATCATAAGTAAGGATAATTTATTCATTGCGGGTAAGCCCCGATTTTCTGTGCTAACAAATTGATGTTACTTTATCAACCTACAATTACACCCCAGACAAGAGTATGTCCAAGCGTAAAAATACTGTGAAACGTGTCGCTCCGGCTTTTGTTGTTTTATGGTTATCCGCCTGTGTTTCAATCGCTCACGCCGATGCCGAAATGGCAGTCGGCGAAGTATTTCGCGACTGCCCTGAGTGCCCCGAAATGGTAGTGATCCCGGCAGGCAGCTTCGACATGGGCTCGAATAGCGGCGACAGAGATGAGCAACCCGTGCATCGCGTCAACATTGAAAAATCCTTTGCCATAGGCAAAACCGAAGTCACACAAATCCAATGGCGAGCTGTCATGCAAGACCAGTGGCGAACCATCAGAGGCAAAGATCCGAGTTATTTCACAAGCTGCGGGGACGATTGCCCGGTGGAACAGATCAGCTGGAACGATGTGCAAATATTCATCCAGAAACTCAATGCCAAGACCCGCAAACAATATCGATTGCCGAGCGAAGCCGAGTGGGAATATGCCTGCCGTGCCGTAGGGCAGCATCAATATTGCGGCAGCGACGATGCGGATAGCGTAGCGTGGTATGGCGCATCTGCGGATACGCAGGGCAATAGTGACAAATCCCCCCACCCGGTAGCAACCAAGCAAGCCAACGCATTTGGCATATACGACATGAGTGGCAACGTACGGGAATGGGTGGGGGACAGCTATCACGACAACTACAAAGGCGCGCCGACTGACGGTGATGCCTGGCAAAAAGATGGCAAGACGCGCGTGCTTCGCGGCGGCTCTTGGTTCAACAGTTCGCAGCTTGTGCGCGCCGCCAAAAGATTCAAGGACGTGCCTGCGTTCCGCAGCAAGTTTGATGGCTTTCGCCTAGTTAGAGCACTCCCATAGCTTCCTGATCCACAATTAAAAAGAGCTCTCGTCCAAACGATATTTGCGGAATTTCTCGATTTTCGGTGCGATCACAAACTGGCAATAGCCTTGTTCGGGATGCCTGACAAAGTAATGTTGATGCTCATCCTCGGCCGGATAGAAAGTCGGCGCAGCGGTGACTTCCGTGACCAGCGCTGAAGACCCGGATAGCTTGCCATTCAGTTCGGCAATCATCTCTTGCGCTTCCTTGCGTTGAGCCTCGCTGTGATAAAAAATCGCCGAACGGTATTGCGTGCCCACATCGCTGCCCTGGCGATTCAGCGTGGCGGGGTCGTGGATCGCAAAGAACACAGCGAGCAATTCCTTGAACGACACCATCCCCGCGTCAAAGACGATTTGCACCGCCTCGGCATGCCCCGTCTGCCCGCTGCAAACGGCTTCGTAGCTCGGATTGATGAGCTTTCCGCCGATATAGCCGGAGAGCACGCGCTCGACACCGCGCACTTGCTCGAACACGGCCTCCAGACACCAGAAACACCCTCCGGCCAAAGTCGCAATCTGTTTTTCACTCATCCCTTTTTCCCATCCGATTGCGCCGTATACGACGCTTGCGCAATTCCCATAACACCCAACCGCGCCATCCAAGACGCACCGCAAAATAACCCAGTGTCGAAAGTATGATCGCCAACAAAGGAAGGCCGATAGCGAATGCCTTTCCGAGCGATGTCAACCAATGTATCGAGGGCCAAAACCAGTCATGCCAATGCAACTCAGGCATGACCGGCGCTGAAACGATGCCATCCTGCCCCAGCACCCACGAACCCAACTCATAAGCCAACAGGTACAGAGGGAGAATGGTGAAAGGATTGGTGTAAAGTGTAGTGAACAAAGCGATAGGCAGATTGACGCGGAACAACACCGCCAATAAGGCGGCACCCAGCATCTGCAAAGGCCCGGGGATTAAACCGCAGAACAACCCCACCGCCACGCCGCCGGCCACCGAGCGTCGATGCAGATGCCACAGGTTCCGGTGTTGGAACCAATGAGCGACATGCCGCAGCCATCTGTGTTGCTGGATGGATTGCCTGTCCGGCAAATGATTTTTGAAATAATTTTTGGGCACGGTATATTTGCTTCTGAAAAGCCTTCGCCAGAGAAGTCGGCTGATTGCGGTAAATATACCACCGATGAAATTCATACATGACTCGAAAGATTTTGCGCATGCCACACATCGCACCCGAAATAACCAACCATGACGGGCTGTCGCAAGAAAAAGCGACAGCAAGACTCAAGCTCGAAGGCATGAATGAACTCCCCGCTGCCGACAAGCGCGACTTGTCCGGCATCGCACTGGAGGTGCTGCGCGAACCTATGTTCCTGCTTTTGGTGGTGGCGGGGGCAATCTATCTGCTCCTGGGGGATGTCAGCGATGCCCTGATGTTGCTGGGTTTCGTGTGTGTAATGATGGCTATCACCATCTACCAAGAATACAAAACCGAACGCGTGCTGGACGCTTTACGCGATCTCACCAGCCCGCGCGCACTGGTCATCCGCGATGGCATCGAGCAGCGCATTGCCGGACGCGAAGTAGTGCGTGGCGACATGCTGATCATGTCCGAAGGCGACCGCGTTCCGGCAGATGCGGTGCTGATCTCCTGCAACGACTTTGCTGCCGACGAATCGCTGCTCACGGGCGAATCGGTTGCTGTGCGCAAGATCGCCAAAGCCGATGCCACCGAACTCGCACCGCCCGGAGGCGACAACCTGCCGTTCGTCTATTCCGGCACGTTAGTCGTGCAGGGACGCGGCATGGCGCAGGTACTGGCCACCGGGCCGCGTAGCGAGATCGGCAAGATCGGCCAAGCCTTGCAAGGCTTGGATAACGAAACGACGCCGTTGCAGCAAGAGATCCGCAAACTGGTGCGCAATCTCGCTGTGATCGGTGTATCGCTCAGCCTGCTACTGCTGGTGATCCATGGCCTGATGCAGGGTGATTGGCTGCATGCCCTGCTGTCCGGCATCACGCTGGCGATGTCTATCCTGCCGGAGGAGTATCCGGTGGTGCTGACAGTGTTCATGGCAATGGGCGCATGGCGCATTTCCAAACACCGCGTGCTCACGCGGCGCGTGCACACAGTGGAAGCGCTCGGCTCAGCCACCGTTCTGTGCGTAGACAAGACCGGCACGCTCACCTTCAATCGCATGGAAGTACAAGAACTCATCGTAAATGGCCTCTCATTCGCGACGAACAATGCGCGCGCTCCCCTGCCCGAAACTTTTCATGAGCTGGTCGAGTTCGGCATCCTCGCCAGCGAGACAGCCCCTTTCGACCCGATGGAAAAAGCCATCCATGAACTCGGACGGAACTATCTGAGCGACACCGAGCATTTGCATGGGGACTGGGCATTGGCACATGAATATTCCCTGTCGCCCGAGCTGCTCGCGCTGTCGCATGTCTGGAAAGCACACGACCGCGACGAGTATGTGGTGGCCACAAAAGGCGCCCCCGAGGCCATTGCCGATCTGTGCCATTTCAATCAGCAGCAACTGGCCGATTTAGCCGTGCAGGTAAACCTTCTCGCCGCACAGGGCTTGCGCGTACTGGGCGTTGCCAAAGCCGGTTATCGCGGCAGCGAATGGCCGGATATTCAGCACGATTTCGATTTTGAATTTCTCGGATTGATCGGGCTGGCCGATCCGGTGCGCCATACCGTCGCACCGGCATTGAAAGAATGCAACGCAGCCGGCATCCGTGTCGTGATGATCACGGGCGACTATCCCGCCACCGCAGCCTCAATCGCCGCACAGATCGGGCTTGCCACCGGTAGCGGGGGCATTATCAGCGGCGCTGAACTCAGCCGGATGGATGACACGACACTGCGCGAACGCATCCGCCATAGCAATATTTTTGCGCGCATGGTTCCCGAACAAAAACTGCGCTTGGTGAATGCGCTCAAGGCGAACGGTGAAGTAGTGGCGATGACAGGCGATGGAGTGAACGACGCGCCCGCTCTGAAAGCTGCACACATCGGCATCGCCATGGGAGGGCACGGCACCGATGTGGCACGCGAAGCCGCCGCGCTGGTGTTACTGGATGATGATTTCGCGTCCATCGTGCATGCCGTGCGTTTGGGGCGCGGCATCTTCGACAATCTGCGCAAGGCCATGGCCTATATCTTTGCAGTGCATATTCCCATCGTCGGACTCTCGCTCATTCCCCTGCTGCTCGGCTGGCCGCCGGTGTTCGCGCCGGTGCATATCGTGTTTCTGGAAATGATCATCAACCCGGCCTGCTCCATTGCTTTTGAAGCGGAGCCAGCAGAATCCAACGTCATGCGGCGTCCGCCCCGTCCCCCCAAAGAACCGCTGTTCGGCACACGCATCCTGCTGATCAGTTTGCTGCAAGGCGTGGTCGTGCTGCTGGCGACGCTCATCGTCCTGGGCTATGCCTTGCACCAAGAAGCGACGACGGAAGCCGCACGCGCGCTGACCTTCTCCACGCTGGTGATCGGCAACCTCGGCTTAATACTGGTTAACCGTTCATGGCAACACACCATCTTGCGTTCGCTCGACCAGCGCAATCCAGCATTGTGGTGGGTCATCGGCGGCGCATTCGCCTTCCTCACGCTCACGCTGACACTGCCCTTGTTGCGCGAAATATTCCACTTCTCGTCCATCTCGCCCCAACAGTTCGTGCTATGTGTCGCAGCAGGGCTGGCTAGCGTGGCATGGTTCGAGCTATACAAAATCTTTCGGCAGAAATCTTCTGAATAACATATAACAAAGCTGATTTTTTCCCTCTAATCGAATCATGGCGAATAACACAGTGCGAATAGACTCCATCTCACACATTCAAGGAGTCGACCATGCTCACACTATATGTAAACGGCGTACCGGCCATAAAACTTGGAAATCAATCCGAGATTCCCGCACCTCAAGGCAGTGAATCCTGGCGCGTTGTGGATGCGAATGGCAACACAGTTGCAGCTTACCTATAAAAACTGATTCATTCTTCATCAGGGCGCTGTCACTCGACACCGCCCTGAAAATCGTTTGTTCAGTTTATTCATAACTGGTTCAGTGTAACTTTCCTCACAGACAAAGCCCGCCTGCTTCCCTATTCTGCGCCCTCGCAACAAATCCATTTGAACCAACCATAGGGAGCATCTCAATGAAGTCCAATAAAATCGCCATATTCGCTATTCTGCTATGGGTTATTACAGCCGCAGTTTTTGCCCTATTCTTTATTCGCGGCAATACAGTTAGCGGGACTGACAATCGAACCGCCATCGTATTAAAAGCGGGCGAACGCGAACTGGTTCTGAGCGAGATGCGCGGCCTGCTTGCGACTACGCAGGGCATCGTGGAAGGCCTCAATCAAAACGATATGAAGCGGGTCGCCCAGGCTGCGCAGGCATCCGGCATGGCTTCGGCCGCAGACGTCAACCCCGCGCTGATGGCAAAGCTTCCGTTGCCATTCAAATCGCTGGGCATGAGCGTGCATCATGACATGGACGACATCGCCAAGGCCGCCGCCGAAGGCAAACCAGCAGCGGAGTTACAAAAACAACTCGGCAGCACGTTAGCCAAATGCGTCGCCTGCCATTCGGCATGGCAACTCAAAGCAGAATAATTATCAGAAGCCGTGCTGAATAAATTCCCATGCGGAGCTTATTCGGCATCGCGCCCCTCTGCCTTTTTTCGCTGCCCCGTGTTGTGCTGAGCGCGGCTATCAACTATCCTTGCCGCTGTCTTCCACGAACAAAATATCATGACCATCAGCATCAAAACTCCCGAAGAAATCGCAAAAATGCGCATCGCAGGCCGCTTGGCGGGCGAGGTATTGGATTACATCACGCCGTTCGTCAAAGTCGGCATCTCCACCGATGAACTCGACAAGCTGTGCCATGACTACATGGTAAACGTGCAGGGCTGCATTCCCGCACCGCTGAACTATGCGCCGCACGGCCATGCCCCGTATCCGAAATCCATTTGCACTTCGATCAACCATCAGGTCTGCCACGGCGTACCCGGCGACAAAAAACTGAAAAACGGCGACATCGTCAATCTGGATATCACCACCATCAAGGACGGTTACCACGGCGATACCAGCCGCATGTTCTATGTCGGCGAGCCCTCGATTCAGGCACGGCGTTTATGCGAAAGCACGCACGAGGCGATGTGGCGCGGCATACGCACCGTCAAACACGGCTCGACCTTGGGCGACATCGGTTATGCCATTCAGAGTTTCGTTGAGGGCTTGGGCTATAGCGTCGTGCGCGAATTTTGCGGCCACGGTATCGGCAAAAAATTCCACGAGGAACCTCAAGTTTTGCATTACGGCAAAGCCAACTCGGGCATCCGTTTGGAAGCTGGCATGATCTTCACCATCGAGCCGATGGTGAATGCTGGCAAGGCCGGCATCAAACAATTGGGCGACGGCTGGACAGTGGTCACCAAGGATCACAGCCTGTCGGCACAATGGGAACACACGATTCTGGTAACCGAGACGGGCTTTGAAGTGCTGACCTTATCGGCAGATGCGCCGCCACCTCCCGAGCTTTAACTTCAAAACCGTTTATCCGCAGATTACACAGATTACGCAAGATTAAAACTACACCGAATTTGACACGATGACCGCCATAGAACAGCGACTCAAAATCTGCGTCAATCTGCGTAATCTGCGGACAAGGCTTTAATTGCAAACCACCGCCCAAATTCGCGACGCCTTACGTGCTGCACGTCTGGAGCTACAGCACGACTACGAAGCGCACCCGCAACCGCAACGCCTGTTGCGCAAGCATACCAAGCTGATCGACCAATACCTGCAACTGGTCTGGCGTCAGGCAGACATGCCGGAGGCTGCAGCCTTCGTCGCTGTCGGCGGCTACGGTCGTATGGAATTATTTCCAAAATCGGATATCGATCTGCTCATCCTGTTGCCGCAACAGCCGGATACCGAATTGCAGCAGCGCTTGCAAGCGTTAGTCGGCGTGTTATGGGATATCGGTTTGGAGATCGGCCACAGCATCCGCACCGTGGGTGACTGCATGGCCGAATCGTCGGATGTCACGGTGCAGACCAATCTGCTGGAAGCCCGCCACATCACCGGCAACCGCGCGCTTTTTTTGGAAATGCGCGAGACGCTTGCCGAGCACTTGAGTCGCCGCGCTTTCTACCTTGCCAAAACGCAGGAACAGCAGCAGCGCCATACACGCTTTATCGATACCGACTTCAATCTGGAGCCGAACCTCAAAGAAAGTCCCGGCGGGCTGCGCGATCTGCAAACCGTGCTGTGGATCAGTCGCGCCTGCGGCTTCGGCACCACGTGGCACGAACTCTCCAAAGCAGGCCTGATCACCGATGCCGAAGCGCGCGCCATTGCCCGCCATGAGTCCCTGCTGCAAACGCTGCGCATCCGTTTGCACTATCTGGCCAAACGCCGCGAAGACCGGCTGATCTTCGATTACCAGACCGCACTTGCCGAGCAGATGCGTTTTGAAGCCAACGCCTCGCGCCGTGCCAGCGAACAACTCATGCAGCATTATTACCGCACCAAACAGGCTGTGCTGCAACTCAACAGTGTGCTGCTACAAAACATGCGCGCACGCATTTTTCCCGAAACCGATGCCGTCGTTCCCGTCAACGAGCGTTTCGTCGCCCGCGATCATTTCTTGGAAGCGCGCGACGAGGAGCTGTTCAACCGCCAGCCCTCGGCGATTCTGGAAAGCTTCCTGCTGATGGAACAGCACCCGGATCTCGTTGGGTTTTCCGCCCGCACCCTGCGCGCCTTATGGCGCGGGCGCAAAAACATCGACGCCGTTTTTCGCAAAAACCCCGACAACCGCACGCTGTTCATGCAGATATTGCGCCAGCCGCAAGGTTTGACCCATGCGCTACGCCGCATGAACCAGCACGGCATACTGGAGCGCTATATTCCCGCCTTCGGCAAAGTCGTGGGGCAAATGCAGCACGACCTGTTTCACGTCTACACGGTGGATGAACACATCCTCATGGTGATACGCAATCTGCGCCGCTTCACACTGGAAAAACACGCCCATGAAAACCCGCTGTGCAGCAAACTCATCAAGGATTTTGCCCGCCCCGAAGTGCTCTATATCGCCGGACTCTTTCACGACATCGCCAAGGGACGCGGCGGCGACCACTCCCAATTGGGGCGTAGCGATGCCGCACGATTCTGCAAGCAGCACGGACTGGCGCGCGAAGACACCCGTCTGGTCGTTTGGCTGGTGGAACACCACCTCACCATGTCCGCCACCGCACAGAAACAGGACTTGTCTGATCAGGATGTGATCGCCGCCTTTACCGCCCAGGTGAAAAACGAACGCTATCTCACCGCCCTGTACCTGCTCACTGTAGCGGACATTCGCGGCACCAGCGCCAAAGTATGGAACGCATGGAAAGGCAAACTTCTGGAGGATTTGTTTAACGCCACCCGTCGCTACATGGTGGATGGCAAGATCGCCGACCAGATCGGCGAAATACGCCAACGCGCGATAGAGACGCTCAGCCTGTATGCCATTGCCCCGGACAGATATGAATTGCTCTGGGCACAGCTTGATGCAGAGTATTTTTTGCGCCACGACCCGCACGAAATCGCTTGGCACACACGGCAATTGGCGCATCGCGTCAACGCCGAAACTCCCGTCGTCAAGGCACGTCTCAGCCGCAGCGGCGAAGGTATGCAAGTCATGGTCTACAGCCCCGATCAGGCCTATTTGTTCGCCCGCATTTGCAGCTTCTTCGAGCGCATGAATTACAACATCATGGAAGCGAAGATACATACCACTCAGCACGGCTATGCGCTGGACAGTTTTCTCGTGATGGATGCCAGCAACGACAAAACAGAATACCGCGACATCATGAACTACATCGAATATGAGTTGGCACTCGTGCTCGCCCAGACCGATGCGCCACCCGCTCCGCAGATCGGCAGAATCAGTCGCCAGCTTAAACACTTCCCGATCCAGCCCGAAGTGACGATCAAGAAGGACGAGAAAGGCATTCATGTGCTCTCTTTAATCGCCGGAGACCGTCCCGGCCTGCTCGCGCGTATCGCCTATTTCCTCGCGCAACATCACATCGAGCTGCATCGCGCCAAGGTCAACACCTTGGGCGCGCGTGCAGAAGATACGTTCTGGATCAGCGCGGAAAAGTTGGACAACCCGTACAGCGTTGAAACGTTGTGCGAGGCATTGAAAAAACAATTGGGTTGATTTCGGGCTGTACCGAGCCTCTCCCTCATCACCCGACCTCATCATTTCTCTATTGCAGAATAGGGGCGCGCCATGCAAAATGCGGCAATGGATTCAACAACACGCGACCTCCCTGCTGCCGAACTCAGAGACCTGTTTGCCAACAGCGATCCTGTCGACACATGGAGTAAAGCGAGGCAGATCGTGCAAAGCATAAGTCCCGACATCGATTTGACGGGTGTGCGCAATGTATTTGACGATGCCTTGCGCTTGTTTGACGGCACCTATCCCGGCTATAGCCGCATCCAGACGCCCTACCACGACCTCCGACACACGCTTGACGTATTCATGTGTTCCGTTCGCCTGCTGCACGGCGTGCATCTTTCCGGCAACCTCCTCAGCGATGAAGAGATCAGCCTGGTTTTGGCGGCAGCTCTACTCCATGATCTGGGTTATGCCCAGAAAAGCGACGAGGCGGAAGGCAGCGGCGCGCAACACACGCAAACTCATGTCTCGCGCGGCATCGCGTTCATGGCGCTGAATCTCAGCAAATGGCATCTTCCAGCATCTTGGAATACGCCGTTGACGCTAATCATGCGCTGCACCGAACTGAACCACAACTTGTCGCACCTCGGCTTCCCCGACCCGCGCATACGCTTGCTGGGACAAATCGTCGGGAGTGCGGATCTGATCGGACAAATGGCTGATCGTGCCTATCTTGAAAAGTTGCTGTTCTTGTACCTTGAATTCGAGGAAGCCAATCTGGGTAATTTCCAAGACATGCACGATCTTCTAAAAAAGACGCGCGGATTTTACGAACTTATTCGAAAAACCTTTGACGGCGAATTGGGCGGCATCTACCATCGTTTGAATTATCATTTCAAGAATTGGGTCGGCATCGACAGAAATTTTTATCTCGAATCAGTTGAGCGCAACATCGCATATTTGGATAGAGTCATCATGCTGCATGAGGACGAATGGCTTTCCATGTTGAAACGCAACGGCATCGTAGATAGCATCCGGCAAATCAGCAGCACCGTTCCATAACCGTTCCTTCCATTCCCAGCCCATGACTATCATTGCCGTATTCAATCAAAAAGGAGGTGTTGGGAAAACCACCACCGCCCTCAATCTTGCGGCCGCTTTGATGCGTACCGGACGCGATGCCTACGGGATAGACCTCGATCCGCAAGCGCATCTGAGCTCGATCTCCGGCATCACAGCACATTCCGGCAATGACACCGTGTTAAGCCTGTTTCAGCGCAACCGCCCCTTGCGAGAGCTGGTGCAAGAAGCAAAAAGCCGTATCAAGATCATCCCTTCCCATTCGGAGCTATCCAAGGTAGACGCCTTGTACGGCAAGGGTTACAACGTGGTCAATCGACTCAACACCAGCCTGCAAGCGGAGAGTTTCGGCAAAAAAGACTCGCCGATCGTCATCGACTGTTGCCCGATGATCGGCGTTCTGTCGTTGAATGCCCTTTTTGCCTGCGACGGATTGATCATACCGATTGCCGCCGACCACCTCTCCACCAAAGGTGCCATACAGCTGGAGAAAACATTGAATGCGCTGGAGCAAGTGCTGAAACGGCGCATCCAGCGGCGTTATTTGCTTACCCGCTTCGACGGGCGTCGCCGTATGGCGTGGGAAATATTACGCATGGTCGAAGAGCGCTTCGGCCATGAAGTCTGCCGCACCCGTATCTCGGAAAACGTCAGCTTGGCGGAGAGTCCCGCTTTAAACCTAACGGTGTTCGAGCATGCGCCAACCAGCCGTGGCGCACATGACTACGATGAGCTGGTGGAAGAATTAGTAGCCGACAGTTTTATCGAGTGAGGCTTACTTGGAAATCAACGTGAGAATATCTTCGACCGAGGTCGCTTGCGAAAGCTTGCTTCCGCCCTCTTCGTCTTTTGGGCCGCAACGCACGATCTCGCAGTAACGGTACATCTGCCTTAGCTTGCGTTCGGCTCCCTCTTGGTCCAAGGCTGAGATAACGATACTCTCGACCTTCTGCCCGTCTTTGGTCAACACTGAAAAATCAAATTTCAACATCATTCCTCTCAACACCTCCTTGTTGTTTTGCGACTATCGTACACCAAACCCATATCTAAACCGCGCGCTGCCTTCTCGCCTCATACAAACAGATACCGGTACTCACCGATACATTCAAACTTTCCACGCTACCCAGCATCGGGATGCGCACCAGCTGATCGCAGGTCTCGCGCGTCAGGCGGCGCAATCCTTCTCCCTCGGCCCCCAACACCCAGGCGATGGCACCGGTGTGTTTAAAACCGTTCAGATCTGTCTCCGCTTCGCCGTCCGCCCCTACCACCCAGATATCGCGCTCTTGCAGTTCGCGCAAAGTGCGCGAGATATTGGTGACGGTAATATAGGGCACGGTCTCCGCCGCGCCGCACGCTACTTTTTCCACCGTGGCGTTGATACCCACGGCGCGGTCTTTGGGTGCGATCACCGCATGCACACCAAAGGCATCCGCGCTGCGCAAACAAGCGCCCAGATTGTGCGGGTCTTGCACACCGTCCAACACTAAAATCAGCGCAGGTTCGGTCAAAGTGTCCAGCACATCATCCAGATGTTGCACGCGCTGCGCCGCATCGACCCGTGCCGCCACGCCCTGATGGCGGGTATTGCCTGCCATACCATCTAGGCGTTTACCGTCGACCGGCACGATGCGCACACCGTGCGTCTCTGCCAGTTTCAATAGATCGCGGGCGCGCGGATCACGCCGTTGCGAGTCCACATAAACTTCCAACACACCGTCCGCGTTCTGGCGTATGCGCCCGATGACGGCGTGAAAACCGTGAATAATACGTGACTCAGCCATGCTTCTTACCCGCCTTCT
>JBAZYW010000030.1:0-15978 GCA_041659125.1 Gallionellaceae bacterium | reverse complement strand
GAAAACATCATGCGCCATCTGGAGATGGGCAAGAAGCCGTACGAAGCGGCGATGGAAGCCGCCGACGAGATCGGTATGGCGGTGATCGCGACCACCTTCACACTGGTGGCGGTGTTTTTGCCGACCGCATTCATGAGCGGCATCCCGGGCAAGTTCTTCGTTCAATTCGGCTGGACGGCGGCGATTGCCGTGCTGTTCTCGCTGGTCGTCGCGCGCTTGTTGACGCCGATGATGTCCGCCTATTTCCTGCGTCCGCGCGTCGAGCATGCCACGCCGGGCTGGATCGAGATATATCTCAAATGGGCGCAGTGGTGTTTGGCGCATCGCAAGACAACGCTGGTCGCCACGGCAGTATTTTTCTTCGGCTCCTTTGTGCTGGCATCCACCTTGCCGACAGCGTTCCAACCCAAGGACAACGACTCGCAAACGCAGGTGTCGCTGACGCTGCCGCCGGGAAGTAAATTCGAGCAAAGTTATGCGATGGCCGAACAAGCGCGCAGCATCATTATGCAGAATCCGGAAGTGACGCTGGTGTATACCGCGATCGGAGGCGGTGCCTCGGGCGGCAACGCGTTCGAGCCGACCAGTGCGGCAGAGGTGCGCAAGGCGACGTTGTCCATACAGTTGAAATCGCGCAATGAACGCAAGCTGAAAAAACAGCAGATCGAAGACCAGTTGCGCGCCTCGTTGATGGTGCTGCCCGCAGTGCGCGTCAAGGTCGGCATGGGCTCGTCCTCGGATAAATATCAACTGGTGCTGACCAGCGAGAATAGTCAGTTATTGAACGAACATGCGTTAAAGGTCGGTCAGGAGTTGCGCACGATTCAGGGCATCGGCAACGTGTTGTCCAATTCCAGCATCTTGCAGCCCGAGGTGGTGGTGCGCCCCGATTTTGCGCGTGCGGCCGATCTGGGCGTAACGTCCAGTGCCATCGCCGAGGCGCTGCGGGTGGCGACCAGTGGCGATTATGACCAGTCACTGGCGAAACTCAATCTGCCGGATCGGCAATTGCCCATCATCGTGAAACTGCAGGATGATGCGCGGCAGGACATCAATCTGTTGTCGCGCCTCGTCGTGCAGGGCACGCATGGGCCTGTGATGCTGGGCAGCGTGGCCAACTTGAGTCTGGAAAGTGGCCCGGCGCAGATCGACCGTTACGATCGTCAGCGCAACATCACCTTTGAGATCGAGTTGGCCGGGCAACCGCTGGGTAAAGTACAAGCGGCAGTCTCCGCCTTGCCCACGATCAAGAACATGCCGGACGGAGTGATGATGGCTCCCATCGGCGATGCGGAAGCGATGAAGGAATTGTTCGCCAGTTTCGGTCTGGCGATGTTCACGGGCGTGATGTGTATCTACATCGTGCTGGTTCTGCTGTTTAAAGATTTCATGCAACCCGCCACGATCTTGTGGGCGCTGATCCTGTCCATTCCGGGCGCGTTCCTCGCTTTGTTCCTGACGCATACCGCGATCTCGATGCCGTCGATGATCGGCATCATCATGCTGATGGGGATCGCCACCAAGAACTCGATATTGCTGGTGGAATACGCCATCGTTTCGCGCCGAGATCGCGGGATGAACCGGGCCGAGGCGCTGATGGATGCGTGCAAGAAACGCGTGCGCCCTATCGTCATGACGACCCTGGCGATGGCGGCAGGCATGCTGCCGGTCGCGCTGGATATTGGAACCGGCGACGGCAGCTTCCGTTCGCCAATGTCCATCGTCGTCATCGGCGGACTGATCACTTCGACATTCCTGAGTCTGCTGGTGATCCCGGTGGTGTATACCTACGTGGACGACTGGATCGAATGGATGCGCGCCAAGTTCAACAAGTTCAGGGCGGCGTAGGCACGGTTTTTGATGAGGATAGTTGGAGCAACTTTTATATTGGAGCACACAATGAAATATTCAAAAATCACGATGAGTGTTTTGCTGGCGTTGGGAATACAGGCGCAAGCGCAAGCTGTCGATTTGCTGGAAACCTACCATGCAGCCCAAGGTCAGGATGCGGTATTTGCTTCGGCGCGGGCGTCGCAACAAGCGGGAAAAGAGAAGCTGTCCCAAGGCCGCGCCACCATGCTGCCCAGCGTCAATCTGAGTGCCAACTCGACCTATTACGACAACCAGATTGATTATTCGGCCAGCTCGAAGTCATTGAACTACAACTCGTCCGGTGTCGGCGTAACCTTGGTGCAGCCTTTGTTTCGCCAGCAAAACTGGCTGGCGTATACGGAATCCGAATTGCAAGTCGCGATCTCCGATGCGCAATTTCATCTGGCCGAGCAGGACTTGATCGTGCGCGTGGCGCAAGCCTATTTCGACGTGTTGATTTCCCAGGATAGCGTGCAGCTGGCCGAAGCGCAGAAAAAAGCCATCGCCGAACAGCTCGAACAAGCGCGGCGCAACTTCGAGGTGGGGACGGCGACCATCACCGACACCTATGAGGCCCAAGCCCGTTTCGATCTGACCAACGCGCAACTCATCGCCGCGCAAAGCAACCTCGAAATCAAGCGCCGTTCCTTGCAGCAGATCGCCAACGCCAATCCCGGCGAGTTAAAACCGATAGGTACAGAGTTGAAACTTGACGTCCCGCAACCCACCGATGTGTCGAAGTGGGTGGACGATGCGCAGCAGCACAACCTGCAAATCGTGATCGCACAAGCGGGCGCGGAATTGGCCGACAAGGAAGTGGCGAGAAATCGCGGCGGACACTATCCCACGCTCGATCTGGTGGCTAATGTCTCGAAGAGCTCGGCCAATGGCGGAACCTTTACCGGAACCGGCTACGGCTCGTCCGATACCACCAGCAAATCCGTCGGCGTGCAACTCAATATGCCGTTGTTCCAGGGCGGCGCGACCCAATCCAAATGGCGCGAAGCCGAAGCCAATCGCGACAAAGCACAGCAGGACTTGGAAAACGCACGGCGCAGCGTAGGCGTGCAGGTGCGGCAAGCCTATCTGGGGGTGGAGAGCGGCATCGCGCAGGTGCATGCCTTGCGGCAGGCCTTGAAGTCCAGCGAAAGCCTGCTGCAAGCCAGCAAGCTGGGGCAGAATGTGGGCGTACGCACCAGCCTCGATGTGCTCAATGCGCAGCAGCAACTCTTCTCGACGCGCCGCGATCTTTATCAGGCGCAATACAACTACCTCGTGAGCCAGCTGCGCCTGAAAGCGGCAGCGGGCAATTTGACCGAGGCGGATTTGGCACGGGTCAATCAGGCGCTGCATTAATTCCGTTTATATTTATTTACTAAGCTCGCTTCGCGAGGGGTACTATGCGCACATCATCAACACAAGGAGAATGATCATGGCCAAAGGACAGCAAAAGAAAAACAAAGAAGCGAAGAAGCCAAAAAAGAAACCGACGCCTGCAATCTGACCTGCCCGTGCACTAAAAAATATGACCAGCAGGATTACCGTGGCGGCGTCAGAGGTTCGGGTGGACGATCATATCTATAACGGCACCGGAACCAATGCGCATCCCACTTTCGCTTGGGAAACAGTTACCGAAGTGCGTATTGAAGATGGCCTGATGCTCTTGATTACCGGCAATCTAAAAGGGCTGCACGGTGAATTCTGGCTTGAACCCGATGAACAAATTGTCGTTATGCGTTATCCAAAACCGAATGCATGAAATTCTGCAATATCTGAAAACACATGGTGAGCGAATCGACATAGAGATCGCCGCTGCCGTGGGTATCTCACTCGCCAAAGTACGCCTTCACTTGTCCGAGCTTTCGGCCAAAGGCGATGTGATGTCGTGCCACACTATAAAGTTTGTGGACGGAAAGAAAATCGAGGGCATGAGCTATCGATTGGCTGGGTTCGTTTTAAAAGCGAAGCCGGGGGCGAAATCGAAAGTTCAGTTAAAACTCACCTGATCTGCCGCTTCGCATTAGCAAGCGCTATAGCGGGGCATCCCAACACCATAGCACCTACACCATCAACCTGATTATTCGATTGCCTGCGGCAGGGGGCGAAACTCGGCCATTTCAGCCTGTGGCGTACACCGTCGATTAAGTCCGCAACCGAAGCGGACATCAATCACATGCTAAAACTATGAGCATTAGTTGCTTGGTCAAATTCAATTGTCGGCTGAGTATCGTCTAGCAATGATTTAACCTTAATACGACATTTAAAAGTTCTGTCATCACTTATAACTAATTCTTCTAAATCTAAAATCTGGCTATACAAGACATAGTTAACCTTGTTATTTATTTTAAGGTCTTCGGCATTATTGACTTCTTTTTTGGCTATGCCTGTTTGTACCCTATGCACCCATTCAAATATTTCAAACTTTAAGTGCTTTTTAATCTCAATCTCAACTACGGGGACGGCAGATTTAATCTGAACAAGCAATTCGATGTATTGCGCATTAATATCGGCTGCACTTTCAATTTGAAGCAAATAATCTCTTTCCGCATGGAAAAAATTATCCTTGTTACTAATATCTAGGTAATCAACATTTGATTGAGTGTAGTAATGTTCAATTTCCCCCTTGGGTAAAATGTACGTATTACATGTTTTGAATGCATAAAATATTTGATTTATCCGCCCAAGAGCTAAATTGAAGTTTGCTAGCGTTACTCCACTTAACAATGGCCTTATTTTGATTTCAAATTTCATAATTCCAAGTAGCATAGATACCCTTTTTCTATGCTCTTCATCAGATTTGAATGCGCTCAAAATGTCCTTTAGATGGACAATGTCAGCGTCTTTGGAGTCGCTCGATATTAATGAGGTTGCTATTGAACTGAGGTGTGTCTCTAGTTCACCGATTCCCTTGGACAAGTCTGCCCCAATCCCCTTCTCTTGAACGTATTGATTGGAACGCTCATCTTCAGAAACCACCTCTCTTAGCTTGCCTCGGAACAACGCATCCAAGTCCGCAATAATTCGACAATTTATTTTTAAGGACTTACATAATTTGTAAAATACACCCAGCTCATCTTTCCCCCCCACATCAATAATGCATGAGCCTGATGCGCCGACACTAATCCCCAGCTTCTCAAATAGTATTGAAATTATTTGTTGATCTGTATATCCCTCAACAAATACTGGATTGGGCGAGAAGAAAAATTGTTTGTGATGCGTGTTAAATCGTGGCAGAAAACGTTTTAATACGTATGAATCATTCTCATCCAAGGTGCTTACATAAGTGGGAGCCTTATCCAAATGACAAACTAGAATATTTTTTAATTCATCAAGAGTTTTAATTTCAAGAAAATATGGGGAGTGGGTGATGATAAAGAAGAGCTTCTTACTCGGGTCTTCAAGTGGATTGCCCGCGACTTTTCTGATTTCAGAAAGAAAAAATGATTGAAATTGGGGGTGCAAATGGAGTTCTGGCTCATCAAAAATAATGCAGTTTTTTGAAGTGTCGTAAAGAAATGTCAATAAAGTAATTAGTTCCTTTAACCCATGACATTCGCTTTGGCTAAGATTGTATTCACCGCCGCCACTAATGCGTTGCATAACTGGCTTTAAAAATCCGCCTTCTTCAGCCAACCGAATGGTTTTTCCGAACATGTCGGACAATAGCGCTTCAATTTTTATTCGTATATCAAGTCGTTCTTTAAGAATGATAATCGCAGAAGAAGAAAGCCCGCTAGATTCGGCAGTATTCTTTAAATTCTGAAACTGACTTATGTTGAATCCCTGCGCCAAGTTGCCGCCCCCGTAGTGGCCTACCGAGTTTTTTTCAAACCCAGTAAGTCTTTCAGCATTCAGGTATCTAGGCATGAATCCGCCATTATTAAAATTATTTTTTATTTGTTCTGCCAATAAAGATTTCCCTGTTCCATTGGCGCCAACTATGTAATTGATATATCCCCACTCGCTTTTAATAAAATTCTCTTGTCCCCAAAGCATTGGTATGGAAATGTTAATTGGTTTCGTTATCATGTTTCACTTTCGAAGAAGTGGATATAGCTCTAAATATTCAGGTGGCGCTATGGCTACGGATTTGTAGACGGCAATCTATCAGCAAAGTCCACACTTTGCGAATGAGAAAAAGTTGTGACTTGAAACAGAAGAGGCGTAAATATTGAATTTCTGCTTATGGCACAAAGCGGAAGTAATTCAGCCCCCCCAATACGGCAGCTTGGGCCGATGAAGAGCCTTAGCTTTGGCTGCGATCAGGAAGCGTATCTTTGCCGACCATAATTGGGAAGCATAAGCTTGCCGAGACGGCAATGTTATGGTTCCCGGCACAACGTTGGGCGGAAGCGGGATGTGTGTGGTGTCCTCGACAGGAATCGAACCTGTAATTGCCCCTTAGGAGGGGGCGGTTATATCCATTTAACTACGAGGACGTGCCGATGCGTACGACGCGGCGCGCATTCTAACGTAAAATCGCGCCCCTGCTGTTTCCGCTCGGAGGTGTTTACGATGAAATGGTTAATATTGTTCGGCTTGGTTGGGGCGCTGGTGATGGCGTTTAGTCAGATGGCGCGGGCGGGTGAATTGCCCAAGGTGGGGGAGGCGGCTCCAGATTTCAGTTTGCCGGATCAGAACGGTGTGATGCGCAGCCTGAAAGAATTTTCCGGCAAGTGGCTGGTGCTGTATTTCTATCCCAAGGACGATACGCCGGGTTGCACGCAGGAGGCGTGTGCTTTTCGCGATGACTTGCACAAGCTGGAGGCGCTGGGGGCGCAGGTGGTGGGCGTCAGTGTGGATGACGGTAAGAGTCATGCCGAATTCGCGCAGAAATATCATTTGCCGTTTCCGCTGTTGGCGGATAGCGATAAGCAAGTGGCGACGCGTTACGGGGTGTTGATGAATCTCGGGTTTATGAAGTTCGCCAAGCGTTATACCTTTTTGATCGACCCGCAGGGCAGGGTGAGCAAGGTGTACGACAAGGTGGAGACTTCGCGGCACTCGCGGGAGATTATTGAGGATTTGAATAAATTTTTGGTGAAAGAGAAAACATGAAACTGGATAAATTGAATCTGTTTGCGGCGTGGGTGTTGCTGCCGCATATATTGGCGATGGGCTGGGTCGCGTTCGCGGGGCGCATGCTGCTGGAGCTGGCCGGGGCGGATACTCATGAGCAGGGCATTCCGGGGCGGTTGGCGGGTTTGTTGCTGGTGATCGGCGCGGTGGCGGTGGTGCAGATCATGCGCGGCTCGCTGTGGCCGGTAGGGAATCCGCAGGGTAAGGGTTTCCGGCTGGGACATGGTTTGCTGATGGCTGCGAATGTGCTGGCGCTGCTGTTGCTGAGTTTCGAAATTGTCCGTCCGCTCTTTACCGACCATAACACGCTGGTGCTGGCTTCCGGTTTCACCGATGCCTTCGGCTACTGGGTGATGTCGATGTGGGCGATCAGCTTTTCATTTATTTATCAATCCGCACTTCCCCAATCTGTAAAGACTAATTCCTGATGCCCTACATTACGCTGGATAAAGCCGCTCTTGCTTTCGGTCACGTTGCCTTGCTGGACAAGGTGAATTTTCAACTCGACGAGAACGAGCGCGTCGGTCTCATCGGACGCAACGGCGGCGGCAAGTCCAGCCTGTTGCGCGTGCTTGCGGGGCAACAGGCTTTGGACGACGGCACCTTGTGGCGTCAGCCCGGCGTGCGCATCTGCTATGTGAGCCAGGAGCCGGTTTTGAATTCTGAAGCGACCGTGTTCGATGCGGTGGCGGAAGGCTTGGGCGAGTTGCACCAGATCATCACCGACTACCATCATCTGTCGCATCAACTGGCTGAGCCGGATGCGGATTACGAAGCTTTATTAGAGGCGATGCAGCCGCTGCAAACCGCGCTGGAAGCGCAGAACGGTTGGGCGGTGCAGGCGCGTATCGAGACGGCGATTCAGCGTTTGGAACTCGACCCCGAAGCATTGGTGGGGTCGCTCTCCGGCGGGGTGCGCAAGCGCGTGGCATTGGCGCAGGCACTGGTAGCCGAGCCCGAGGTGTTGATTCTCGACGAGCCGACCAACCATCTGGATTTCGCTTCTATCGAATGGCTGGAAGGGCTGCTGAATAATTTTCGCGGCAGCGTGTTGTTCGTCACCCACGACCGGCGCTTTCTCGACAACGTGACCACGCGCATTGTCGAATTGGATCGCGGCAAGATGGCGAGTTTCCCCGGCAATTTCACCGCCTATCAAAAATTGAAAGAGCAGATGCTGGCGGACGAAGCGGTGCATAGCGCCAAGTTCGACAAGGTGTTGGCGCAGGAAGAGGTATGGATTCGTCAGGGCATCAAGGCGCGTGGCGTGCGCAACGAGGGTCGTGTGCGCAGGCTGGAGCAGTTGCGTCTGGATCGTGCGGCGCGGCGCGAAAAAGTGGGCAAGGTCGAGTTGAACGTGGAGACGGGCGAGCGTTCCGGCAAGCTGGTGGCCGAACTCAGCAACGTGAGCAAGACTTACGGCGAACGCAAAATCATCGACGATTTTTCCTGCCGCATTCAGCGCGGCGACAAGATCGGTTTGCTCGGGCCGAACGGCGCGGGCAAGAGCACGCTGCTGAAAATTATTCTGGGCGAATTGGCGCCGGACAGCGGCGAAGTGAAGCTGGGCACCAAGCTCAGCGTGGCGTATTTCGACCAGTTGCGCGCGCAACTCAACGAAGAAGCAACGCTGGCCGACACCATCAGTCAGGGTTCGGATTTCGTGGAAATCGCCGGGCAAAAAAAGCACGTCATCAGCTATCTCGGCGACTTTCTGTTCGCGCCCGAACGCGCGCGTTCACCGGTGAAGAGCTTGTCCGGCGGCGAACGCAACCGCCTGCTGCTGGCGCGTCTATTTACCCGCCCCGCCAACGTGCTGGTGCTGGACGAGCCGACCAACGACCTCGACATTGAAACGCTGGAATTGCTCGAAGAGCTGCTGGCGAATGACGACGGCACGCTGTTCTTGGTCAGCCATGACAGTTCGTTTTTGGACAACGTGGTGACGCAAGTGATCGCCTTCGAGGGCGATGGCAAGCTGATGGAATACGTCGGCGGCTACGAAGACTGGGTGCGCGTGAAGAAATATGAAGCGTCGCAAAGTGCGCAGCCGAAAGCGGCTGCCAAGCCTGCGGCCAAAGTAGAAGCGCCCAAGGCCAAGTCTGCGCGCAAGCTGAGCTTTAAAGAGCAGAAAGAGTTGGACGAGATTCCGCCGCGCATCGAGAAGCTGGAGCGCGAACAGGAAGAGCTTGTCGCCGCGTTGGGTGCGGGCGATCTGTATCGCGACAATCCGACGCACGCCAAGCAATTGCAGGAACGCGCGGCAGTGATCGAGGATGAGTTGTTGCAGCTGATGGCGCGCTGGGAGGCGTTGGAAGGGAAGTGATTGCTGTTTGTATCAACGGTTTACTTGGGGCAGGTCAGCAGTTAGACTGATTTGCATCGAGGAGATCAAATGCCAACCATTTCAATTTTCTACGGAATCATGATTAAGATGTACTGGGATGAGCATGCGCCGCCTCATTTTCACGCAGAATATGCAGGTGCGGAAGCCGTGGTAAATATTCAGACGCTGGAAATCACAAAAGGAAAATTGCCGCACGGTGCTGCTCTGCTGGTTAAAGAATGGGCTATGCAACACAGAAGCGAGTTAATGGAGGATTGGAATTTATGCGAAAAATTACAAACGCCCAACAAAATAGCGCCACTGGAGTAGCAACACAAGTCCCTTGGAGGGTGTGCAAGGTGGAGGCCTTGGCATCGTTCCGGTTTTACGTGCAGTTTGAGGACGGCACAGAGGGAATCGTGGATATGGCAAAATTTTTGGAGCGAGATTGTGGCGTGTTCAAGGTGCTACGCGACGTGGAAATATTTAATGCAGCGCATGTGGAACACGGTGCAGTAACGTGGCCGAATGAGTCAGACCTGGCGCCAGACAGGATGCATGATGAATTGCAAGAGTCGGATATTTATGTGATGCAGTAACAAGGTTCATTGGAACGCAAGTGCTGTGCTTGAGGATCGCGTCGTAGTTAAAACAGTCATGCACCATTCGCCGTTTTGTAGGAGGTAAATATGCACACCACTTATTTCGATGAAGATGACATTCTTGAGATTCGCTTGTCTGACAAGACTATTGCAAAAGAAATATCACAAAATTGGAACACGCATATCAGCTATGCCGAAGATGGCAGCGCGGTAGAAGTGGTATTGCTAGAGGCGCGAGCTAATGGAGCCTATCCATTAGAGGTGCAGCATGCGCGTGCAGCTTGAAGAAATCAGTTGCGCTACAACATCCAAACCAGCCCGCCCAGCGCCCCGAAGAAAATCACCAGATGCGCCCAAGTCCAGATGGCGTAACGGCGGGCGAGTTTTTCCGGGGCGAGGTTGCTGATGAGAAACAGGCGACCGTTGTCGGGACGCATGAGGTAGTGGGTGTCCGGCGCTGAACGCGCTTGAGCCAAACGTTTTTCGGCTTCGCGTTTGGCTGCGCTGCGCGCCAGCGCCCACTCTTGCATATCGAGCTCGCCGTCCCGGTTGAGGTCGAAACGGGCATGAAGTTCCGGCATGTTCAGCTTCCATTCGGCCAACACTGTTCTGATCTCATCGCTGCTGTTGCCAGCGTCTGTGCTGCCGCCTTCCGTTTTGAATTCACCGATCGCGTAGATTGTGTCGATGTTCAGTAGCTTCCATTCGGTATAGCGATATTCGCCTTTCGTCCAAGTGTCTTTGTTGGTGGTGATAATCTCGGCTCCGCTCGGATCGACCACGCAAGAGGCGCTGCCGTCATCGAGCAGAAAGGGAGCGTCGCTTTCCCCGCTGCTTTCTATGCTCCATTCGTTCTTGCTATTTTTGCGCTCGACTTTGTAGCGATACCAGAGACAGGGCAGCAGCAAGAATTGGCTGATGACCGGTGTTGCGTCGAAATAATCGCCCTTGCCGATGAGTTCGACATAGCCTTGTGCCGCAGATGCGATCTTCGAAGTCGGCGTGCCGTTGATGGTGCGCAAACGGTGCAGGGCGGAGAACCATGCGAACAGGCTGATGAATGCGATCAGCCCGAAACACCACAGCCAGGCTATGGGTTCATTGATGTATGCGCCTCCGAATAGCAACAGGAGTTGCGCGCCGGAGGTAACTAGCTGGGCGTATTGTTTGCGCAATGACATGAAAAAGTCGCGGTCGATTGGCGTGTCGGGGTAGAGCTTCATGGTGCAGCCAATCCTGCGTGATCAGCGGTTTTTGTAGGAGCGGGCCTTGCCCGCGAAATTAGAAAAATTCGCGGGCAAGGCCCGCTCCTACAGGGATGCCGTTTCATTGTTCGAGCGGTTATTTAAACAGCGCCTTCATATCCACATCAGCTTTTTCCGCGCTGGCGAATTCCAGCAGAGGTTTGCCGCTGAAGTTGAACATGTTGGCGATCAGCACGGCTGGGAATTGTTCGATGCCGACGTTGAAGATGTTCACCGATTCGTTGTATAGCTCGCGCCGGTCGGCGATGCCGTTCTCCAGCCCGGTGATGCGGGTTTGCAGTTGCATGAAATGTTCGTTGGATTTGAGTTCGGGGTAAGCCTCCGCCACCGCGAAGATACTGCCCAAGCCCATACGCAGCATGCCTTCCGCCTTACCCAGTGCTTCGATGTCCTGTCCTTCGCGCGCGGCCTGCACTTGCGAGCGGGCGGCGATGACGCGCTGCAAAGTTTCCTGTTCAAATTGTTTGTACTGTTTGCACACCTCGACCAGTTTGGGCAGTTCGTCGTGGCGCTGTTTGAGCAACACGTCGATGTTAGCCCAAGCTTTGGCGACACCGTGTTTGAGTTGCACCAGATTGTTGTACATGCTGATGACGTAGATCAGCGTGACGACGGTGATGCCGAGCATGAGTAGGGTGGATGTCATTTGCAGCCTCCTGAGCGTGAAGTAATTTGCTATGCGGGTTGGGGCAGGAAGAGTTCAACTCTGTTTTTGCCGTTGAGCTTAGCGTTATACATGGCTTGGTCAGCCCGATTAATGGTTTTTTCTAGCGGTTCGTTCCAGTCGTGGGCGACAAGACCGAAGCTGGCGGTATGGCTGCCGGTGGTGAAGTTGTGATTGGAAATCGCCGCGCGGATGTTTTCGGCAGCGGTGCGCGCGCCTTCCAGGTTGCTGTATGCCAGCAGCAGGAGGAATTCCTCGCCGCCCCAGCGGGCAATCAAGTCGGTGCTGCGCGTGTGTCGTTGTAGTAACTCGGCGACTTCCTTGAGCACCCGGTCTCCCGCTTCATGGCCTTGTGTGTCGTTGACTCGCTTGAAGTCGTCGATGTCTATTAACGCGATGGCGAATTCTTGCTTGGTGCGCAAAGCATGCTGGATTGTTGAACGGCTTGAGACGGCAAAGCCTCGGCGGTTGAGCAGGCCGGTGAGCGGGTCGCATTCGGCAGAGTGGCGCAGCAAAATTTCCTGCCGGGTTCGGATTTCTTCATATTTATAGGCGATAAAAGTGCTGAACAGGTATGCGCCAAGCACTTGCGAAAGACTGTAAGGCGATATTCTTTGCGCTTCGCTGAACAGGGGAAAAATGGAATAACTGATCGGCATGAACAGCGCGCCTAATGTGGAAAGTCGCAATCCGGCGCGCAAACCGGTCAGGTAGAAAAAAACGAACGGGTACAGGCTTGCCCATACCACTTTTTCTTGCTGGGAAGGCAGCATGACAAGGGAGCCAAAAAAATACATGCCGACCAATAACGCGGTGCAGAACTTTTGCGGCAAGGGGGAATTGCGGATCCGATATCCGCGGTAAAGCGCGAACAGGGCAAGCGCCGAGATGGTGCAATCAATTAAAGCGAAAACATATTTACCGTTCAGGTAATCCATTGCGGCAACAGCAACCCCGAACAAGGTGATAATGATGAGCGCCTGAATGGAAAAGTTACGCCGTTCCTCTGTCAGGATTTCAGGATGTATCACTGATTTTTCAAAGGGGGCGTGCGGTGGCATGCTGGTTGAAGAGATTCAAAATATGTATTGCGAATAAGTATATATGCCGGAATGTATCAGGTCGATACTGTTGAATATATAGGCCGTTTCAGTATCGTTACGTCGAATGCTTTACAATGCCGCCTCATTTTAGTTTTTTCGATCCAGATGACCCGAATCAAGATATGCGGCATCACCCGTGAACAAGATCTGCATGCTGTAGCGAGCAGCGGTGCGGATGCCATCGGCCTGGTGTTCTACGAGAAAAGCCCGCGCCATGTCACTCTGCAGCAGGCCGTGCAGTTGGCTCATGCCGTGCCGCCGTTCGTGACGGTGGTGGGACTGTTCGTGAATCCTTCCGTTGAATACGTGCGCGAAGTGTTGGCGCAGGTGGCGCTAGATGTGTTGCAGTTTCACGGTGAAGAAGAGCCTGCTTTCTGCGCGCAGTTCGGCAAGCCTTATCTGAAGGCGATACGGGTCAAGGCGGGGGTGGATTTGGTACAATGCGCGGCCCGTTATGCCGGAGCGCAGGGTTTGCTGCTTGATGCCTTCATCGAAGGCTCGCATGGCGGCACGGGCGAGTCGTTTGACTGGGCGCTGATTCCGCATGATTTGGCCTTGCCGGTGATCCTTTCCGGCGGTTTGCATGCGGGCAATGTGGCAGCGGCGATTGCGCAGGTGCGGCCTTACGCGGTGGATGTTTCCAGTGGCGTGGAGGCAAGCAAAGGAATCAAGGATGCGGCGAAAGTCGCTTCATTCATCAACGAGGTTAAACAGATTGACGTACAACTTTCCTGATTCATCCGGCCACTTCGGCCAATTCGGCGGCATCTACATGGCCGAAACGCTCATCCCCGCTGTGGAGGAGTTGCGCCAGCAGTACCTGCGCTTCCGCGACGATGCCGAATTCAAAGCCGAGTTTGCTTACGAATTGAAGCACTACGTCGGGCGTCCCAGCCCGATTTATCACGCCAAACGTTTGTCGGAAAGCTTGGGTGGCGCGCAGATTTACTTGAAGCGCGAAGACCTGAACCATACCGGTGCACACAAGATCAACAGCGCCATGGGGCAAGCCTTGCTCGCCAAGCGCATGGGCAAGAAGCGCGTTATCGCCGAGACTGGCGCGGGCATGCACGGCGTGGCGACCGCGACCGTGGCGGCGCGTTTCGGCATGGAGTGCGTGGTGTATATGGGCGCGGAAGATATTCAACGTCAGGCACCGAACGTATTTCGCATGAAGCTGCTCGGCGCGACCGTGGTGCCGGTGATGAGCGGTTCGCGCACGCTGAAAGATGCTTGCAACGAAGCGATTCGCGATTGGGTCACCAATGTTGAAAATACCTTTTATATTTTCGGTACAGCGGCAGGCCCGCATCCTTACCCGATGATGGTGCGCGATTTTCAGAGCGTGATCGGCAACGAAGCCCGTGTGCAGATGCCGGAGATGATCGGACGTCAGCCGGATGCGGTGCTTGCCTGTGTCGGCGGAGGTTCCAACGCGATTGGTTTGTTCTACCCCTATATTGAAGTGCCGAATGTGCAGATCATCGGCGTGGAAGCGGGCGGTCACGGCATCGCCTCTGGCCGCCATGCCGCACCGCTTACCGCGAATGCCAAAGTCGGCGTGCTGCACGGCAACAAGGTCTATCTGATACAGGACGAGAACGGCCAGATTATTGAAACGCATTCCATCTCTGCCGGATTGGATTATCCCGGTGTCGGCCCCGAGCATTGTCTGCTGAAGGATCAAGGCCGCGCGCAATATGTCGCGATCAACGATGACGAAGCGCTGGCGGCGTTCGATGCGTTGTGCCGTTTTGAAGGCATCATCCCCGCACTGGAATCCAGTCATGCTTTGGCGCACGCAATGAAAATTGCGCCAGCCATGAGCAAAGACAAAGTGCTATTGGTGAACCTCTCCGGTCGTGGCGATAAAGATATGAACACCGTAGCGACTTTGAAGGGGATCACACTATGAGTCGCATCGATACGACCTTCGATAAGCTCAAACAACAGCAGCGCAAGGCGCTCATTCCGTTCATCACCGCAGGCGATCCGTCGCCGCAGCTTACCGTGGCGCTGATGCACGGGTTGGTGGCTGCGGGGGCGGATGTGCTCGAACTCGGCGTGCCGTTCTCCGACCCGATGGCGGACGGTCCGGTGATCCAGCGTGCTTCCGAGCGCGCGCTCAAACACGGTATGTCGCTGCGCGGTGTGCTGGCGATGGTGGCAGAATTCCGTCAACAGGACGCGACGACACCCGTGGTGCTGATGGGGTACGGCAATCCGATTGAAGCGATGGGCTGGGAAGTATTTGCCCAACGTTGCGAGGAAGTCGGCGTGGATGGCGTGCTCACGGTGGACTTTCCGCCGGAAGAAAGTCATGAGGCATTCGAGCATCTGCAACGCCACAACATCGCGCCTATCTTCCTGCTCGCGCCGACTACCAACGAGGCGCGCATTGCTCAGGTCGCCAAGTTGGCACGCGGCTATGTGTATTACGTTTCGCTCAAGGGTGTGACGGGCGCGGGCAATATCGATTTGTCGGCCATCGAAAACAAGATTCCGCAACTGCGCAAGCACATCAAACTGCCCATCGGCGTGGGCTTCGGCATCCGCGATGCGGCCACGGCCAACGCGGTATCCAAGCTATGCGACGGTGTGGTGGTGGGCAGCCGCATCGTGCAGGAAGTCGAAAATTCGACCGAACAGAATGTGGTCGCCAATGTGGGCAAGCTGGTAAAAGAATTGCGCGAGGCGCTGGATCAAAAATAATGAGTGTAGGTTGGGTTAGCGGCCTCATCGCGTAACCCAACATTGCAAATGTCGGGTTACGCCTTGCGGCTAACCCGACCTACGAAATTCAAAGAGGAGAACACCATGAGCTGGTTCCAAAAACTGTTGCCCCCGAAGATCAAACGCCGCGAAGACGCTGATGTCAAAAAGAGCGTACCCGATGGTTTGTGGCATAAATGCCCGTCCTGTGAGGCGGTGCTGTATCACGCCGATCTGGAGAAGAACCACAGCGTCTGCCCCAAGTGCAACCATCATCACCGCATCTCGGCCCGTACCCGCCTAGATTGGCTGCTGGATAGTGAAGGCCAGTTCGAGATCGGTTCTGAAGTATTGC
>JBAZYW010000029.1:0-16039 GCA_041659125.1 Gallionellaceae bacterium | reverse complement strand
ACCGTCTGGACGCCATCGTCTCCTTCGATGCACTGAATCATGAAGTCATCCTGCGCGTGGTGGACAAATTCCTTATGCAACTGGAAGAGCAGCTGCACGAGAAGAAAGTGGACGCCCTGTTCACCGACGCCCTCAAAGCTCACCTCGCCAAACACGGCTTCGATCCGCTGATGGGCGCACGCCCGATGGCACGGTTGATTCAGGACACGATCCGCTCCGCGCTAGCCGACGAACTGCTGTTCGGTCGCCTTGCAAACGGCGGCAAGGTCACCGTGAATGTGAAGGACGGCAAGGTGGGGTTGGAGTTTGAGGAAGAGGCGATGGTTGTATAGCCTCAACCAATATGTGTAAGAAGCGCACTGCCAAACCCATTGAATTAAACTTTAATGAGTTTATCAGTGTTCCGCATGGCTTCGTGACTCCCCCAAGGATTGCCCCATGGCCTAAAGGCTATAAAGAGATTAAGGACGCCTTGGATTCTGCAATTCATATGGCAAGCCAAATAGAGCTTGTTGACGAAGGAGTATCTACATCTAGACCAGATAAAGTAAGGCCAGCCTATTTTCGAGCTTCATTAACTGAGCTTTCTAGAATTGATGACATTGCGAAATCGGCGGGAAAACCGCGATTATTCCTCGACAGCACTGATCCGTCATTACATGCAGTAAAACTACTTCGCAACTATCAAATACATATTGCTGCGATGCCCCTCTCTTCTGGACAAGTTTCAGTTCGACTTTCTGGCGAGGAGTTTGTTTATCGTTCCTTTATCGCTGACAATATTCTCGTTGAAAATCTTAAAAAACTCGATAGTGCGCGCCCATACACGGATAATCAACTCAACGAATTGGTGTCGTTGTTCAATGAGCGGCAAAAAAGGTTTGGCGTGGTTCAACTTCTCTATCATTTAGCAAAGCATATCGAAGCATACGCAAGGCGGTCCTTAGTTAGTAGCAAGCGTAGCCCGAGTGGAATGAAATAAAATCCGAGGAAAGCCCCGGATTCCGCTACGCTTCATTCGGGCTACCCACCACAAATTAAATGCCTCCTTCCGCTACCTATCGCGGGCGCTTCGCCCCATCCCCTACCGGCCCTCTGCACTTCGGTTCGCTCGTCGCCGCTGTCGGCAGTTATCTCGACGCAAAACATCATCACGGCATCTGGCTAGTGCGTATGGAAGACCTCGATACGCCGCGCTGCGTGCCGGGGGCGGCGGACGACATCCTGCACACGCTGGAAACTTTCGATCTGCATAGCGATGAACCCATCCTGTATCAGAGCCAGCGCACGTCCGCCTATGCGGAAGCATTGAGCCATCTGCAAGCCAGCGGCGCGGTATATCCGTGTTGCTGCACGCGCAAGGAGATTGCCGATTCGGCGTTGCATGGAATTGAAGGCTTGGTCTATCCCGGCACGTGCCGTGATGGCATTCCAGCGGGACGCGAAGGGCGGGCTTGGCGGGTGCGGACGGATTGCCTCTGCCGTCATTCCCGCGCAGGCGGGAATGACGGAGCTCCAGATTTAGTTGGCATAATTGAGTTTACCGATGCCCTGCAAGGCCGCATCACGCAACATCTCGAACGCGAGATCGGCGACTTCGTGGTGAAGCGCGCCGACGGTTTGTTCGCCTATCAGCTCGCGGTGGTAGTAGACGATGCCTTTCAGGGCATCACGCATATCGTGCGCGGAGCGGATTTGCTGGCTTCGACCGCCCGTCAAATCTATCTGCAACGCTTGCTGGGGTTAACCACTCCGGCCTACATGCACTTGCCTGTTGCTGTGAACGCGGCGGGAGAGAAGCTGAGCAAACAGACGCTGGCTGCGCCGGTAGACACATCGCAACCGGTTGCGACGCTGCTGCGCGTGCTGAACTTCTTGCAGCAACAGCCGCCCGCAAGTCTCGCTGACAGCGATTTAACTACGGTGCTGAATTGGGCGATTCAGAATTGGAATACAGAAAAATTGCGGGAAATACAAATGCTCCCCGCGACTTAATACGCGATTAGTTCGCGCCTTGACGATGACGGATGAATTCGCGAATGGCGGGAATGAATGAAACGAATACGATACCGAGGATCATCAAAGTGAGATTGTTTTTGATGACGGGGATATTGCCGAAGAAATAACCTGCCAGCGTCAAGCTGCCGATCCACGCCACACTGCCCAACGCGCTGAATATCATGAACAGCCGGTAGTTCATCGTGCCGATGCCTGCCACAAAAGGCGCGAAGGTGCGCACAATAGGCAGGAAGCGCGCAAAGATGATGGTCTTGCCGCCGTGCTTGGCGTAGAACGCTTGCGTCTTTTCCAGATGCTCGTGTTTGAAAAATCGCGTACTGGCGCGGTTAAGCAGACGCAAACCAAGCAGGCGTCCGATCCAATAGTTGGTATTGTCGCCGCTGAAAGCCGCCAGTATCAGCAAGGGCAGCAGCATCTGTAGCTCCAACGAACCCATGCCGCACAGCGCCCCCGTCACGAACAACAGCGAATCACCGGGCAGAAAAGGCGCGATCACCAGACCCGTTTCGGCAAAGATGATGGCAAACAGAATGGCGTAGACCCACACGCCATAGTCATGCACCAAGACCAGCAGGTGCGCATCCAGATGCAGGATAAAGTCGAGCATAAAGTTACGGCAGCACTTCTTCGGCTTCGGTCTTTTCCGGCTTGATGAAATCTTCGCGCGACACGCCCAGCCACATCAGGATCGGACTCGCCACCAGCACGGAAGAATAGATACTGAACAGAATGCCGATGGTCAGCGCCAAGGCGAAGTAATGCAGAGTCTCACCGCCGAGGAACAGCATCGCGGTCACCATCATCTGCGTGCAGCCGTGTGTGATGATGGTGCGCGACATGGTGCGCGTGATGGCATTGTCGATGATCTCGGCCACTTCGGTTTTGCGCATCTTGCGGAAGTTTTCGCGGATACGGTCAAACACCACCACCGATTCGTTCACCGAATAACCCAGCACGGCAAGCACCGCCGCCAGCACCGACAGCGAGAACTCCCACTGGAAGAAGGCGAAGAAACCGAGAATGATGATCACGTCATGCAGGTTGGCAATGATAGCGGCAACTCCGAATTTCCACTCGAAGCGCATCCACAAGTAGCCGACAATGCCGAGACTGACCAGCAACAGCGCCATCGCGCCGTTCTCCACCAGATCTTTTCCTACCTGCGGGCCGACGAATTCGACACGGCGCAACTGCACGCTGGCATCTTGCGCCTTGAGCGTATCGAGCACTTGTTCGGACAGTTTCGCACCCGCTTTATTCTGCTTGAGCGGCACCTGGATCAAAACATCTTTGCTGGAACCGAAGTTCTGCACTTGTGCATCGTGCAAGCCGATGCTGCCCAGTTGCTCACGCACCTTGTCGATATTCGCAGGTTCGGCGTAATGCACTTCGATCACCGTACCGCCGGTGAAATCCACACCGAAATTCAGGCCTTTGGTGGCGAGAAAGAACACTGCGAAGATGAAAGTGATCAGCGAGATACTGGTGGTGTAACGCCCGTAACTCATGAACGGGACGTCTTTTTTGATCTTAAAAAATTCCATGATCTGTTTCCTCTTAGCCGATGGCGACTTTATTCAAACGCGCCTTGCGGCCATAGATGATGTTCACTATTGCGCGCGACACCAGCACCGCGCTGAACATGGACGTCAAAATCCCCAGACACAGCACCACCGCGAATCCCTTGATCGGCCCGGAACCGAACATGAACAGCGCGATACCGGCGATCAACGTGGTGATATTGGAGTCCAGAATAGTGGAAAAAGCGTTCTCGTATCCGGCATGGATCGCGGCCTGCGGCGGCACACCGTTGCGCAACTCTTCACGGATGCGTTCATTGATCAGCACGTTGGAATCGATCGCCATACCCAAAGTCAGCGCGATAGCGGCCATACCCGGCAGCGTCAGCGTGGCTTGCAGCATAGACAGCAACGCCACCAGCAACAGCAGGTTGACGCCCAACGCCAGCACCGAAACGCCGCCGAACATCAGGTAGTAGACGATCATGAAAATCGAAATGGCGATGAAGCCGATCTTGGTGGAATCGAAACCGCGCTTGATATTGTCCGCGCCCAGACTCGGGCCGACGGTGCGCTCTTCGACGATTTCCATCGGTGCGGCCAAGGCTCCGGCACGCAGCAGCAGCGAGGTGTCTTTGGCCTCTTCCGTGCTCATCTTGCCGCTGATCTGCACACGTCCGCCGCCGATTTCTTCGCGAATCACCGGCGCCGTCACAACCTCACCCTTGCCTTTTTCAAACAGGATAATCGCCATGCGCTTGCCGACGTTCTCGCGTGTCGCTTCTTTGAATTTACGCGCGCCGACCGCATCCAAACCGATATGCACGGCGGGTTCGTTGTTGCGGCTATCAAAGCCGGGTTGCGCGTCGTTGATCCGATCGCCCGTCAACAGCACACTCTTCTTCACCAGAATGAAACCGCCGTCGCGGTCTTTAAATATCTCGGTGCCGAACGGCGCCACCGAGCCGATGCCGATCTGATGCTCGTCATCCACCAGACGCACTTCCAAGGTGGCGGTGCGCCCCAGAATATCTTTGGCACGCGCGGTGTCCTGCACCCCGGGCAACTGCACCACGATGCGGTCTATTCCCTGCTGCTGAATCACCGGTTCTGCCACACCCAGTTCATTCACGCGGTTGCGCAAAGTGATCAGGTTTTGCTGCACGGCGGTCTCTTGAATACGCGTTTCTTCCACGGGCTTGAGACGCGCATTCAGCCAATAATCACTGCCTTCATCGCGCTCCACGAATTCCAACCCGCTAAAACGTTGCTTGAGTTCAGTCTCGCCCTTGCTGCGCGTTGCCGCATCGCGAAACTTTACCGACACCAAAGATGCATCGCGATTCACGCCCGAGTAAGCAATGTTCTGCTCGCGCAGGGTGCTGCGAATGTCGCTGGAAGCGGATTCCAACGCCTTATCCAGCGCGCCTTTCATGTCCACCTGCAACAGAAAATGCACGCCGCCACGCAAGTCCAGACCGAGATACATAGGCGAAGCAAAGTTTGCCAGCCACTGCGGTGAGCGCGGCAGCAGATTCAACGCCACCACATAGTCCTCGCCCAACTGGCTGTGCAACACATCTTTGGCTTTCAGCTGGCTGTCGGTATCGGCAAAGCGCGCCTTGACGCTGGTTGCATCAAGCGACAACGCATCGGGATTCAGCTGCGCTGCATGCAACGCATCCTCTATCCGCTTTAACAGCGCCGTATCCGCCTTCAAGTTGGCGCGCAGCGGCAGCACTTGTACCGCCGGCGCTTCGCCATAAAAGTTTGGCAGCGTGTACAGAAAACCGAACACAATCACGACGGCGATCAACAGATACTTCCACAGCGGGTAACGATTCATTGCAGCATCCCGGTAAGCTAGACGGTGTTAATTAGATAGACTTGATAGTGCCCTTTGGCAGCGTGGTTTGAATCGCAATTTTCTGCACATTGATGGTGACGCCTTCGGCCACTTCAACAGAAACATAGGTTTCGCCCACTTTGGCTACACGGCCCAGCACGCCACCGGTGGTAACGACTTCATCGCCTTTTTGCATTGCTTCCAGCATGACCTTCACTTCCTTGGCGCGCTTCTGTTGCGGACGCAGTACGAGGAAATAGAACACCGCCAACAATGCGATCAATGGCAGAAAATCCATGATGCCACCACCTGCGGCAGGAGCGGCGCCTTCGGCGTATGCGTTACTGATGAACAAGTTGCTGATAGAAATCATTTGTATCTTCTCCGGTGTAAAAAATCAAAGGCGCGCATTCTAGCATGGAAGACATGACTGTTTTGCTACGCGCGCCATGTCAAAAACAGGCGCTCACAAGCCGGCACGCGCACGATGGAACTCAGCCACGAATTCGGCAAACTGGTCGCGCTCAATGGCTTTACGCATGTCGCTCATCAACTCCTGATAATAATGCAGGTTGTGGATGGAATTGAGCCTTGCCCCGAGTATCTCATTCAGCTTGTGCAGGTGGTGCAGATAAGCCCGCGTGAAGTTGCGGCAGGTGTAGCAGGTGCATTGCGCGTCCAGCGGCTTGGTATCCAGCCGGTATTGCGCGCTTTTGATGCGCACGTCGCCGAAGCGGGTGAACAGATGGCCGTTGCGGGCGTTGCGCGTCGGCATCACGCAGTCGAACATGTCGATACCTTCGGACACCGCATCCACCAAGTCTTCCGGCGTGCCCACGCCCATCAGGTAGCGCGGCTTGTCCTGCGGCAATTGCGGCGCGGTGTGCTTGAGGATGCGCAGCATGTCTTCTTTCGGCTCGCCCACCGACAGGCCGCCGATGGCAAAACCGTCGAAGCCGATATCGACCAGGCCCGCCAAAGACTCGTCGCGCAAATGCTCGTGCATGCCGCCCTGCACTATGCCGAACAGCGCATTCGGATTGCCTTCGTGCGCTTTTTTGCTGCGCTCCGCCCAGCTCAAGCTGAGGCGCATAGATACACCCGCCACCTGCTCGTCCGCCGGATACGGCGTGCATTCATCGAAAATCATCACGATGTCGGAATTGAGCACCTTCTGGATGCGCATGGATTCTTCCGGCGACAGAAAACATTTATCGCCGTTCACGGGCGACCTGAACTCCACGCCGCCGCCGGTGATCTTGCGCAATGGGCCCAAGCTGAATACCTGAAAGCCGCCGGAGTCGGTAAGGATAGGGCCATCCCAGCCCATGAAACGATGCAGCCCGCCGTGCGCCGCGATCACTTCCAGCCCGGGACGCAGCCACAGGTGAAACGTGTTGCCGAGCACGATCTGCGCCCCCATATCTTTCAATTCCAACGGCGACATCGCCTTGACCGTGCCATAAGTGCCGACAGGCATAAAGGCCGGGGTTTCCAGCTTGCCGTGCGCCAGATCCAAGGTGCCGCGACGTGCCGCACCCGAAGTGTTGTGTAAGGTAAATTTCATTGTTCTCTTTCGATCAACATCGCATCGCCGTAACTGAAAAAGCGATATTCGTTTGCCACTGCATGGCGATACGCAGCCAGCATCTTATCCATTCCGCCGAAAGCGCACACCAGCATCAGCAGCGTGGAACGCGACAAGTGAAAATTGGTCAGTAGTACTTCCACCACCTTAAAGCGATAACCCGGTGTGATGAAAATGCGCGTCTCCCCTGTCCCGGCAAGCAACTCTCCGCCAGCCGCCGCGCTTTCCAAGGCGCGCAAGCTGGTCGTTCCCACCGCGATCACGCGCCCGCCCCGTGCCTTGGCTTCGCGGATGGCATCCACCGTGGCTTGCGGAATGGTGTAGCGCTCGCTGTGCATAACGTGCTCTTCGATGTGTTCGGCACGCACCGGCTTGAAGGTTCCCGCGCCGACATGCAAAGTCACATAGGCAATGTTCGCCCCTTTGTCGCGCAACGCTTGCAGCATGATCTCATCGAAATGCAGCCCTGCCGTAGGCGCGGCCACCGCCCCCGGCGCGCGCGCGAACACGGTTTGATAACGCGTATCATCTTCGCTGCCAGCGGCATGAGTGATGTACGGCGGCAACGGCAAATGCCCGTGGCGCTCCAACAAAATAGCCACTGCTTCTGCCTCTTCAAAGCGCAAATGGAAAAATTCGCCTTCGCGCCCCAACACGCGCACCCGCAGCTTTTCTGCCAGCAACAGGAGGCTATCGGGCTTGGGAGTCTTACTGGCGCGCACTTGCGCCAAAACCTCATGCTCGTTCAACACCCGTTCAACCAGCACCTCGACCTTGCCGCCGCTCTCTTTTTCGCCGAACAGGCGCGCTTTCAGTACGCGCGTATCGTTCAGCACCAGCAGGTCATGCTCACGCACCAACCCTTGAAGGTCGGCGAATTGGCTGTCTATCAGCCCCGCATCGCCCACCTGCAACAATCGGCTCGCGCCGCGTTGCAAAGGCGGATGCTGCGCTATCAAGCGTTCAGGCAGATCAAATTCAAAATCTTCGGTACGCATAAATTCCAAGCGGGCAAATAAAAAGCGCGCATTGTAGTTGATGAAGCCTAGCGTTTCATGGATAATTCGCGCCTTCCCAAGCCGGGATGGCGGAATCGGTAGACGCGCTGGACTCAAAATCCAGTGTTCGAAAGGATGTGGGGGTTCGAGTCCCCCTCCCGGCACCAAGTTAAAAAATTGCGTTGGTTTGTCAACGCAATGGGAGGCGGCGCGTTATTGCCGCTGACACTAGTAGTGTCATAAACGTTTATCAACCTACTAAAATGGAGTCTTACATGAAACTGTTGTCCACACTGATCGCTGCTGTATTCGCTGTTGTTTCTTTCTCTGCTGTTGCTAACGAAGCTCCTGCTGCTGCCGCTGCTCCTGCTGCTGCCGCTGCTCCTGCTGCTGCCGCTCCTGCTGCTAAGGCTGCTGCTCCTGCTGCTGAAGCAAAGCCAGCTAAGAAGCACAAAAAAGCAAAGAAAGCAAAGAAAGCAGCTCCTGCTGCTGACGCTGCTCCTGCTGCTGCCGCTAAGTAATATTGCTGTAGTTAAAAAAGGCAGGGGCGACCCTGCCTTTTTTATTGGCGAAAAATATCCATCATGATTTGGAAACCCAACGTCACCGTTGCGGCAGTAATTGAGCAAGAAGGCAAATTCTTGCTTGTAGAGGAACACACCTCGCAGGGCTTGCTGTTCAACCAGCCTGCCGGGCATCTCGAACCCGATGAATCTCTCCTTACGGCGGTTGCCCGCGAAGTACTGGAAGAATCGGCTTACGACTTTGAGCCGCAATACCTGATCGGCATCTATCGCTGGCATTCGCAAGCTTCGGACACCACTTACCTGCGCTTCGCTTTCGGCGGACGCATACTCGCGCATCACCCCGAGCGCGCTCTGGACAAAGGCATCGTGCAAGCCACTTGGGTGTCCCTGAACGACATACGCGCTACTCAGTCGCGCCATCGCAGCCCGTTGATATTGCGCTGCGTAGAAGACTATCTGGCTGGAAAACGTTACCCGCTCGAACTGCTCACACATTATGACTAGGCGCTGTGTCGTTGTCGGCATGTCCGGCGGGGTCGACTCTTCTGTCACCGCTTTGTTATTGAAACAACAGGGCTACGAAGTCATCGGCCTGTTCATGAAAAACTGGGAAGACGATGACGACAGCGAATATTGCTCTTCGCGTCAGGATTTGATTGACGCGGTCGCCGTGGCCGACACTATAGGCATCCCCATCGAGGCGGTGAATTTCTCCAAGGAATACAAAGACCGCGTGTTCAGCTATTTTTTGCGTGAATACGAGGCAGGACGCACACCGAACCCGGACATCCTGTGCAACTCGGAGATCAAGTTCAAAGCTTTTCTGGATCACGCCATCCGTTTGGGCGCGGACGCTATTGCCACCGGGCATTACGCGCAAGTGCGCGAACAGAATGGCAACTTCCAGCTACTCAAGGCCAAGGACGACAGCAAAGACCAAAGCTATTTTCTGCACCGCCTGAATCAACAGCAACTTTCCAAGGCGATGTTTCCGCTCGGACAACTGCTCAAATCGCAAGTGCGCGACATCGCGCGCGAACACAAGCTCTCCAATCATGCCAAGAAGGACAGCACCGGCATTTGCTTTATCGGCGAGCGTCCCTTCCGCGAATTTTTAAATCGCTACTTACCCACCAAGCCAGGTGAGATGCTCACGCCGGAGGGCAAGGTGGTGGGCAAACACATGGGGCTGTCGTTCTATACCATCGGCCAACGTCAGGGCTTGGGCATCGGTGGCTCGCGCGATACCACTAGCGAGCCGTGGTTCGTCGCGGGCAAAGACATGGCGAACAATCGCCTGATCGTGGTACAGGGGCATGACCACCCCGCCCTGCTCAGCCCGCATTTAAGCGCGATCGACATGCATTGGATTTCCGGTAACGCTGCGGAAACTACGCGCGCCTACGCAGCGAAAACACGCTATCGTCAGGCGGATGCACCTTGCCGCATTGAGTTACCCTCCCCGCTGCGCGCCGATTTCAACTTTGATCAAGCGCAATGGGCCGTCACCCCCGGACAGTCCGTCGTGATTTACGACGGTGAAGTCTGCCTGGGCGGAGGTATCATCGAAGGCTGCTGAAAAGCCCCGCCGCTTATCCTGTGCGCGGGTAAAATAGCGCCAGTTTATTTTTTACAAAAGCACACACCATGACTCTGACAGCCCTCACCGCTCTATCCCCTCTGGATGGCCGCTACCACAACAAAGTAGACGCCTTGCGCAACCACTTCAGCGAATTCGGCTTGATCCGTTATCGCGTGCTGATCGAGATCGAGTGGCTGAAAGCGCTCAGCGCCGAGCCGGCCATCGTTGAGATTAAACCGTTTTCAGCTGCCACGATTTCACAACTCGACCTGCTCGCCGCGCAATTTAACGAGGCGGATGCGGAGCAGATCAAAACCATCGAGCGCCGTACCAACCACGATGTGAAAGCCATCGAATACTGGCTGCGCGACAAACTATCGGGCAATCCTGAAACCTCCGGCGTGCTGGAATTCATCCACTTCGCCTGCACTTCGGAAGACATCAACAATTTGAGCCACGCGCTCATGCTCAAACACGGCCGCGCAGAAGTGATGCTGCCCGCTTTGGATGCGCTCATCATCCGCTTGCGCGGCTTGGCACACCAGCTTGCAGACGTACCCATGCTGTGCCGCACCCACGGACAAACCGCCACGCCCAGCTCAATGGGCAAAGAAATGGCAAACGTCGTGCACCGTTTGACTCGTGCCCGCGAAGTCATCGCCAAGGTCGAGATTCTGGGCAAGATCAACGGCGCGGTAGGCAACTACAATGCCCACTTGTCCGCTTATCCCGACGTCGATTGGGAAAGTTTTGCACAGTGCTTCGTCAGCGCACGCGGCATCACTTTCAACCCTTACACCATCCAGATCGAGCCGCACGATTACATGGCCGAACTCTATGACGCGTTCGCGCGCACCAACACCATCCTGATCGACCTGAACCGCGACATCTGGGGCTACATCTCGCTCGGTTATTTCAAACAAAAAGTCGTGGCGGGAGAAGTCGGCTCGTCCACCATGCCGCACAAAGTAAACCCCATCGACTTCGAAAATGCGGAAGGCAATTTGGGGTTGGCAAATGCGCTGTTGAAACATCTTTCCGAGAAGCTGCCCATCTCGCGCTGGCAGCGCGACCTGACCGACTCCACCGTGCTGCGCAACATGGGCGTGGCGCTCGGCTACACCTTGCTGGCCTACGAGTCGTGCCTGAAGGGATTGAACAAACTGGAAGCCAATCCGCAACGCATGGCAGAAGACTTGGACAACAGCTGGGAAGTTTTGGCAGAGCCGATTCAAACCGTGATGCGCCGTTACAACATTGAAAATGCGTACGACAAGCTCAAGGAGCTCACGCGCGGCAAGAACGGTATCAATCGCGCATCGCTGCAAACGTTCATCGAGACCCTGGATATTCCCGCGACGGAGAAACAGCGCTTGCATGCCCTCAGCCCTGAAACTTATCTCGGCAAGGCAGCCGAACTGGCGCAGCGCATTTAGCATTTCCCAACCGACTCACGCTGACAAGCCTGAAACGAACAAGCCCGCTTGCGCGGGCTTGTTCGTTTGCACACTGCAAGGGTCCATTTAGCGACAAAACTTGCCCGGCAGCAACACAACCCGGATTATTTTGCCAGCGCTGCCAATGCCTGATCCGCATCCTTGCGCAAGCTACTGTCAGGATGTTTCTTTATGAATTCCGCGAACGCAGCATGAGCTTGCTGGGTTTCTCCCGCCGCCGCCAAATCCATGGCTTTCTTGAACGCGCCCAACTCATCCGCATCGATCACCTCGTGGCTCGCTTCGCCTTTCCAATAAAGGTCGTTCGCATCCGAAGGCGCACCGCGCACTCCGCCGACAGCATTGGTCGCACCAATCTTTTTCTGCGGGGTGAAAGACTCTATTTTCTTGCGTAGCCGCTCCCACAGACTCGATGACCCCGCATTGCTGTCGGCGGCATAAATTGCTGCGGAACTAAATGCACTGACCACTACAAGAAACAACACGATGATTCTTTTCATGACAACCTCCTTTAGTGATTGACGTTTCAATCCGGATTATCCATATCCTACTGTTTCCCCATGAGGGACGTAGGAAATCTATGGATTATCCGGGTTCCATTCATTACAGCGTGTTCGACAACTCCAGCCCAAGTGCCTTGTATTTTTTCTTGATGCCCGGATCCAAACGCTGCGCTTCGATAAATGCGGCTTGAGCGTCCTTGATCTCATTGACCGCTTTATGTGCCCTTGCCAGATTGATCCAAATCTCGGGATCGTCCGGACTGACCCGGGTAGCCTCGCGATAGGCTTTTTGTGCATCCTTGTATTTATCGTCGATCATGAGCAGATTGCCGCGATTATTCAGCGCAGCCGCATTGCCGGGTTGCAGGCTGATAGTTTTGTCAAAATATTTCATCGCCTCCAGCCTGTCTCCCAGCTTCGCCAGCACGATACCGATTTGCAGATGGGCATTCACATCGCCGGGATTTTTCTCGATCTGCTGACGGTAGAGCCGAGTCTTGGTCTGCGAACTGATTTTAAGCATCGACGAGATTTCGTTGGGGAATTTTTTATCGATACTCTCCTTGCTCACCTCGCCGGGCTTCCACTTGGACTCGGCCAAGCTCGCGGGCTTATAGGTTTCCCATGCGTGTTGGATATTGAGTATGGTCAGCCCCTTGTCCTTCCACTCGTAGTAGCGCTTCGCCCCCAACTCCCACGCCTTGACGAACGGGCTTCCCACCACGGTGGTCTCCACGGGTATCCACAACATGTCGTCATAAATGACATACATGTCGTCCATGGTGTAACCGTCCTCCTCTACGGGGATGCCGGTAGAGAACATCATGAACATGTGCCCGGGAACTTCGACCACGCGCGTGGATATCCCCATGCTTTCCAGCGCGGAAGTATAAAACGCCACCAGATCGTCACAGTCGCCCGACTTGCGCTCCAGTGTTTCTCTGGGAAACTGGATGTAGTCCACCACATTCGTTTTTCCGGAAACCACCTGATAAGGATTATTCGGATCCTGGATATAAGTCAGCCCATACACCCCCACGGCATTGAACAATGCAGCGGCCAATTGAGGCTCGTCTTTCGTATCCTTGTATTGGGTCACGACAGAACGCACAAAAGACATCAGCGGCTGATCCTTGGGTGTGATGAACGAGGCATAGCGCTCCCTCTCATCCCACAATAATTTGTGCTTTTCGTAAACACTGACGGTCGAGTTTTTACTATAAGACTCGCGCTTCCCATTGTCGAAATAACTGGCTTCCAACATCGCTTGCACCGAAGAGTCTTCAGTCACATTAAGGATATTGTTATTGAACACAGCCTTGAGTTTGATCTCGGCACTTTGCCCAGGGCGCAACTTGTCCAACTTGCTCTCCGTTGCAAAATCCATGAAGTCTTTTAACAGAAAAGAGAACGTAACCCCGTCCATGTCTTTGTTGGTATTATTGGTGAGTTTGACTACTCCCACCCCGCTATCCTCATATAGTTTGTAGGTATTTGAGAAAATCGGACGCAGTTTCACCACCTCGATTTCCAACGGTGCCTTACTGAAAGCCAAGGTGGAAAAATCAACCGCGATCTTTTCCGCATCGATTCCGTCCGAACTATGGGCAGCGATGTAGTAGGTATATTTCGTATTGGGCGTCAGCGCCTCTTTGGTAAATTCCGGCGCAATGGCTTCGCCTATCTTGGTAAAAGCATTCCCTTCTTTTTGGTAAATGATGTATGAACTGACAAATTCAGACTCTATCGGCTTCCATGTCATTTTGACTTGCCATGCAGAAGCCTCGACTTGAACGAGATCCAAGGCCGGCGGGGTATATTTTTTCGAGATGCCACTTGCCAGCGCGCTGGTCGCGCCCTCATAACCCAACCGGGTCTCGGCTGCAACGCTATAAAAATATTTCCCATCCACCTCCAAACCGCGGTCAACAAAGCGGTTCGCATCCACTGTCGCCACGCGCACAAAGCCGCCACGCTCGTCTTTCGAACGATATATCTGATACTGTTTAACATAGGGCAGCGTTACGGCATCCCAGCTTAACTCAATGCTATGCAAGTCATCCTTCGCCACCAAATGCTGGGGCGCAGCGGGTTTGTATTGCGTCACAAAAGTCTGTATCCGCTTTTGTTCGGCAATAAAAAACGTCATATCGTCTTTCAATGCAATTGCAATCGGCTCGTCCAGCTCGCCCCGCCCCTTCCCTTCGGCACCGAACGAACGCAGATATTCTCCTTTACGGGAATAGACCTTAACCAGATTGCCATCTAGCACTGAAATATCATCCGAGGTCGCCATCAATGCCACAGGCTTTTGTAGATTTCCCGGATGCCCCTCTTTCTCTTTCCCCATACTTCCTATCGGCGCACCTTGGGCAGAATAAATCGAAATGAGATTGCGTGTTTTTTCCAACACGTACAAATTATCCTGCGCATCGACAGCCAGCGCCACGGGGGTTAGCAATTTGCGTATGGCATGCAGAAACGTCCCGTCGCCGTTAAATACCTGCACCGAACCATTTCTCTTATCGGCCACATATATCTTGCCCGATGCAGAAATCGCCAGATCGGTCGTGTCACCAAACTGCCCGTCGCCCGAGCCTTCGCTTCCGAAACCCGGTAGCATTTTTCCCGCCGCATCAAGTTTGAGCACCCGTCTCTTATCGAGCACCCATAGCGCCCCGCCCGAATCAACGGCCACGGCGACAGGCGTGACATCCTTAAGTTTGACCGACGTCTCCACCTTGCCGTTGCGAATGGAAACGACCGCTTTCTGATCAGAATCGATCCCGTAAATCGTATCCTTGCCGTTCCACACCAACTTACTTACGGCAACGGGAATCTCGCCCATGCTTTGCACAAACACCCGGGTAGGCGACCTTGGAACAACCTCGATGAGCGGCCCCGCATCTGCCACAAAATAATTCAACGCGCCTTTGGCGGTATCCGCCAAAACGACTTGGCGATCCTTGGCAACCGCCAAGCCGGATAGACTCTTCAACTTACCGGGCTCGTCCCCTCTGGCGCCGAACCGGTACAAGAGCTTGTCATTGAAGTCGTATTTCTGAATCGTAAAATCCTGACTCTTCACGACATACACGCCGTCCTGAGCAACGGCGAATGCGCCCAATTCACCATCCCATGGAATGGTGCGCAAATATTCACCGCTCAAACTATAGACTTTGACCTCACCATCCAGCACATAGATTCGTCCCGCGATATCCACCTTGATATCGACAGGTTCGTGCAATTTATAGGCCTCTGCCTGATCTTTCGCCGCCTTGGCACCGGATGACGGTTTGATATCTAAAGGACTCAAGAAAACGCCGTTGCTGCCGAACATCAATATTCTCTTCGACCCGCTATCCAGAACATACACAATGCCTTCATGAACCGCCACGCCACGGGGCTTGTTCAACGCATGCGCACCGTCGCTCGAACCGAAGAATCCGCTCTTTTTAGCGCCGAAGCTCCCCTCGTACTTTCCTTCCGATGAAAACATGGCAATCTGATTGAGCTCGCTGTCCGCCACATAGACGACGCCCCTCCAGATCGCAACGGATTCAGGCTTTTTCAAAACAGGATCGCCGCCATCTTTTGCTTGCAGCGTTTGTATCTGCTTGCCTTCAATATCCGACACCGCTACCGCCCCATCCTTAAGCGCAAAGTACAAACGCTCTCCGCTGCTGCCCAGCAGCTTTTGCGCGCCCTTGATCATGGGTATTTCTTTTACAAACTCCGCCTTGGCAAGATCGCCGGAAGATGCGGATTCAGCCGCATAGACGGATGTATAAACAAACGAACTTATCAGACAGAGAAAGGTTATAAGAATACGCATCATGTACACCATCTTAATATTTAGGCATTAAAAAAAGCAGCTGAACTGTATCTGTGGGACGCATTGCCAAGAATAGCGCGAATAATTCATTTTAGGAATTTGCGATCTAATCTGTTCGACCCGAATCATTTTTCATCCCGGTTAAACACGCCATCCCAATTTTC
>JBAZYW010000028.1:0-16063 GCA_041659125.1 Gallionellaceae bacterium | reverse complement strand
CTGCGGATCGAGGATGCTCGCATGGTCGACCTCTTTGCCCAACTCCTTGCGGACAGCACCTACCGCTGCCGTGAACAACTGTCGGAGATTCCTCTGTTTCGACAGCCACATGTTCTGTTTATCTGCGGACCAGCCCCTTCCAGCGCCGTTGGCGATGGGGAAGCTCCTCAAGCAATTGAGGATTTCGTGAAAGCTGTTATTTCAGTGAAAGAGGACGTTGGCCGTATGTGCTCGTATCATTTACAGGTCGACACTCGCGCAGTGCTCGCAGGGTTAAACGCAGCCAAGGACGGATCGTTCGAGATTCGTTGCCTGCTGGAGACGCTCGAAATGTGCCTCGCTACGAGCGGATTGGGCTTGCCAAGCGGCATTGGAGACCAGCTTCGCGGCAGAGCGTCGGAGCCGGCTCGTTACCACCTAAGAGTCGTTGACCGAAACGTCGATGTCCCCGATTACGTTGAGCCCGTCATTCCTTCGCCCACCGAATACAAGCTTGCACGAAAACACTTGGCTACGGAAATCATGGCGCTCGGCCTGATCCCAGGGCAATACGAGCTGTCCGATGCCAAGGCCAGAATTGATCCTGCCAGCGCCCGCCTGCGTCTGCACATCGAGAGTAGGCTCTCATCGCTTGATAGGCATCAACTTATCCAAGCATTCATTGAGCAGCATGATGCGCTCCTTATCACCGAGCGAGCGAAAATTCAAAGGGCCCGACAGAGCCTCGCACATGACGTGGATTACGACAGGCTGGATGCCATTGAACAAGCTCGTAAAGAGTTTGGCTCTACTGCTCGTCACTATCGATATTTGCTGGAAAAAACTGTCAGTTCACCGGCGACCGGAAACGGGGAAGTCACTGACGATGTACTGCGCGAGCTGGTTGGCCTAGTTGATTGGTTCATGGTGCTCACCGGAGCTAGCGATGTCCTTCATAACGGCATAGATGTTGGTGGTGTTGTGATCGACGACTCGTACATTCCAGAGGTTTTCTACTCGACCGGCTCCGATGACCGAGAGGCGGAATTCGCACACGAGTATGCCAAGTCACGGCTGGGGCTTGGAGTAAATAGCAAAGATGCTGTGGAAGGTGCATCGGAGGACTTGCTGTCCTCAGAGAAGTTAAAGATTGCTTTCTCAGCTGACTTGGGATTTGATCTGCAGAGCTTAATCACCGCTCTCATGGTCTTGTCACAAGCCCAGAGGTACGGTTTTGGTGAAGAACTCTCGCTATCATATGTTGCTGCTCCAAGCCGTATCGCACAAGTTCTGGCTGACAGCATCGAAAGACTTGATTTTGCCGAGGCTGAAAGGATTGTCGAATTCATCACGCTTTCGGAGAAAGGTGTTCGCAGACTGTCCGGGAGAGATGTCGATGAGGCAGATGTTCCATACTGGGAGCACAGTAAGCGAATCCATCGATACACGATTAGGCCGCTGGTTGTCGATGGCACGAACCTGCGTTGGGGGGCAGAGGCAACCAGCCGATCGTTTAATATCTGGATGTCCGCGGTGAGGGACGGCTATCTCCCGGCTGACTTCGACTGGCCCCATGTTGAACCAGTCATTAGGGAGGTCAAAGAGAGCATTGAGAAGCGGCTGGAGCTTCGCACCGAGGAGATATTTCGTCGGCACACCCCGTTCGTCCAGCGAGGCATCGACTTCTTCAGGAGATTTCGCGGGGAAGCGTTCGAAGACGTTGGCGACTTCGACGTTTTCGCATACTGGCCAGATGAGAACCTGCTCGTGACAGTGGAGTGTAAGTACAACCAGCCATCGTACACAGTAAAAGATGGTCGTCGATTCCGTGACCGAATATTCGGCAAGGCAGAGGACGACAAGGCTGGTCAGTTCAGTCGAATCCTGCGCCGAAGGCAGTTCCTCGAGAAGAATCGCGCAAGGATGCTTGAGCTGCTGAAGTGGCCGAAATCGGAAGCCAAGCCCGTCAGACATGTCGAGCTCTACGTGAGCCGTGACGTGTACTACTGGATGGTTCATCCGCCATACCCTGTTCCGACAAAGTTCGTGCGAGTGGACGCACTGGGCACTTGGATCAAGACCGAACTCTTCACGTCTCGCGACCATGTCTGAGAACATCAAGAACACTGCAATCACTGCGGCCGGCTACATTTACCAAAATCGGCAGGGCCTCAAAGTCCTGTGCGATTGGCTCGACGCACCGACTCGTTACAGCCGGGTGAAATTCGAGTGCGACGACGAGACCATCGCGCCAACGGGGCTGGACGACATCGTCGTCGAGCGAAGCGACGGTCTTGTCGACCTTCAGCAGGTCAAGTTCACCCCGAACCCGGACGCACATCTGCTTTCTTGGGACTGGATGCTCGAGAAGGCCGGCAAGACAGCGCGGTCGAGGTCAATGCTTCGCAAGTGGTTCGATGCGTTCAAGAAGCTTGAACCGGCGCGCATGGGTGAAATCTCGCTGACGACAAACCGTCGGCCGGATGCCGCTATCGAGGCCTGCTTGGATGCTGGCAGGATTTCGTTTGCCAAGATCCCTGAGCCGAAGCGCTCGGAGGTCATCGCTGAGCTTGGCAGCGCCGCAGACTGCGAAGAGTTTTTCAGTCAGCTGCGCATTCGCCACAGCGACAAAGGTTATGTCACGCTGGAGCACGAGGTCGATGCGCGACTTCGGATGCATGGCACCCCCGAAGGAATCGCGATCCTCAAAAACGTGGCTCTGAACTGGGCGACGCAAAGGAACGTCCCGGCTCCGGATGGCTGGATCATGCTGGCAGAAGTCCGCGCAATCCTGCGAGCGTCGCCGCCGGCACCGCTGCCCGAGGACTTCGTGATCCCCAAGGGATATGAAGTGCCGGATGCGACGTTTCATAAGGAGTTTGTCCGGGACGTAATCGGTGCTGCCGGGAATGTGATAGTTCTGACAGGGCCGCCTGGTCGCGGAAAGAGTACCTACCTGAGCGCCTTGTGCGACACCCTTGCCGAACAGGATATTCCGACGGTGCGCCATCACTACTTCCTATCGACGACGGAGCGAGGCCGCGACCGGGTGAACAGCTACGTGGTCGAGCAGTCCATTCGGGCTCAGGTTAAGCAGCTTGGCGATGACGTTCCGGTGGCAGTGGGAGGTCTGCGGGCACTTCTGGAGGCATGTGCTTCCCATTACAAAGGACTAAGCAAGCCGTTTGTGCTTATTCTCGACGGTCTAGATCATGTTTGGCGCACCAACGCTAAGGACAAGCAGCCTCTGGAAGACCTCTTCTCCCAAGTGATTCCGTGCCCGGATAACATGGTTCTGCTAGTCGGTACTCAACCTGTAGATGACGCCCAATTGCCGACGGACCTGCTCGCCGTAGCGCCGAAGGCAGGATGGCACACGTTGCCGGCGATGTCCGAGAACGCCGTCCTTTCATACCTTCGTAAAGCGGTCCAAGAGGGCAGGCTCACAACAGGCCTTGAAGGGGAGGGGCAGGCCGAGGAGCAATTACAGGGAGCTGCATCCGCGCTCCGTGCAAGAACCAACGGACATCCTCTTCATGTTGTCTACGCGACCGCAGAGCTGGAGCATGCTGCCCGAAAGCTGTCCCCATGGGATGTTCAGCAGCTTAAGGGAGACTTGAGCAAGGACGCAAAGTTCTACTACGCGTCGCTGTGGGAAGATCTTCTTCCAAGCCTCAAGGATACGCTTCGGTTGGTTTGTGCCTTTCCGTTCTTCTGGCCAAGGACCGCGTTCGCCGAGATTGCCGCTGTAATCAAAGCGGCTGAGCCTCAAGTCGGGAGCGTGGAACATTTGCTTCACTCGTCGGCGGCAGGCCTCAAGATCTTCCACGAGAGCTTGGCGGTCTTCGTACGCGCGACAGCAGACTACGAAGATCGCATCAAGGAACTGATGCCTGCTGTTGCGAACTGGCTTGAAAGCTCTGCTCCCACCTCGCTACGCGTGAATTGGCTATGGACGGTTCAAGCCAAGCTGGGCAACCCCAAAAATCTTATTACGGGGCTTACCCGCGATTGGGTCATGCTTCGCCTTGAGGAAGGTTATCCCGAGTCGTTGTTTGACACGCTGCTCTCAGAAGCCATGGTTGCAGCGCTTGAGACCACCCAGTTCGCGGATGCTTATCGTCTAGAGCACCTCAAGGCTCGGATGGTTGGTGGCAGTGAGTTCCAGATGCAGAACGACGACTTGGCCAAGCTCATCTCCTTCACATTGACACTAGCTACGGAGGAAGGCGTAGTACGTGAAGCCATTGCCTCCAGACATGAGACGGACATCCTGCGCGTTGCAGCGCTTGGGCTGGCCCTGCGCGATCGAGGCGACCAAGCTTTAGCTGAAATGTGCGGTGAAGAGGTGCTTCGTCGGTTTAGGGGCTTGAACCGGTTCTCCGGCAGTTATGCATCGAGCACTAGATCGGATGAGTTCAAGTTCTTGGCCGGCGCATTCGCACGACTTGGCACTATCGGTGCCACTCCAACGGCGCTCGCGAGGCTGGTGGATAAGAACGGCCCTGCCGTATGGTTGCCTCGAGTCCAGATGCTGGTTGATGAGGGTAGCCTGGACGACTTGATGAGGGTTGTTGCTCCGCTCGCCAGCGGAGAGAGAAAGAACATCATCAGTGATGCGTGCATCCGCGCGGACGCGAAGGCGAGGGTAAGCATTGCCGAGCGTGATGACTTTAACGCGCTTGCTCGGACACCTTGTGTTGCTGCTGTCGGGGCGGCGCTCACCCGTTCCTCCAAGCCGCTGAACGAGCCGATCCCAGTGGAGTGGCTAAAAGGCGACTACTACGAACGCAAGGAAGACTTGTCGGCTCTCGCGCACCACTGGTTCTTCAGCGCCGTACACCTAGGCCTATGCATGGCTGCGGAGGACCAGACCGCCTTCGAGTACGCGCGAGCACCTATCTATAAAGATAGAGAGAACATAACTGACTTCCTTGATGCGCTCTCCGCCGTCGGTGCCCAAGTCGCGCATCACTGGTGGCGCGGAGAATTCGTGGACTTCCATGAGCTTTTTGCGCTGCTCGAACCACTCGAGTTCCGGCGGTTCAGGCAGAGCCATGACTGGAGTTCAGCTGCCGAGGACTTTAGAAGGGCGCTGCATCGCATCGCTTGCGACATCCGCCTTGGCAGCATCCTGTTGGACAACATCGACGATGTAGCCCTGACCGAAGAAACCATGGACATGGCCAGGCAGTGCAAATGGTTCGACGGCGCGTCCTTTCGCGCCCAATACGCAGCCGGGTCACTAACCAGGATGAGCGATGAAGCCGCTGCGTCATTCGTTCAGTCTCAACGTTCATTGCTTGATGCGGAGGTATGGGAGGAGACCTGCGAGCGCCTTCAGACGCCGCTACAGCTCTGCGCGATTGCGCTGGCCCACAACTTGACGTTAGAAGCTCATCAGCTTTGCAGGCAGACTTGGGAGTTAACGACCGGCTATGGGCATCGCAAAGACCCGACACTGGCCAACACGGTCGACGCCATCGGCTATCTAGTCGACGTTGCAGCGGAAGATGCCCGCCGGCTGCTCGGCCGGGTTGCACCGCAGATCCACCATGTTTTGAAGTACACGGACGGAAAAGGCACTAGGCATGTGCTGTCAGAGGCCGATCGGCTGCTGGCGAAGTTGAAGCCTTTGGCGCTGGTGGTCAAGTATGAGGAGCACACGCACGCGGGAGACTGGTGGCAAGCAGAGAACAGCCTGCGAGCATACGTGGAGCAGGGTGTGAAGGAAGGGTGGCCCCTGGACGCACTGATGCGCACCGGCCTGCACCCTGAAATACGCGACATCCTTCAGCAACTTGCTCAGGACGGTAGCGCGAGCGCTGCGGAGCGGCTTCGCGTTCTTCAGGAACACGGCGGATGGGACGTGGGGTTTCTGCAGCGTAAAGAGCACTCAGGGAGTGGCATTGACAGCAAGCCCTATGAGGGCGATGTCACGACTTTTGAGCCTGAACAATTGGACGATCTAGTCGAAAGTTTGTCAGGCAGCTACGACGAGCGACCAAGGCTTCTTCGCGCCTGGTATCAGCACTGGGTAACCAAGGGGCAGGGCAGAAGGTTGCTCGAAGCACTCGACGGACTGCTTCTGTCAGAAGAAGGGCGACGTCGGGACGTCTTGCTCCTTTCAGACCTCGCCTTTCACACCAGGCGCAAGCTGAGCGGGGCGAATGCAGCATGGAAGTATCTTGTTCGTGCGCAGATACTGAGCGGCGGATGGATCGGGTATATGGAGAGTGAGACCAAGACCCGCAGCAGGCTTGACTTGATCGCTGAATACTATCCGCAGCGATGCGATGAGTTTGTGGCTCAGACGACCTACGGCATGTTCGATGCCCCCGTGCCGCCGCGCGTTGCACCCACGGATGTGATGGTTTATTTCTATGTACGACAGGGGCGCATCGCGGAAGCCGTGAGGTTTGCGGAGACCATGGTCAATTGTGTCATCGAGGATACCCGTACCCTTCCTCTGGAGCAGCCTTGTTGGGCGGCTGAGTTAGTCTCGCCCTCCATGTCGGTGGGCTTGATGGACGACCTTAGCATTCTTATTGCCCGCCTCGGATGGCCTTCCACATCCGCCCGGTGGTGGACCATGCAGGAGCTGGCGGCTCGGCTGGGTGAACCAACTGCGATGGCCAAGACTGAGTCCGCGCTGCTCCAACTGCTACGTTCGCGCAAGCTCGAGGCCGAGGTGGTCGAGGTTCTGTTCATCTTCTGGATGGCAGTACAAGGGCACGGCTACTCGCCTGCTGCGGAGCTAGCTGAAAACATCCTGAAGCCCTCCCTGCTCTCAGAACTGCTGGTAGATAGCTTTGATCTGGCGGCTCAAGCCATCGACGAGGGTTTGACGGAGGTGCCTGATGGCTTTGAGGTCCCTGATGACTTCAATGGCGTTCAAGGGGCCGATTTGCCTAGGGCGTTCCGGACGTCGATGAGCAAGCTTGAGGCCTATTCTGGGCTTCCTTTCGTTAAACAGATGGCTTTTGAGTGGGCGGAGAACCGAGCGGCCTACCCGGATGCACCATACCAAGGCGATCCATGGCACTTCACGCGTCCGCTGGGGAATGGTGTCATCGGCCAGCTTTCCGCGCGCGCCGCGCTGCGCGCTATTTCAGCCTACCTTCGTGCGCTGGCGGTTGCCGAGCAGTTCTGGAACATGCCACTCGAGTTTGCAGATAAGAAGTCGCTCTTGGCGCTGCCAGTCCATCCAGCTCTGGCCTTGCTTCGGCCTCAACGTTCTGCTTGGTTCCCGACGTTGACTGACTTCGACGGCGACACAGAAGCAGCATTTCGAGCTCTCATTGCCCGCGTCGAGGTAGCGCGTCCTGGTGACGAACTAATCGCCTTCAATTCACCAGTCGTGGTGTCTATGGAAAGGTGTGTGGAGGTGTCTCTGGTGCGATGGTCGCAAGCCGCTGGCGGCAACATTGATGATGCGGATTTGGCGGCTCATCTCGAGGCCTTCTGGATGCGTGAGCAGATGTGTTCCAGCGCAGTTGTAGAACCACTCAGCACAACGATCATCGTGGTTCCTCCGACTCTCGAACAACTGGTGGACGGTGACTGCAAGGCTTGGCCGCTGGCCGGAGCACTCGACTACGACCGTATGGGCTACCTCCAGCACGACCTGTATCCGTCACGGCTCTTCTTTCCAACGGTGCCTGGTTTGCATGAGGTTGAAATCACCCCTCGTGATGGGCAGCTAGAGGTCAAGGTCGAAGATCAGGCCATCGCTGACTTTTACTACTGGAACGCAGGGTGGGGACCAGCACGACCAAGGTCACTTCGAGGAAATTGTGGGACGGCGCTCATCTCACGAGGCACGGTGTACCGCGAGGGTGCTTGTGCTGATAGTGGGCCTCTACGGGCGTTCTACTTTTGGCAGGTGCGTACTCTGCATCGGAGCAACAGCTTCGACGAGTTTAGCGAAACGCTAACAAATGGTGCCATGTTTGTTTAGCTCCCCCTCGTCGCTCGGGGTCGCCCCAGAATCGTGGGTTCGTCTTTCATGGTATCAAGCTTTGGCATTTCCCACCTCCAGAATTTTAGGCTTAGGGCATGGCACTCCTTATATCTGATAAGCCGACACATGATGCTCGTTAGAAAATTTTTGCGTCCGGCATAGCTCCCATTTTTGCTATTTCGTTTCTGATTTCTTGATAGTTGCTAAAGAATTTTGCCCATTTGGCAAATCCACCAAGCTCTCCGACTGCACGCAACATGGCGACGTGTGATGCTGTAAGTAGTTCGACCTGTCGCTCTAACTCGGAAATCCTAATGTCTTTTTCTGCCATACCCATAGCAGAGCTATCTTTTGATCTTTTGGACAGCCGCTTACGCCATCTGCGAAACTCTGCTTGTTTGGCCTGATATATCGCGAGCATTTTTGAACGGGTAGGATTGCGAGTGATGGATGAGGCAGCACTTAACTTGGAATGAAGGCGAATTACGCCCCGTGCTGTTATATCGTCATCGCTTTCCAACATCTGCTTAAGAATGCTTTCCATCTCTGGATCATATGAAGCGGCAGATAAATCTTTTTGTTGGTCTCTATTACCAGCATCAGTCATCGAGAACACTCCTATTGTTTTTCATTTTGGATAAGTCAGGTCCAGTAGGGAAGGGGCGTTGACCATGTGGGGTGTTTAACAACTTTTGGATACTTTCTAGGCGAATGGTGGCATGTGCTATCTGATTTTTTCGGCCTTTCGTATTTGTGGGCTTGGCCTGCGCTTCAGACAGCGCAACCAGAAATCGCTGCTCTAATTTCTCTAAATGACGCCGATTTTCCGGAAGGTCAGTTGCGGTAAGGTGCCCACACCCAGCAAAGCATTCAAGATTTTTGGGGCAGGGATCTACTGTGAAACTATTAATGCAGTGCCCATATGGTGTTACGTGAAACCCATCCGCTTCCGCCTTCAGAAATTCAAATGCGACGTCATCGCCTTCCTCTCCTTGAATTTGCCGGAAGGCATCGACGATCGGCCCTGTTGCCTTCCCGGCTCGGATTAGGCGTGCGACTGTTGATGCTTTGTCGCCAAGTGAAGCCTCGACTTCTGCGGGGATCTCGATTGTATCCATTTCCTCGGCTAGGCTTCGATGATCATATTCGTAGCTTTGCGCAACGCTGCGTCTGTTAAAACGCTTGGTGATGATTGTATCGGCAACACCAAGTCGGAAGAGTTCGGTATTCTGCAGGTGGCGAAGCGAATGGCTAATTAGCGTTAATTGCCGATCTGCATCTGTTTGCCCGTACCTCATAAATAGAGATTCGCGATTCTCTTTGACTTCACCGATAGCCAGCGAAATTAGTCTGTCGTCAGGAACGCTTATGGCGTAACACCTAAGGATATCGGTAATTCCATCGTTTCGCTCTTCCGATAGCGCGCGTTTAGGCGTCAGGTACAGTAGTTCCCAAGGTTGGAGCGTACCAACCTCAAGCTTAAATGGCTTCCAATCCGGGAGCTTAGTTGGCGCAACAACAGAAAGATAGTTTTCTAGTTCTCCAACGCGCAGATATACATCACTCCATTTTTTTCTTACCGCAACGTAGTTTCTGCCAGAAGAATCATATAGCCGCATTAATTCAGATTTACTATTTACAAAGCGGTTGAGGAATATGTAGATGGCCATATCCAAGGCGCCGGGTTCTTCAGCTCCCCAATAGCGAGCGTTCTGATATTTTGACAGATCAAGCAGCGCGGCCGGGTTAAATCCCTGACGGTATTTAGCTACGAAATTTACAACCACTTCAGGATCCATTCTCAACCAGAATGGATTTCCTGTAATTTGAGGATAAAGTTCGACAATCGGCACCAGATCATTGACGTCGTAATTTGGGAACAGTCTGCCAGTCTCTACTTGCCGTTTCAGGGTGTCTCTAAGCGGCTGCGTAATTCGAACCGTGTCATTCAGCGTTTCTGAAACTATCTCCGTAAACATTTCCGGCACATACTGCGCGGCCTCAAAGAGCACTCTGCTATCGCTATTGGGAGCCTGTTGCTTTTCTGCGAAATGACGGAGCATCAGAGCCCGTGAATAACCGCCTAGCTCGCCAGCTGGCTGCCCATTAGCAGAGTAATAGTCACGGTAGCGCATCCAATCTGCCGGCAGCATTGATACTTCACCAATGCGCAAGCCTGTAAGTACCGATACCTTTAGTGCAGAGAAGCGAAGCGCATCGCTGAATGTACGCGGTTGCTCGGTAAAGATAATACGGATCAGCTCCCAGAAGGCGCGCCGGTCTGGAAGCCGTTCCGCCCGTTTACGAGCTTCAAGATCGTCGCGCAACTCGTCCTTTGATTTCGCGGAACGAGATTTCCTACTTGTGTTGACGGGCAAGCGCGCAATAGCGAGAGCGGGGTAGAGGGGAGAGGCTCTCGCGATATGATTGGCATCAATAACGTTCCTGATGATGCCAGCAATAAGGTCAGCCAATTTTCCAGAAGCCTGAATTTTCGTCGCGAGCGATATTGCTTCTCGTGCCGTATCAGCAGTCAATTCCCAAGGCTCCATTGATCCCGCGCAGGTAGCTAATACCTTCAACGGCCGAATGATGTTCTGGATAATGTGCGTCGTTGTGTTGCGCTTAAACAGAAGCTGATCGCATGTGGCTGCTTTGATTAAGTCCTGCCATACGGTGCTTAACGGCGTCTTGGAAAGAGGAGGGTGCCCATCGTGCGCTCGCAGGGCATTAATAGCTGCCAGCGCTTTATCATCCATTCCCAAGTCGCGTAAATAGCAGTTTGGCGGAGGACTATCTACAATTGTCGTTAGGTTCCATCCTGTATGAGACATTCCGCGTTCATCAAGCGGAAATTGCCAGTCTATACCGCGTGCATGTGCTAATGCTTTGCCGTGCTGGATAAATGATGTGAATCCGTCGTGCATCAATTACGCCCCTCAAGTTCATCGACAACCAACTGAATAGCAACCAATGTACGTCGCAGTTGCAAAAATGCAGGAGATTCGCCGTCCGCCCGGGAAGCATCAACAAAAAACCGCACAACATCTCGCATATCTTTCAGGACGCGCTTATGCAGCTCAATGTCGGCGACCGGCATGAACTTTCTGCAACCGTAGCAGGAGGTAATTGGGTTGTACGGACAAGATGGTTGCCCTATTGCGCAACCTCCTATACCGGCTATTGGAATTCCATGCGGAACGCCAGCAATTTGCTGCTCCTCTTTAAGTGACGCAAGCTCTTCTGGACTTATGAACTGAGCGTGTGCAATCTTGGCCACCTGTTGGTAAACGGATGAAATCGCTAGTGCCTTATTTACGCGCTCTGCTTGATTCGGCGAAGTTTGGAAGTAAACAAGGCCGGTCGTGATGTCGGCGTGCCCCATAAATTCAGCCAGTTCCTCTTGACTCGCTCCTGCATCCACAAGACGTTGAGCTGCCGTGTGTCGAAAGTCCATGGCAGACGTTTCTACCCCAGTAATTTGGGTCGCTAGATCGTAAATTGCTTTGCTAACTTCTCTTGTCGAAGTAACCTGGAAAAGTCGATCATCTCCATCTAGGCCATTTTCTTTTGCTCTTCGATAAAGCAAAGCAATCATCGGTGACCACTCCAGTTTTACGCGGCGCGTCATAGGGAATGCGCTTGATTGCCTCCGTTGCTTAGCCATTTTGAACGTAATATGAATTGAGGGAGTCTCTGCTTCAGACATCTGCCAAATACGCATGTCTCTCATCGTAACTTGAGCAATCTGATAGGGCCGCATTCCAAAGAGATAGGAGCAGAGCAGCATTCCACTAGCACCTAATGCATCATCGTCGACTTGCTCCGGGTTGTGAACACACTTCGTCGCCATGTCTTCCATATAGGACACAACCTGAGCTTCCTCTTCTACGGAAAGGAATGCATCACCCGTACGGATTTTTGAATACTTGTCACGTACTGGCACCGGTAAGGCCGTGCTTATGAATTCGAGATACAGAGGGGACCAGCCGCATAAATGGTGTTGACTGAACAAATTTAACAATGCCTTGACGGCAAAGAACGATGGGGTAGTAATGTCTATAACAAAAAGTCTTGCCCAGACCTGTCTAATTTGCGTAGGCCCAGCAGTAAGCAGATCCAGCAGCGTTTTTCGATCAATATGCCGCAGACCAGCGACATATCCATAAACAGTTGATATGCGAAGATCTTCTGAAATCAGATGGAAGAACAGGTGTTTGGCAAAGTAACTATAATCTTGGCCAAATTCTGAGAAATCGAAATTGGCGGGGGTTCCATTGATGTAAAGCACAACACTGTCACAAGTTGCGAAATTCTGGATAGAACGAACGCAATCATCAAAATCGTCGTAATACCTGACTGTGTGAGGTAGCTCAGGCAAAGAGGCCGCCAAAGATGTCAGATAATCAGGAATGCCGTTAATATCTGCTTGAGCCATCAATCCCCCCTCGGCATTGCCTTCAATAGTTCAATACGATCATCCTGTATTTGAGCCCACACATTAGCCATTCGATCTTCAAAAACTGCCTTGGCGTATCGCTGGGGCATATCGGATTGCCTGGACCACCCAAAAAATACACGCATGCGTTGCAGAGCTTCATCCATGGGGACACTATCACTCAAAAGTTGATTTAGTCGAATGACTGCGCACGTATGGCGCAAATCGTGAGGTTCGATGCTGTCTTTCCCTGTTCGGCCCGACAAAAGTCTAAGGACGGAATCCGGTATATGCTTGGAGAGCTTCGTGAAATATGCAGTCAACGATTCATGTGATAGCGGCGTGTCCCACTGAGTATTTAATAGGAAGGGATGATCAGCTTTTCCTCGATAATTCTCCGCGTAGGTTTGAATCAGATTGGCAGTCAGCTTGCTAACGGGCACCTGTCGAATTGAGTTCGCATTTTTGATGCTGGGCTTGTTATATCGCTGATCCGTTGCCTCTGATTCCAGATTTTGAACATTTAGCCAGAATCGTTCATCTTGCCGTTTGCTGTCGAATCCTGATTTAACAACATCAACAGGAAGCAACAAAAGTTCGCCGCGACGCAAGCCTTGGTGGAGCATGACTACAAATGCAATAAAGACAGTCCACCTCGTTCTTGTCCGTGTAAACGGATTGTCTGGAGATTCAGGATCCAGCATCTCATACAGGCAACTCACCACGTCGGCTGGCAGCGAGCGCAAAATGTGTGGTCGGCGTGGCCTTTGGATTCTTAACTGCCCATACAAACTATTGAGGTGCAACAATTTCGACTGTATCTGCGCAAGTTGCCCGGAAACATCGGGACTGTTCTTGCTGACTCGCGTTGCAACGTCTCGCACGAAAGCAAGGCCAGTTTGCCATTGAGTCTCGGCTGAGCCGGTTAGCTTTGGACGGTTGCGGAGAGAAATAAAATACGCTTCAAGGGCATAGCCGAGTTTGCTCAAATCGCAAGCACTCAGACTGTCATCGAGATAGCCTGAATAATGAAGGTCGTCTACAAAAACATAGAGTGCTTCTATGTATCGAAGCTTTTTGGTTTCAGTCGACGGTGCTAGATCTTGTGCGGAGATTGCTGCCCAAATTGTTGCCCAGTACCGAGGTAGTCCATAGGAATCGAGAAGCACTGGTGACTGGAGTGCTTGATGATGGATAACTGACTTAGAGAATTGTTTGAGAGCCACAATTTTTGTGCAACGGTAAAATATAACAAAGTTAGATATTTGCGTTGCATCCAATTTTCCGGCCATAATTTGATTTTGGCAACAGATTAAAATATACTGACCCTGCGCATAATGTATATTATGTCAAATCGAAGCCGTGCTCAGTTATGGTATTAATTCAAGCCACTTCTGGTAGCTCTTTCCAGTCTGTCGTGTAATTCGGCGACTTGCCCTCCCTGCGCATTGCCCAAGGCTTACAAATCCCAGAGGCGGCAATACTCAGTTTCCCTGCTCCCATTTTTTGGTTGATCGCATCCATGACCTGCATCAGGCTGGTCGATATATCTTGCTCGATTGGATCGTCAAACAAAGTTGGCTGTATTGTTGATTTTGGTTGTAGGCCCATCAACAGCACGCCGCTTTTTTTGTAACGGAAGCCGCTGCGATAAATCGTTTTCAATCCTTTGAGTGCGGCCTCGACGAGTTTCATTGTGCTATCGCTGGGCTGAGGCAATGGCACTATCAACGATCCCTGATATTGCGGCTCATGCTCTTGATGCGAGTTCGTCTGAATAATAACGCATATACTGCAAGCAACTGATTTATCGCGCCTTAGCTTTTCTGCCGCAAGCGTTGCATAGTGCGCAACCGACTCGGAAAGATCAGTAAAGCTTGTCACGGATGAGCCAAAAGATCGGGATACCATGATCTGTTGCCGTGGGCTTTCTGTCTCCTCAAGATCAATACAGGGAATACCATTGAGCTCTTGAACGGTACGACCCAGCACAATGGAGAATTGCTTCCGAATAATATCCGGGTTGGCAGTTCGCAAGTCTTCGACTGTCTGGATATTCATACTTAGGAGCTGTTGTGTGATACGTCGTCCGACGCCCCAGACATCGCCCACCGGGATGTTGGCAAAGATGGTTTGACGCTCATCTATGCTCAACAGTCCGAAATCACACACGCCGTCGGCTCCTGCGAACCCTTTTTTAGCGCAGTGGTTGGCTAGCTTGGCGAGTGTCTTGGTATCGCCAATACCTACGCAGACCGGAATGCCAATGTTGCGCTTAACGGTCTGGCGGATTGTCTGTCCGTAGCTCGCCAAGGATTGCGGGGCGAAACCATCCAAGTCCAGAAAACATTCGTCAATGGAGTAGATTTCCTGCTTGGGGGAGAATGTTGACAGGGTGGACATCACCCGTGCGGACATATCGCCATACAGCGCGTAGTTGCTGGACAACGCGATAATGCCTTGTTGTTTCGAGAATATTTCCAACTTAAACCATGGCGCGGCCATCTTGACGCCGAAGGATTTGGCTTCGCTGGAACGGGCAATGACGCAGCCATCGTTGTTGGACAGAACGACAACTGCCCTGCCTTCCAGCTTGGGGTTGAACACCCGTTCGCAAGATACGTAGAAGTTATTGCAATCGACAAGAGCGAGCGGCATGGCTATTTATCCATCGGTAAATGAACGAATCAGACTTGGTGGATGCTCCACTTCACCACGCCCCAGATCGAGAAATCCTGTTCCGGCTTAATCTGCATATCCGGATAGTCCGGGTGAGCCGCACGCAGTAGGTGGCCGTGCTGCGTATGCAGCAGTTGTTTGACGGTAAATTCCCCGTCCACCACGGCAATCACGACGCACTCGTGTGTGGACGGTAAAGAGCGATCTACCACCAGCAAATCGCCATCGGCGATGTTCATTTCCCGCATGGAGTCTCCTTTGACGCGCATGAAGAAGGTGGAATCATTGTGCTCGATCATGTGTTCGTCGAGGCTGAGCCGACGCTCAACATAGTCCACGGCGGGCGATGGGAAGCCTGCCGGAACGGCATGGCGTAACAGTGGCCGCTGCCGATGCAAGAGTTCCTTACTGGGATGCGTGAAGGACAATAAGGCTGAATGTGCGGCGCGGCGGCCGAAATTGAGTGCGGTCTGTTGCATGGCTTTACCTCTGGTATTTGCGAACTAATCCGACCAGCACACCGAAAATTTCCAGTGAGCCGTGCGGACGGATGATGGAAAAGGCCGGATTGGCCGGGCGCAAAATGAATTGCCCATCCTCCTTGTCCAGTGTTTTTAGGGTGAAATCGTGATCGACGACCGCGACAACGATATCTCCGATGTTGGCGATATGACGCTTTTCTACGATGGCAATATCGCCATCCAGAATGCCTGCTTCGATCATCGAGTCACCTTTGATAGGGATCATCGTGGTCAGCGAAGGCGTTTCGATCAGCATTTCGTCGATGTTGTAATACTCGCCCTGGGTGGCTGTGACGGATACCGGCATCCCCGCTTGGACAGAAGACTCAGCCAAGGGGCGAGCGAAATACTTGCGGGTAGGAACCCAAACGCCATCGGGAGTACGTTCGATAAATTCCGCTTCAGCCAAACGCGTCAGAATGGTTTTGACCCATGACTTGGATGCGATCCAAAAGACATCGCATAACTTGGTGTAGGAAGGAA
>JBAZYW010000027.1:13632-16148 GCA_041659125.1 Gallionellaceae bacterium | reverse complement strand
GGAATGGGGCGTAATCCCAAAATAAAAACAACTGCTCCATCCGCAGATTACGCAGATTCACGCAGATTTTCATGCGTGATACCCCAGGGATTCGTCATCAGAAGGGGAATAAAAGCTAATGGCGGGCTTGTTGTTTAACCTGTGGAAGTCTGCGTAATCTGCGGATGATGGTTTTTCGGGCTTGTGCGCAGTTCGTTCAGGATTCGAAAAAATGAACCCGGTTGCGCCCACCCTCTTTTGCCTGGTACATCGCCATGTCCGCCCATTTGATGAGGTCGTCTTCGCTGTTTTCGTGGTTGGTGAACAGAACCACGCCTATGCTCGAAGTGCAATGGTGTTCGACTAGACATGGCTCCGTGCCGTCTTCATGCGTCACCGTCAGCAGATAAGGCTCGGCCAGGATCGAACGTATCTTTTCGGCTACGACGCCAGCCTGGGTGCGGGACGACTCTTTGTCGGCAGTCAGCTCGTTCAGCATTACGATGAATTCGTCGCCGCCGAAACGCGATACGGTGTCCTGCTCGCGCACGCAGTTGCTGATGCGTTGCGCTACCTCCACCAGCAACAGATCGCCGACATTATGGCCGTGCGTGTCGTTGAGCGGCTTGAAGTTGTCGAGGTCGATGAACATCAGTGCGGCATAACGCCCGCTGCGCTTGCTGGATGACCTGACTTGTCCCAGACGGTCAAGCAGCAGGCGCCGGTTGGGTAGCTTGGTCAGCGAGTCGTAAAAGGCCAGATTGCGGATTTTTTCTTCCTGCCGGCTCAGCGCATCGAGCATACGGTCCAGATGGCGCGCGAGCACCCCGATTTCGTCCTCGCGCCCGACATCCGAGCGCAACTCCCCTTGGCCGCGCTCTACCTCGGCGGCAACACGCATCAGATGATTGAGGCCGCGCGTTAATCTATAGGCCAGCCCCAGAGCGACTGCTGAGACTGTCAATACGGCGAACAGGATGAATTTAAGCCATGCTTTGGTGAGTGCGGCAAGATTTTCGTTTGCCGAGTCGCGCGACATTTCGATGCGTACCCATCCCAAATGGCGACCGCTAGCCATGACCGGATGCGCGATGGTGATCTGATTTTTTTCATGGGTCAGAATTATTGCATCCCGGGTGGTCGAAGCCAGCATGTTGCGGCTCATCGCATCGGTTACGAAAAATCCGATCTCGTCCGCATTGGTTGAGGCGAGGACTTCGCCGCGTGCGTTTAGAAAATAGGCACGTTGCAAATCCGGCGTTTTGGCAAATCCCTGTACCAGCTCCTGCAATCCGATCAAGTCGTTGGCCAGTGCCCACGAGGTGCCGCTGATGGAAAGCGCATGTGCCAGCGAGGCGGCGCGTTCTTCCGATGATCGGTACAGCGCATCGCGTTGTTGTTCGAGTACCAGATAGCCGAACCCCAGCGTCAATGCGAGCGATGCCAGCGCGAAACCCAGAATCAGTTGTCTTCGTATGGAAGAGCGCCACAGCAGGCTGATGTATCGAGCCGGTTTCATTGCGTGCCTTTCAATATTCGATGTGACGCACGGTTTCTGAAAAAACCTTCAGGTAGTCGTGTACCGGTTGGTAGGTCTTGTCTGTTGCCGCCTCAAACTTGGAGATCGGCAGACGTGCGAGCATGTCACGCCCCGGCGCACTTTCGTGCAGGCCAAACAACAGCGCGGCAAACTTGGCGGCCAGTTCCGGTGGCACATTTTTGCGCACCACCCAGCCATTGTTGGGCAGCGTTCCTGTCTGCCATTTCACTTCAAGCTGGCTGGCCAGTTCGGGATGTTCTTGCGTGAAGGTTATCCACGGTACGGGCCAGGTCGCCCCCGCTGCAACATGGCCGCGCAGTACATTCATAATGGATGACTCCTGCGAACCGACGTACAGATTTTCGATATCGCGATTGACGTCGATGCCGTGCGTATGCAGGTAGTATTGCGGCATCATGGCTGCGGCCAGCGCCGTGGCGGCGGGGTATGCGACTTTCTTTCCCTTGAGGTCGGTCACCTGGCGGACGCCGCTATCCTTGCGCACGAGGATGATGCCGCGAAAATTCTCGTCATCGCCCATCTTGCCGAACACGCGGTAGTCGTGTGTGAGCGAGCGCACTGTCTGGTAGGGGTTGGGCATGGCGAAATCAAAATGACCGCTGTAGAGTTTCTTGTCGAATTCCTCGTAATTGCGCGAGGCTTCCAGCTTGAAGTGCGTTCCGGGAATGTTGCTTTCGATATAACTTATGATCGGCCCGTATACCTCGAATAGGCGTTTTGGATTGTGCAGGGGATGGATGCCGACTATGTATTCTTTTTCGCTGTTGGCGGCTTGTCCGCTAAAGCCGGGTTGATAGCTTTCTTCTTGCTTGCCGCAGCCAGTAAGCAGCAATAGCGCTAATGTCAATATCCATCGCTTCATTCCGCCTCCCGTTTTTTGTACTCAGCGTGTCCTTAAGGTGCATCCTACTCCTGCGCTGTCCACCACTTCAAGCGAAGGTTTTGTCGGCGAGGTTCCTTAATTCATAAATTCCTG
>JBAZYW010000027.1:13243-13622 GCA_041659125.1 Gallionellaceae bacterium | reverse complement strand
CTGAATTGGGAATTAAGATGGCGATGTCACAGGATGATTTGAAACGTGCGGTGGCTCAGGCCGCCATTGCATACGTGCCGGCCGACTGTATCGTTGGCGTGGGTACGGGTTCGACGGCGAATTTTTTCATTGATGAGCTGGCCAAGATTAAACATAAATTGCGCGGCGCGGTGGCGAGTTCCGAAGCTTCCGCGAAACGTTTGCAGGGGCATGGCATTGAAGTAATTTCGCTGAATGATGCGGGCGAGTTGCCCGTGTATGTGGATGGTGCGGATGAAGTGACGCGGCATTTGCACATGATGAAAGGCGGCGGCGGAGCGTTGACGCGTGAAAAGATCGTGGCGGCGGCAAGCAAGAAATTTGTGTGCGTGTGCGATGC
>JBAZYW010000027.1:11502-13233 GCA_041659125.1 Gallionellaceae bacterium | reverse complement strand
TGGATGTGATGGGCAAATTTCCCTTGCCTATCGAAGTGATTCCCATGGCGCGCAGCTACATCGCGCGCGAAGTGGTCAAGCTGGGCGGGCATCCCAAATTGCGCGAAGGTTTCACCACGGATAACGGCAATATCATTTTGGATGTGCACGGACTGCAAATTTTAAATCCGGTCGAGTTGGAAGCAGCGCTGAACCATTTGCCGGGGGTGGTGACTAACGGTCTGTTCGCGCGGCGCGGCGCGGATGTGTTGTTGCTGGGCACGCCGGAGGGTGTGCAGACGATCACGCTATAATTTCCGTTGTAATAAAAAATTCATGGCGTATCGGTAGCATAGCGTCCCCGATAGTCAAAACACCAATTAAGGAACAGCCATGGTTAATACCGAACATACCTCCAAACAGTTTGATACCGAACTCGAAGCGGTGCGGGCTCGCGTGTTGCAAATGGGCGGTTTGGTGGAAAGTCAGATTCGTTTGGCGATAGAGTCGCTTATCTCAGGCGATGTGGAGTTGATGAACCGGGTCATCGAAGACGACCATCGCGTCAATGCCATGGAAGTCGAGATCGACGAGAGCTGCAATCATATTCTCGTGCGCCGCCAACCTGCGGCGGGCGATTTGCGCATGATCATGACAGTGATCAAGACGATTACCGACCTTGAGCGCATTGGCGACGAGGCCGAAAAAATCGCGCGCATGGCCAAGTTGTTGTCGCAAAAAGAGGGCTTGCGCCATCCGCGTTACCATCAGATCAAGCATGCTTCGGATATTGCGCTCGATATGTTGCGCAAGTCGCTGGATTCCTTTGCGCGCCTTGATCTGAGCGCGGCCGCGCAGGTCGTGCGTCAGGACGAACAGGTGGACGAAGAATTCCGTTCCATCATGCGTTACCTCATCACGTTCATGATGGAAGATCCGCGCACTATCTCCACTTCGCTGGAAATATTGTTCGTGGCCAAAGCCATCGAACGCATTGGCGATCACGCCAAAAACATGTGCGAATATGTCGTCTACATGGTCAAGGGGCGCGATGTGCGTCACGTGACAGTGGAAGAGTTCGAACGCGAAGTCGGTGCATAGGGGGAGTAGTGCCGCAGCAATCCACACTCGCAGCGGTCGACCTCGGTTCAAACAGCTTTCGTTTGCAAGTCGCTCGTGTAGATAACGAGCAAATCTACCTGTTGGACGGGCTGCGCGAACCGGTGCGTCTCGCCGCAGGCCTCACCGAAAACAAACAACTCGATAAAGAATCCCAGCACCGCGCACTGGCTTGCTTGCAGCGCTTTGGCGAGCGCTTGCGCGGCTTGCCGCGCGAGGCAGTGCGTGCGGTGGGGACAAATTCGTTGCGCGTAGCCAAGAATGCTCCCGATTTTTTACCTCAGGCCGAAGCGGCGTTGGGTTTTCCTATCGAGGTAATTGCGGGACGCGAAGAAGCGCGCCTCATCTATCTCGGCGTCGCGCACGGGCTGCCACATTCGGGCGGGAAACGTCTGGTGATGGACATCGGTGGCGGCTCGACGGAATTCATCATCGGCAACGGTCTTGAACCGATCAGGCTGGAGAGTTTGTATATGGGCTGCGTAAGTTACAGCCTGCGTTTTTTCCCCGACGGCAAGATCACCAAAAGCAATCTCAAGCAGGCCGAACTCGCCGCGCGCAGCGAATTGCAGACTATCGTGGGTGCGTATCGCGAGACGGGCTGGAGTGTCGCACTGGGCTCCTCGGGCAGCG
>JBAZYW010000027.1:6752-11492 GCA_041659125.1 Gallionellaceae bacterium | reverse complement strand
GTGCGACATACTTGAACAAAACGGTTTCAGCGAGGCGGGCATCACGCGCGACGGGCTGGAGAAATTGCGCGCCGAATTGATCCGCGTGGGCGATGTGCGCAAGCTCGAATTGCAGGGCTTGAAATCGGATCGTATTGCCGTGCTGCCCGGCGGTTTTGCCATCATGTGCGCCGCACTGAGCGAGTTGGGCATCGAGCAGATGCGGCCCGCGCTGGGCGCATTGCGCGAGGGCGTACTGTACGACCTGCTCGGGCGTTTTCACAATCACGATATGCGCGATGTCACCGTGCAGCAATTCATGCGCCGTTATCACGTGGATGTGCGTCAAGCCGAGCGCGTCTCACTGCTGTCCGGCGCTTTGGCGCAGCAGTTTCTCGAAGGCCAGTCGAATGAAACCGCACTGAGCCTGCTAGGTTGGGCGGCACGTTTGCATGAGATCGGCATCAGCGTCGCGCACAGCGGTTTTCACAAACACACTTCTTATATTTTGAAAAACGCCGACATGCCCGGCTTCTCCAAAAAAGAGCAGGAGCGCCTGAGTCTTTTGACGCTCGCGCAACGCGGCAATCTGGACAAGATGCGCGGGCAACTCTTCACCACCTTCACTACCGAAGATATTTCATTGGCGATGGCACTACGCCTTGCCACCGTGTTTTACCGCAACCGCAGCGATGTGCAATTGCCCGCAATGCAGGGACGCTTCAGCGGCACCAAATTTCACCTCGCCCTGCAAGCGGGCTGGCGTGCGCAAAATCCGCTTACTGATACCGCGCTACAGGAAGAGGCTAGGCAATGGCGCGAGTGGGGTGTCAGCTTGCAGGTGGTCGAGGGGTAGCCAGTTTTGCTCTCGTATTGCCTTGATGGCGCAAAGCAGAGCGATTGGCGGATAGTTGATTCGCTCTGAGGCAGAAGTTGGTGAGTCGCAGGAATGTGCCAATCTGTAGGTCAGGCTACCGTTGCCAATGACGGCTACTCGGCCTAAGCAGCTCCTCGTTGGAAGGCCTGTAACCAACCGGTATCGACCTGCTACTACCGTTCGTCGATTTGATACTCCAGCGGCAGGTATTCAGTCATTGAGATGAATGTAGAATAAGCACAATGCTGCTGGCTTGAGGGGAGAGAAATGAACAATGAATCAGACCGTTTGACCATGGCGCAGTGGATTCTCGAAAGACAGATTGGCTGGATCACCAGCGCCGATGCCAAGGTCGGGGTTGTGGTCGCAATCCAGGCGGCTATGGTAGGGGCGTTGGCGGCTGCCTATGGCAGCGCGAAGCAACCAGAAGGGTCGGCACTATTCTTTGCTGGATTCGCTTTGCTTCTTTCTGTGCTGTCCCTCGTGTGCGCTGCCTTGGCGCTCTTTCCAAGGACTGATGGGCCTTCCTCGTCGTTCATCTTCTTCGGGAAGATCACCACGCTAACGCGGGAGGAATACGTTTCGCAACTTAGCTTGGTCAGTGAGGAGAAACTGCTAGCCGATTGTGCTCAACAGATTCACCGGAATGCAGAGATTGCCGGCAAAAAGCATGAACATGTGAGGCACGCAATGATTTGGGGTTTTGCATCCGTCGCGCCTTGGGTGCTGGCTATTTGGGCGCTTGTTTCGACGCAGGGAGCTATATGACGTTGAAAGACGATCTCGTAGCGGATGTGAGCAGTCTAGCCATAACGAGCTGGGATGATATTCCGCTGGGAAGAGTGGTTCCCGATACGACAGACACCAGATTGACACACTCAAACACTGGGATTTATATCGATGGGACTGTGTTGTACGCAGACTTGGATGGCTCCACCAAGATGGTGGATAGCCTTGACGCCACGCGTTCCGCCGAATACTACAAGGCTTACCTGCATTGCGCTGCGAAGATCGTTAAGGACGATGGTGGGTCGATAACGGCTTACGACGGAGACCGGATTATGGCCATTTTCATTGGAGACACACAGGCAACGGATGCAGTCAGATCGGCGTTCAAGATCAACTGGGCAATCGAAAATATAGTCAATCCGAGCTTCTTGGCTGTCTACGGCATACGTCACCGACAGTTGGGACATACCATTGGAATTGATTCAGGACGTTTACTTGCATCAAAGATTGGCATCCGCAGAGATGCCGACATGGTTTGGGTCGGTCCTGCTGCCAATTACGCAGCGAAGCTAAACAGCTTCGAGGGGATAGATTCTGACTATTCAGTTCGGATTACTACCCGCACGCATACTAAGCTGAACGGCCAATATCAGCAGACTAATTCTGGCGATGCGGTATGGGACGGGCCGTACAACAACCTAGGCGAGGTAAATCACTACCGAAGTAGCTGCATCTTTCAAATGGACTGATTGATTCCGCTCATCCGCCGCAGGGCGAATGCGGCATATTGCGATTGTTTCTGGCTATCCGAAAGATGATGCTTGGGGGCGTAATGCAAGGGCTTTCTTTGCGTTGGTGCAATTCATTGCCGATTGCTTTTCTAATCTGGGTTAAACTCCGCGCCGAAGCTGGCTAGACAGTCGCCGCGTCCGCAAGGGCGGGGAGGAAAGTCCGGGCTCCGCAGAGCAAGATGCCGGTTAATGGCCGGACGCCGTGAGGCGATGGAAAGTGCCACAGAAAATACACCGCCGATGGCCGCGCAAGCGGATCAGGTAAGGTTGAAATGGCGAGGTAAGAGCTCACCGCGCTGATGGCAACATGAGTGGCAGGGTAAACCCCATCTGGAGCAAGACCAAATAAGCAGGCTATGACGTTGCTCGCGTCGTCTGCGGGTAGGTTGCTTGAGCGTCAGGTAACGAAACGCCTAGAGGAATGACTGTCCACGACAGAACCCGGCTTACCGGCTGGCTTCACCCCTTTTCTTGCCGGACTTTCAGTTTGTTGAGTACCCCCTCCGCTAGTATCAATTTCTTAAAATATCTAGACCCTCCATAACAAACAACTTTAGCTTGCTTGCGCAATCTATTGCTTTTTAAGTATATTTATTTCATCTTAACTAATCGCTCTAACTCATTGTCCCGTAACGAAAAATCCTGTTTTTTGGCTTGACCACGCCTATATTTTTCAATATAGTGGCGTGGAGTGGTGAAAAGTGGGTTTTTGTGGGTAAACCGATTCGGGGTTGGATGGATGTTTCAGGGAGCGGCGCAACTTAATCTGGATAGCAAGGGCAGGCTCGCGATACCGTCACGGCATCGCGACATGCTGCTTGCGCATTGTGCGGGTCAGCTGGTGCTGACCGCCGATGCCGATGGTTGCCTGCTGCTTTACCCTCAACCCGAGTGGCAGCCTATCCGCGAAAAGCTCATGCAACTCTCCGCCTTCAATCCGCGCATTCGCGCGTTGCAACGTTTCCTTGTCGGTCATGCCGAAGATGTGGTGATGGATGCAGCAGGTCGCGTGCTGGTTTCGCCGACCTTGCGCAGCTATGCCGTGCTGGATAAGCGCGTGATGCTGGTCGGGCAGGGTAATAAATTCGAAGTGTGGGACGAGGCGCGCTGGCAGGCGCAGAACGACAAGATGTCCGGCTTTAGCGAGGGCGATCTGCCGCCCGAGCTGGAGGGATTCACGCTGTGAGCGTGGGCTTGTCCCACGATACGGTGCTGTTGCATGAGGCGGTCGAAGCGTTGCAGGTTGTGCCGGATGGTATCTACGTGGATGGCACGTTCGGGCGCGGTGGACACAGCCGTCTGATTCTGGAAAAGCTGGGCGCGCGCGGCAGGTTGATTGCGCTGGACAAAGATCCGATGGCAATCGCTGCGGCTCGGGCGATAAGCGATGAGCGTTTTCAGATCGTGCATAGCGGTTTCGAGGAATTGGGCGGGGTGTTGCGCACGCTCGGTATCGGCAAGGTGGATGGTGTGTTGTTGGACTTGGGTGTGTCGTCGCCGCAACTGGACGATGCGCAACGCGGCTTTAGTTTTCGTTTCGATGCGCCGCTGGATATGCGTATGGATACGAGTCGCGGCGAGACGGCGGCGCAGTGGTTGGCAACGGTGGATGAGAGCCTATTGGCGGAGGTAATTAGTGACTACGGCGAAGAACGGTTTGCTAGGAAGATTGCAAGAGCGCTTGTTGCTTCGCGCAAAGAAAGTCCCATCCTCACCACGCGGCAACTCAGTGAAATTGTCGCGCAAAATGTGCACTCCCGCGAGCCCGGGAAAAATCCGGCGACGCGCACCTTTCAGGCTATACGGATTTATATCAACCGCGAACTCGAAGAGCTCGAGAGCGTGTTGCCGCAGTGTGTGGACAGTTTAAAGGTGGGCGGAAGAATGGCTGTGATCAGTTTTCATTCTCTGGAAGACCGTATCGTTAAACGCTTTATGCGCGACATGGCGCAGGGCGACAAACTTCCGCGCAATCTGCCGATCCGCGCTGCAGAAATTCCTCTGGGCAAAATGCGCTTAATCGGCAAAGCAATCCATGCTTCGGAGCAGGAGTTGGAAGTGAACCCGCGCGCGCGCAGTGCAGTGTTGCGCGTGGCCGAGTACACGGGAGGATTGAGTGCTTAGGCTGAACATAATTCTGCTGGCTCTGGCGATCGTATTTGCCTTGGGGGTGGTGACTTCGCAGCACAGGGCGCGCAAGTACTTTGTCGAATTGCAGGCTGAGAAAGACAGGGCGCAGCAGATGGAAGTGGAGTGGGGGCAGCTGCAATTGGAACAAAGCACTCTGGCGCTACCGGCGCGCGTGGAAAAGATTGCACGGCAGATGCAGATGCAGATGCCGCAGGGCAGGCAGATTCAATTCGT
>JBAZYW010000027.1:0-6742 GCA_041659125.1 Gallionellaceae bacterium | reverse complement strand
AGGTGACGCCGTGATTCAGCACAGCAACAGCGTACAAACGAACGGACAAATGGCGTTGCCGCCATGGCGTTCGCGCGTGCTGTTCGTGTTGCTGCTGGTGGGCTTGGGCGGGTTGCTGGTGCGCGGGATTTATTTGCAAGGCATACACAACGATTTTCTCCAGCAAAAGGGCGCGGCGCGTTACAACAGGGAAGTCGATATCAATGCCCATCGCGGCATGATCAGCGACCGCAACGGCGAGCGTCTGGCCATCAGTACGCCCGTCGAATCAATCTGGGCCAGTCCGCAGGATGTCGAAGCGACTCCGAAACAGGTTATGCAGTTGGCGCTGATTCTCGGCATGAATGCCGATGAATTGCGAAAACGCATGTTCGATACCTCGCGCGATTTTATATATTTGAAGCGGCAATTACCCCCGGATCAGGCGGAAAAAGTGGTTCAGCTGGGGATCGCGGGCGTGTCGTTGAAGCGCGAATATCGCCGTTATTATCCGGGCGGCGAAGTGACTTCGCACTTGCTGGGCTTTACCGATGTGGATGACAACGGGCAAGAAGGTATAGAGCTGGCATTGCAGGCGCAGCTGCGCGGCAAAGCGGGTAGCCAGCGTGTGATCAAAGATAGGCGCGGGCACATTGTCGAAGATGTGGCCAGTTTGCGCGCCCCCAAAGAAGGCGGTGATATCGCCCTGAGTCTGGATAGCAAAATCCAATTTCTGGCTTTTCGCGAGATCAAACAGGCGGTCGAGCAACACAAAGCCAAGGCCGGTTCCATCGTGGTGCTGGATGCCAAGAGTGGCGAGGTGCTGGCGTTGGCTAACTGGCCGAGCTACAACCCCAACAATCGCGGCAAGCCTAGCGTCAACTTGTTGCGCAACCATGTGGTGACCGACCTGTTCGAACCCGGCTCGACCATGAAGCCGTTCACCGTGGCGGCGGCGCTTGAGTTGGGTAAGGTCACGCCCAATACGCTCATCAATACCGAACATGGCGTGTATACCGTGGGCGGGCGCAAGATACACGACACGCATCCTGAGGCATCGCTGACGGTGGCGCAGGTGATACAGAAATCCAGCAACGTCGGCGCATCCAAGATCGCGCTGTCCATGAAGCCGGAGCAATTCTGGCACAGCCTGAATGAAAACGGTTTCGGGTCGCAGACCGGCTGCGAGTTTCCCGGTGAAGCGGCGGGCAGGTTGCGCGATTTTGCCAAGTGGCGGCCGATAGAGCAGGCCACCATGTCTTATGGCAATGGTATTTCCGTGAATCTGCTGCAATTGGCGCGCGCCTATACCGTGTTCGCCAACGACGGAGTATTGAAAACGGTGACCTTGCTCAAGCAGGAAACGCCGACAGTGGGCACGCAAGTCTATTCGGCTACGACGGCGCACGCTGTGCTGGACATGCTGGAGATGGTGGTGAGGCCGGGTGGCACCGCACCGCTGGCGCAGATCACCGGCTACCGTGTCGCAGGCAAAACCGGCACGGCGCATAAACTCGAAGGGGGGCAATACGTAAACAAATATGTCGCCTCGTTCGTGGGCATGGCACCGGCATCCAATCCGCGTCTGATCGTCGCGGTGATGATCAATGAACCGGGTGGCGCTGAATACTACGGCGGTCAAGTCGCGGCACCCGCATTCAGCAACGTGATGGGCGCCGCGCTGCGTCTGCTCAATGTGCCCAACGACGCAGCGCTCGACAATGTGATGCAGCCCACGCCGGCTGATCTGATTGCGGAGGAGGTATGAGCCAATTCCGTCCCGAGTTGCTGGATGCGTTGGGCGTGACCATCACCCGTCTGGAAACCGACAGTCGCATGGTGAAGCCGGGCGACACTTTCGTGGCCTATCCCGGCGCACAGGCGGATGGCCGTCAGTTCATCGCGCAAGCCATCGCCAGCGGGGCGAATGCGGTGATCTGGGAAGCCAAGAATTTTGTTTGGGACGAGTCATGGCAAGTGCCGAATCTGGCTATTGCCGAGTTGCGTCAGCAGGCAGGCGCGCTGGCCGACCATGTCTATGCTTCGCCCTCCAGAAAATTATGGATGGTGGGCGTGACCGGAACCAACGGTAAAACCACTTGCAGTCACTGGATCGCGCGCGCACTGAACGAGTTGGGGCGCAAGAGCGCATTGATGGGAACTCTGGGTAACGGCTATCCCGGAGAGTTGCAGCCCACTTTGAATACCACGCCGGATGCGATCTGTGTACACGGCTTGCTGCATAGCTATGTGCAACAGGGTGCGCAGACAGTGGCGATGGAGGTGTCCTCGCATGCCTTGGCGCAGGGGCGCGTAAGCAGTGTGCACTACGATGTCGCGTTGCTGACCAATTTGAGCCGCGACCACCTTGACTATCACGGCGACATGCACAGCTATGCTGCGGCCAAGCGTCGTCTGTTCGACTGGGAGCATCTCAAATATGCCGTGCTGAATCTGGATGATGCCTTTGGTGCTGAATTGGCCGAAGCGCTGCGCGATGCCGCTGTCGAGGTCGTCGGGTATGGTTTGAGCGAAGAGGCTTTGCAGCTGGCCGGGCGTCTCGGCATCCGCATGGTCTTCGGCCGCGATTTGCACATGAATGCGCAGGGTATGGATCTGCATATCCACTCCAGCTGGGGCGGTGCGGAGCTGCATAGCAAACAGGTCGGGCGCTTCAATGCTGCCAACTTGCTGGGCGCATTGGCCGTGCTGTTGGTCAGCGGCGTTGAATTGTCCGCCGCAGCGCGGGAATTGGCGCAACAAAAAGCCGTCGCAGGGAGGATGCAGACGCTGGGCGGCAAAGACAAGCCGACCGTCGTGGTCGATTATGCGCACACGCCGGATGCGCTGGAAAAAGTATTGCAAGTGCTGCGCGAAGTGACCGCCCCTGCTGGCGGTAAAGTCATCTGCGTGTTCGGGTGCGGCGGAGATCGTGATCGCGGCAAGCGCCCGATGATGGGTACCGTCGCATCGAAGTTGGCCGACGAGTGCATCATCACCAGCGACAATCCGCGCAGTGAAAGCCCCCGGGCCATCATCGACGCGATCCTGTTCGGCGTGGAAGGGGCGGCGTGCCAGATCATCGAAGATCGCGCGCATGCGATCGCGCGCGCGGTCGGTGCCGCACGCGCCGAGGACACCGTGCTGATCGCCGGTAAAGGCCACGAAGACTATCAGGAGATCAACGGAGTCAAGCATCCCTTCAGCGACAGCGAGCTAGTGCGCCGTGCCTTGAGCGTGTGGGTTCCGCTTGATCCCAAGCGCGAATGGAGGACGGCATGATGCTGCTCTCGCAGGCTGCGGAAATATTGCAAGCACGCATGGAAGGTGCAGACGTCGCATTCGATGCCGTCTCGACCGATACGCGCACGATTAGCGCGGGCGATCTGTTCGTCGCGCTCAAAGGCGAAAACTTTGACGGTGCGGAGTTTGTGGCCGGTGCCGTGCAAGCAGGCGCGGTCGCGGCCGTGGTGAATGCCGACAGCCGCATAGCGCACGCTCCCTGCCCGTTGTTGCGCGTGGCAGATACGCGCTTGGCATTGGGCCGCCTTGCAGCGCATTGGCGCAAACAATTCGAGATTCCGCTCGTCGCCATCACCGGCAGCAACGGCAAGACCACGGTGAAAGAGATGTTGGCCAGCGTGCTGCGTGCACATGTCGGGAATGACGAGGCCGTATTGGCTACCAAAGGGAATTTGAACAACGACATCGGTATGCCGCTGACTTTGCTCAAACTGCGCCCGTCGCACCGTTACGCGGTCATCGAGATGGGCATGAACCATCCGGGAGAGATCGAATATCTGACGCGTCTCGCTTGCCCCGATGTGGCGCTGGCGAACAATGCAGCCAGCGCACACCTTGCCGGGCTGGGCACGGTAGAAGCGGTGGCCGATGCCAAGGGCGAGATATTCGCCGGGTTGGAGCAACGCGGGGTGGCGGTCGTCAATGCGGATGACGAATTCGCGCAGACGTGGCGCGCAGCGGCGGGTTCGCATCGTATCGTGGATTTCGGGTTAGACCCGCAAGCCAGCGTCCGCGCCAGTTGGTGTGCAAAAAATTTCGGGGCATACATGGAGGTGGCTACTCCGCAGGGCGGTTTCGCGGTCGAGCTGCAAGTGCCGGGCGTACACAACGTGCGCAACGCGCTCGCGGCAACGGCCGCTGCCATCGCGTTGAACGTGCCGTTGGCAGCCATTGCCGCCGGTCTGAAAAATTTTGGCGGGGTAGCCGGGCGTTTGCAACGCAGGATCGCCTTGCACGGTGCGGTCTTGATCGACGACACCTACAACGCGAATCCTGCTTCCCTGCGCGCTGCTTTGAAAGTTTTGGCGCAAGCGCAAGGCAAGAAGATATTGGTGCTGGGCGACATGGGCGAACTGGGGGCGGATGCGCCGCGTTTTCATGCGGAGATCGGTGCCGAGGCGCACGCGTTGGGCATCCAGAAACTGCTGGCGTTGGGCGACTTGAGCGCCTACGCGGTAGATGAGTTTGGTACGGGCGCGACACACTTCAAGCGTCTCGAAGATCTGCTGGCCTGTCTGGAGCAGAACCTCGATGCCGATAGCACGGTGCTGGTGAAGGGTTCGCGGTTTATGAAGATGGAGCGGGTCGTGCAGCACTGCACGGCACTGCAATAGGAGAGTTTATGTTATTGGCACTAGCCCAGTGGTTCTCATCGGATGTCAGAACATTCAGTGTGTTTAATTACATCACGCTGCGCGCCGTGCTGGCCGCGATGACAGCGCTGTTTATTTCGTTCCTGGTCGGCCCGGCGATGATCCGCAAGCTGGCGCAGATGAAGATCGGCCAAGCAGTGCGCAGCGACGGCCCGCAGACGCATCTGGTCAAAGCGGGTACGCCGACCATGGGCGGCGCGCTGATTCTGACCTCGGTCGCCATCACCACACTGCTGTGGGGTGACTTGACCAATCCCTACATCTGGGTGGTATTGCTGACGACATTGGGCGTCGGCGCGATCGGCTGGGTGGATGACTACCGCAAGGTGGTGCATCGCAACTCTGACGGCCTATCGGCCAAGGCCAAGATGTTCTGGCAATCGCTCATTGCTTTGGCGGTCGGCGCTTATCTGTGGTCGCACGCGACGCTGCCCGCGCATACCGAACTCATCGTGCCGTTCTTCAAATATGTCGCGATCCCGCTCGGCCTGTTCGGTTTCCTCGTGCTGGTCTATTTGGTCATCGTGGGCACCAGCAATGCGGTGAATTTGACCGACGGTTTGGATGGCTTGGCCATCATGCCCACGGTGATGGTGAGCAGCGCGTTGGCGATATTCGCGTATGTGGCCGGACATGCGGTGTTCGCCAAATATCTGGGCATGCCGCATATCCCGGGTGCCGGCGAGCTGGCGGTGTTCTGTGCCGCGATTGCGGGGGCAGGCTTGGCCTTCCTGTGGTTCAACGCCTATCCGGCGGAAGTGTTCATGGGCGACGTCGGCGCACTGGCGCTTGGTGCCGCGCTGGGTGTGGTTGCAGTCATTGTGCGGCAGGAGATCGTGCTGTTTATTATGGGCGGTGTGTTTGTGGTGGAAGCGGTGTCGGTGATGCTGCAGGTGTCGTATTTCAAATACACCAAGAAAGTAACCGGTGTGGGCAAACGCATTTTCCTGATGGCGCCACTGCATCATCATTTTGAACAAAAAGGCTGGAAAGAGACTCAGGTTGTGGTGAGATTTTGGATCATCACCATGTTGTTGGTGTTATTGGGATTGGCGACGTTGAAACTCAGATGAGCACGCAGCTAAAAGACAAGTCGGTGCTGGTGCTCGGTCTCGGAGAGACCGGGTTGTCGCTCGTGCGCTGGATGCTGGTGCACGGAGCGAAAGTGCGCGTGGCAGATAGCCGTAACGCACCGCCTGCGCTGACTACTTTGCAAACTAGCCTGCCCCAAGTCGAAGCGCGTTGCGGAATTTTTCGCAGCGAATTGCTGGACGGCATCGATCTCATCGCGATCAGCCCCGGCATCGCTTTGTCCGAGCCCTTCGTACAAAAGGCGGTGGCGCGCGGCATTCCGGTGGTCGGCGACATCGAACTGTTTGCACGCTCGCTACCGCAAGAAAATCCTCCTCAAGTCATCGCCATCACCGGCGCGAACGGTAAGACCACGGTCACCAGCATGGTGGGCGCGATGTGTCGCGCTGCCGGACTGGATACTGAAGTGGCGGGCAATATTTCACCCGCCGTGCTGGATGTGTTGATCCAGCGCCAGGGAAAACACCCCGATGTGTGGGTGTTGGAGTTATCCAGTTTTCAGCTGGAAACCACGTACAGCTTGAGTGCGAATGCCGCAACGGTACTGAACATCAGTGAGGATCATCTGGATCGCTACGCCAACATGGCGGCATATATCGCCGCCAAAGCGCGCATCTTCCGTAGCGACGGACGCAGCAGTGTGCAGGTGTTGAATCGCGACGATCCTGAAAGCATGGCGATGGGCTTGCGTGATCGCCTGATTCAGACCTTCGGCGTGGAAACTCCGCCGCTGGGCAAACAGGATCTGGGCATCGAGCGCGAAGGCGATGAGATATGGCTGATGGAAGGTTCGCGCCGTCTGATGAATGCCGCCGAACTGCAAGTGGTTGGTTTGCACAATGTCGCGAATGCGTTGGCGGCCATTGCTCTGTGTCGCGCGGCGGGTCTGCCCATGCCGCCGTTGTTGAATGCGTTGCGCTCCTTCAAGGGGTTGCCGCATCGTGTCGAGGAGGTGGCCGAGATCAACGGTGTGACTTATTTCGACGATTCTAAAG
>JBAZYW010000026.1:0-16342 GCA_041659125.1 Gallionellaceae bacterium | reverse complement strand
CTTTGTGTGGACAACGGTTGTTCAGCGCGAACACCTGATCATCTACGCTGCGAAACAGTGCGATTTCTCCGTCATCTGTTTTGATGACCCGCGAACCTTGGCGAGGTATGTCTTCCAGCGTGCCGACTTGTATCCAGTTCATTGCGTTTCTCCTTATTCGATGGTGGCTAGAGTGGTGTACTCGTATGCGTCTTTTCCTTCGGCGCGCTCTTTCCACGGATCGTCCTGCAAGTAGCGTTGCGATTCCAGAAAACGCGCATACAACGCAGAGCGGCCCGCAGCATCTGCGACGATGTGCTGTTTGATGTGCGCCAGTCCGACGCGTTCGATCCACGGCGCGGTGCGATCCAGATAATGGGCTTCTTCCCGATACAGTTGCATGAATGCGCCGCAGTATTCCAGCACCTCGGCCTCGGTCGCAACCTTGCATAGAAAATCGGTGACGCGCACTTTGATGCCGCCATTGCCGCCTACATGAATCTCGTACCCGGAATCAACACACACCACGCCAAAATCCTTGATGGTGGCCTCGGCGCAATTGCGCGGGCAACCGGACACGGCGATCTTGAATTTGTGCGGCGTCCACGAACCCCAGGTCATCTGCTCGACCTTGATGCCCAGGCCGGTGGAGTCCTGCGTGCCGAAACGACACCACTCGGAGCCGACGCAGGTCTTCACCGTGCGCAGCGACTTGCCGTAAGCATGGCCGGAGACGAATCCCGCCGCGACCAGCTCGCCCCACATCTTGGGCAGGTTTTCTTTGGTGATGCCGTATAAGCCGATGCGCTGCCCGCCGGTGATGTGGACGGTGGGTACTTCATAGCGTTCGGCGATCTCGGCAATGGCGCGCAACTCGGCGGGCGAAGTGACACCGCCCCAAATACGCGGGATCACCGAATACGTGCCGTCCTTCTGGATGTTGGCATGCACGCGTTCGTTGATGAAACGCGAGCGGCTGTCGTCCGCATATTCACCCGGCCACGCTGCCAGCAAATAGTAGTTCAGCGCGGGGCGGCACACATGGCAACCATCCGGCGTTTTCCATTGCAATGCCTGCATCACATCGGGGATGGTTTTCAGTCCGTCTTTACGGATCGCTTGCGGCACGTCCTGATGTGAGGCATCAGTGCATCCGCAGATTGCCTGCTTGCTTGGCTTGGCGGAATAATCGCCGCCCAGCGTATTCGCCAGTATCGCCTCTACCAAGCCGGTACATGAACCGCACGAAGCGGATGCTTTGGTATGTGCGCGTACTTCGCCCAAGGTGAATAGTTTTTTCTCGACGATGGCATTGACGATGGTTCCCTTGCACACGCCGTTGCAGCCGCAAACCTCGGCGGTGTCCGGCATGTTCGCCACGCTGCCTGTTCCGCCATGCCCCGAATCGCCAAGATGCGCCTGGCCGAACAAAATGTGCTCGCGCATTTCCGTAATGTCGGTTCCATCGCGCATCATCTGGAAATACCAGGGCCCGTCCACGGTATCGCCGTACATCACCGCTCCGCGCAATTTGTTATCGCGCAGCACAAGTTTTTTGTATACGCCGCGCGCCGAATCTTGCAACAGCAGCTCTTCGTCTTCCTCGCCGGGATTGAAGTCGCCCGCAGAAAACAGGTCGATACCCGTCACCTTGAGTTTGGTCGAAACGGAGGAGCCTTCATAACGCATTGCGCCATAGCGGGCGAGGTGATTCGCCGCGACCTTGGCCTGCTCGAACAGCGGTGCGACCAGTCCGTAAGTCTGCCCGCGATGCTGCACGCATTCGCCCACCGAATAGACCTTCGGGTCGTAAGTCTGCATGGTGTCACTCACGACGATGCCGCGTTCGCAATGTATTCCGGCAGATTTGGCCAGCGCGATATTGGGGCGGATGCCCGCCGACATCACGACCAGATCGGCAGAGATTTCTTCGCCATCCTTGAAGCGCAACCCGGTCACGGCATCCTCGCCGAGAATGGCTTCGGTCTGGCGCGACAGATAAAATTTCAACCCGCGTTTTTCCAGAGCTTCCTTTAACAGACCGCCGCCGACCTTGTCCAGCTGGCGCTCCATCGGCCACTCGCACAGATGCACCACAGCCACCTCCATGCCTCGCATCGCCAAGCCGTTCGCCGCTTCCAGCCCGAGCAAGCCGCCGCCGATCACCACGGCGCGGACTCCCGTAGCGGTCATACCCAGCATATTTTCCACGTCGGCGATGCTGCGATAGCCTACTACGCCGGGCAAATTGATGCCCGGAACCGGCAGCATGATGGGATTGGAACCGGTAGCAATTAACAATCTGTCATAGGGAGCGACGATTCCATCGTCCGTTTCGACCACGCAGCGTGCGCGGTCGATCTTCGTCACCGTTTTCCCCGTGTGCAGGGTGATATGACTTTGCTCATACCAGCTCCAGTCGTTCAGGATCGTGTCTTTAAACGACATCTCGCCGGATAACACGGGAGATAGCAGGATGCGGTTGTAGTTGGGTTGCGGCTCGGAGCCGAACACCGTGATGTCGAATTCATCCGCCGACATTTTGAGCAATTCTTCAATGGTACGGATGCCCGCCATACCGTTGCCGATCACCACCAAGCGCATTTTATTTTTTTTCATCATGCATTCCTCTCAATAAAAAACGTCGCCCGACACTCTCTCAATATGAGCGAGCCGGAACGACGCCTTTGTCGTTGATACATTCCAAGATCACCCGCCGTTGGGTTAAATCTATTGTTTGTTGTCGCTGTCGTTGCAGCCGTCAGCCAAGCGCTTCTCTGCTTACATTTCGAAAATAGACTTGCTGGAAAAGATACCTATCTCATCACCGTCTGCAATGGTGTCGGACAATGCCGCAGCCTTGAGATCCACTGTGCAAATCACATGATTGTCATCAAGCTCATACGCCCATCTGTCCCCACGCTTGCGCAACCGATTCAGGATCTGCCGGAGCGTGGAAGTTCCGTCTGGAATATCCATACATTCTGAGGTCATCAGCAGATATTCACTGGGACGCCCAAAGTACATGATTTCAATTTTCATGCTGTTAGGCCGCTTTCTTCGCCTGCTTCTGATACAGGAATTCCAGCACCGCACCGCGCAGAGCGTGGTAATGCGCATCATTCGCCAGCGCCAGCCGGTTGCGCGGTTTGGGCAAATCCACACTCAGAATTTCGCCTATGGTCGCCGCCGGCCCGTTGGTCATCATCACGATGCGGTCGGACAAAAGTACAGCCTCGTCCACATCGTGTGTGACCATCACCACCGTGCTGTTGGTGGCGGCGACGATCTTCATCAGTTCGTCCTGCAAGTGCGCGCGGGTTAAGGCATCCAATGCGCCGAACGGTTCATCCATCAGCAGAACTTTGGGCTGCATCGACAAAGCGCGGGCGATGCGGACACGCTGTTTCATGCCGCCGGAGATCTCATGCGGATATTTGTGCTCGGCATGGGTCAGGTGGACGAGGGCGAGGGCTTCCTGAGTACGTTGCGCGAGTTGTGCTTTGCTCTCGGTTGCACCGAACACACGTTCGACCGCGAGATGGACATTGTCGAAGCAGGTCAGCCAGGGCAGCAGCGAATGGTTCTGAAACACCACGCCGCGATCCGGGCCCGGCCCGGCAATCTCGCGATTTGCACACAGCATGATCCCGTCCGTCGGCATGAGTAATCCTGCGATCAAATTGAGCAGGGTGGATTTGCCGCAACCCGAATGTCCGATCAGGGTGATGAACTCGCCGGGATCAATTTTCAGGTCGATGTCCTTGAGCGCAACGAACGTACCCTGCTTGGTCTCAAACGACATCTGCACATTCTCTATTTGCACATATTTTTTCATGGTGTTCCCGATCAATAGCTGAAGCGTTTGGCAATCTGGACTAGCAACATTTCCAGCAGCAAGCCGACAATGCCGACAACGAAGATCGCGATGATGATGTGCTCGACGTTCAGGTTGTTCCACTCATCCCATACCCAGAAACCTATGCCCACACCGCCGGTCAACATTTCCGCCGCGACGATCACCAACCAGGCAGTGCCGATGGCCAGACGTATGCCGGTCAGCATGTAAGGCAGAGTTGCCGGAAACAAAATCTTGGTGAAGATTTTCCATTCGGACAAGTTGAGCACCCGCGCCACGTTCAGATAATCCTGCGGCAGCTGGCGTACACCCATCGCGGTATTGATGATCATCGGCCAGATGCTGGAGATGAAGATCACCCAGATGGCGGCGGGATTCGCCGCCTGGAACACCAGCAGACCGATGGGCAGCCAAGCCAGCGGAGATACCGGCCTGAGCATACTCACGATGGGCGAGGTCATCTTGTCGAGAAAATCAAAACGCCCGATCATGAATCCGAGCGGGATGCCGATCAGCGCAGCCAACCCGAAACCGATGCCGACTCGTCCAAGCGAATTCAGGATGTTCCAGCCAATGCCCTGATCGTTTGGCGTCTTCTGATAGAACGGATCGCTGAACAGCTCCACCGCCGAATGCCAAGTCTTGACCGGCCCCGGAAGCGTCTCGCTGCCCTGCGCCAACATCGCCCAAAGTAGAATAAACAGGGCGATGCCGATGAAGGGCGGAACCCAATGTTCCGCCAGATGCTTTCTGATCTTCATCATGCATGCACCTTGAAACTGGCCGCATATTTCTTCGGATCCTTGCCATCCCAAACCGTGCCGTCGATCAATTTGGACGTGCGCATCACATCCTTCGGAACCGATACCTTTACTTGGGATGCAGCCTGCTTATACAACTCGATCTGATTGATCTTCCTAGCCACGCCCAGATAATCCGGATCGGTTTTGAGCAAGCCCCAGCGCTTGTGTTGCGTCATGAACCACATGCCGTCCGACAGGTAAGGGAAGTTCACCGCACCGTCATTACAGAACTTCATGTAATTCGGATCGTTCCACTTCTTGCCCAGACCGTCTTCGTATTTGCCTTCCAGACGCTGATCGATCACCTCGACCGGGCAGTTCACATAGGATTTATCGGCAATGATTTCGGCCACCTTGCGGCGGTTCGCCATATCGTCGATGTATTTTGACGCTTCCAGCACCGCCATCATCAGCGCGCGCGCCGTGTTGGGATATTTCTGCGTGAATTCGGCGGTACTGCCTAGCACTTTTTCCGGATGGTCTTTCCAAATATCTTGCGTGGTCGCGGCAGTAAAGCCGATCTTGTCGTAGATGGCGCGGTTGTTCCAGGGCTCGCCGACACAGAAGCCATCCATGTTGCCGACGCGCATATTTGCCACCATTTGCGGCGGAGGCACGGTAATGGTTTTTACATCGCTCAGCGGATTGATGTCGTGGCTGGCCAGCCAGTAGTACAGCCACATGGCGTGCGTGCCGGTGGGAAAAGTTTGCGCAAAGGTATAGTCGCGCTTTTCGCTATCCACCAATTTTTTCAAGGCCGCACCGGTAGTCACGCCCTTGTCTTTGAGCTGGTTGGAAAGCGTGATGGCTTGCCCGTTGTTATTCAGCGTCATCAACACCGACATGTCTTTCTTCTGGCCGCCGATGCCGAGTTGCACGCCGTAAATCAGGCCATACAAAACATGCGCGGCATGCAGCTCGCCGTTAACCAGCTTGTCGCGTACCGCTGCCCAGGATGCCTCCTTGGACAAGTTGATCTTGATGCCGTATTTCTCGTCAAATTTCATTACCGAGGCAATCACCACGGATGCGCAATCGGTCAAAGGAATGAAGCCCACGTTAACCACTTTAAGTTCCGGCGCATCGGAACCGGCAGCCCAAGCCGCCGCCCGTGTTCCCATTGGCACCATCGACATAATTCCCGCTGCACCCAAAATTGCCCCTGTTTGTTTCATGAATTCCCTCCTGCTGTTTTGTTCGGGAGCGTATGCGCTCGCGGCGGCTTTTGTTTCACTACTGGCGACTTCCTGTTTTGACTTATCCATCTTCAAATCTCCTTTAAGAAAAATCTGTGGCTCGAAAATAAAAAGGCGTCCGACCGCGCATGTGCGCAGTGGGACGCCTTTGTCCTTTATTGCAAATTCTCCGAACCGCCGTTGATCCGTTGATGATTGATTCAATGCAACAGTCGTGCCAGCAATTCCAATTAACAACTATCTTTATTTAAATCATCTGGATGGCTATTTACTGTAGCCGCTCATCCGATTAAATTCCGGCAGAAAACGAACCGCGTTGGTGCATCAGCAAATCCCAAATCGGTGCGCAACTTTGTTGTTCGTTTCTCACGCACTTAATTCTTTGGCAAAAATAATCGCCTCGGCAATTTCCGCGATGCGCTTTCCTTTAGTCATAGCCAAGTTACGCATGCGCTTATAGGCTTCCGGTTCACTATAGCCATGGTCTTCCATCAAGATGCCTTTGGCGCGATCCACCAACTTGCGCTCGACGAGCTGGCTCTTCACTTCCTTCAATTCATCACGTAGCAGCTTATGCTCGGCAAAACGCGCAGCAGCCACATGAATAATGCTGCTCAGATCCTCGCTCTGGATCGTATGCGATACATAGGCGCTGACCCCTGCCCGCATCGCTTCTTGAATGCTGTTTTGATCATTCTGCGCGCTGAGAACGACCACTGGCTTTTCCAACGTGGTGGACATCAGACTTATTTGTTCCAATGTGTCGCGTCCCGGTGCGTTGGCATCTACGATGATCACATCGGCTGATGCGGCCTGTATCGAACGCTCATCCACCTGCTCCCAAGCCAGTACCCCGACAACATCGAATTCGGCCAATTCAAGACTGGCTTTCAACCATGCGGCGCGATCTCTTACATCATCAATAATCAGAATTCGTTTCAATTGAGCCCCTCGCATTTCCAATACAACACAGCAATAAGCGAGCCAAGCCTGGGCTCTCTGGATATATAGGGTGTCTTTGAAAAATATGTGGATGACGCACAAGAACAGTGCGCTGCGCATGAGGGTGGTGCAGTCAAATTCTTTTTTGCATTCATAAAAAAAGGGCACCTTGCGGTGCCCTTTGAAACGAAGCTTTAGACAGCTTCGGGAGGAGACTAAATCTTAGAGGTTGTAAGCACGTTCGCCGTGAGTTGCAGTATCCAACCCTTCGCGTTCGTCTTCTTCCTTCACACGCAGACCGATAGTCAGATCAACAATCTTGTAGCAAATGAAAGCGACCACACCGGACCAGATGACTGTGGTCAGCACGGCTTGCGCTTGAATCCACACTTGGCTGCTGATAGTGGTATCAACAATGGTGTTATTCACATAATCAACGATACCGGTACCGCCCATGCTCCAAGTGTTGAACACACCGGTAAGCAACGCGCCCAAGATACCGCCGATGCCGTGAATGCCGAACACGTCGAGTGCATCATCCGCACCGAGCAGTTTCTTCAGGCCGGTTACACCCCAGAAGCACACCACACCGGACAGCGCGCCGATGACCAAACCGCCGCCGATACCGACCCAACCACAAGCCGGAGTGATCGCAACCAGACCTGCCACTGCACCGGAAGCTGCGCCCAACAAACTAGGCTTGCCCTTCAAGATCCATTCCGCAGCCAACCAAGTCAGCACCGCAGCAGCAGTCGCGATCAGTGTGTTAGCGAATGCCAAGGTAGCTGTACCGCCCGCTTCCAGCGCAGAACCTGCGTTGAAACCGAACCAACCCACCCACAACAAAGAAGCACCGATCATGGTCATCACCAGATTGTGCGGCGCCATCGCTTCTTTACCGTAACCGATACGCTTGCCCACCAGGAACGCACCTACCAGACCTGCAATTGCGGCATTGATATGCACCACGGTACCGCCTGCGAAGTCCAACGCGCCTTTGGCAAACAACCAGCCCGCTGTCGCAGTTGCCGCATCAGCCGCAGCTTGGTCGGTGTAAGCATCGGGACCCGCCCAGAACCAAACCATGTGCGCAATCGGCAAGTAAGCGAAGGTGAACCACAGCGCCGAGAACAACAGCACAGCGGAGAACTTCATACGCTCGGCGAATGCACCCACGACCAGCGCCACAGTGATAGCCGCGAAGGTAGCCTGAAAGACGACGAATGCGAACTCGGGAATGTATACGCCTTTGCTGAAGGTTGCGGCATTGGCGACAGCGCCCGTGACCGGATCAAAAATACCCTTCAGGAACAGACGATCAAAGCCGCCGATAAACGCATTGCCGGTAGTGAACGCCAGCGAGTAACCGTAAATCGCCCACAGCACGGTGATCAGCGCGAAGATGCTGAACACTTGCATCAGAATGGACAACATGTTTTTGCTGCGCACCAGACCGCCGTAGAACAAAGCCAAGCCGGGGATCGACATCATGATGACCAGCACAGTAGCGATCAGCATGAAGCTGGTGTCGCCCTTGTTTGGCACTGGAGCGGGAGCGGCAACAGGTGCAGCAGGCGCGGCTGGTGCCGCCGCTACCGCAGCAGCGGGAGCCGTTGTTGCTGCTGGAGCCGGCGCAGCCTCTTCAGCAAACACAGGAGCCGCCAAGCCACACAAAGTGACCAACAGCATGAGTGAAGCAATAAGTTTTTTCATTTCAAATCTCCTTAAAGGGCTTCTGGACCGACTTCGCCGGTACGGATACGCAATACCTGTTCAAGGCTTTGCACGAAAATTTTACCGTCGCCGATTTTGCCGGTTTGAGCCGCCTTTTCGATGGCCTCGATCACTTGATCAAGCATGTCAGCCTTGATCGCTGCTTCCAGTTTGATCTTCGGCAAGAAGTCCACGACATACTCCGCACCGCGATACAGCTCGGTATGTCCCTTTTGACGCCCGAAGCCTTTGACTTCAGTGACGGTGATGCCTTGTACGCCAATGGCGGAAAGGGCTTCACGCACTTCGTCCAGCTTGAACGGCTTGATGATTGCTGTGACCATTTTCATTTTCAGTCTCCTTAAAAACGGAGCGGTGAACCGCTCCGGCGTGATTAGAATGCGCGGCTGAGTGACAATACGGCAGTGCTCTGACCCAGCTTCTTGCCTTGCAAACTGGTGTAGAAGGCGCTGGCGCTGGAAGTGCCGCTGTAAGCCAAGCCCACGACATAACCGCCGAAATCTTTGCTGGCACTCAATTTGTAATCAGAGTAAGTCGCGTCGGTGCCTGCCGCTTTAAGTGCATCAGCGCTGCTACCTTTGTAAGTCTGCACGCCATAATGCGCACCCAGACTGATTCCGGTATCCGGGATCGCATAATTTGCGCTCAGATCGATGTAAGTAGAGCCCGCCGCTTTTGCCACACCGAACAGATCACCCAACGCGTAGGAAAGCTTCGCCGTAACGATGGAATAGCTGACTGCACCATAAACTTCATCGGTATCGGCCTTGACCGCACCGGCGGCATAAACACCGGGGTAGTTGTAACGCAGGTAGCCCACGTCATAAGACACTGCACCGGCAGCACCTTTGTAACCGGCATAAGTATCCAACTCCAAACCCGCGTTAGTAGCCACAGCAGCATCGCTCAACCAGCTGATGCTGGAACCCCACAGACCTGCATACACACCGCTGGAGTGCGCCAGATCAAACCCGCCTTGGATAGCCGGACCGGCACCCGATTGAGAGATACCGCGATACAGGTAATCACTGACCAGGCTCACGTTGGAGCTAGGTGTGAAAGCGGATGCAGGTGCAGCAGCCTCTTCGGCCATTGCGGGGAGAGCAAATGCTGCGCCCAGAGCGATAACGAGTAATTTAGTCTTGAACATGGTATTTCCTTTTCTGTGAAGTTAAAAAATTCGGGACTTGAATCGACCACGTGAACGTTATTGCAGATTCCGTGCCAAGCAATGAATTGTGAAGATAACAGGGGGAGTTGAGGCATGGCGTAGCGATTCGCGCGGGGTATCGCACCAACTTCAAGCACGATTTTTGTGCTGCGCACCCAAGCGGTGCGCAACGGATCACAGGCTTCACCTACGCTCAGCATAAAACGCCGAGTGGCTCTATATCTCGCGGGATTGCCCCGCGCAACTACAGCCTATCCGCTGCAAAGAGCAGGAATCTGCCAAATCCAGAGATTTGGCAGATTCCGCCTTAGAACGAGTGAACCAGCGACACCGCGACGACAGCCTTGCCCCACTGATCGCCGCTATAAGTCCACGCCGGGCTGGCATCGGTGTTGGTGTATGCCAAACCCACAAGATAGCCGCTAAAATCTTTCGACAGACTCAACTTATAGTCGGTATAGCCGAGTTCATTTCCTCCCGAAAGCGTAGTTCCCACAAAAGTTTGCTTGCCCACGTGCGCTCCAATCGTCACCCCCGTATCGCTGACCGGGTAACCGACACTCAGATCAAGGTAATTCGTACCCTTCGCGCCCGGAACCGTCAGGAAGCCATCCAGCAAACCATAGGAATATTTCAGCGTTACGAGTTTGTAGGTCGCAGCACCATACACCTCGGCAGTATCAGCATTATTGAATCCCGCTTTAGGCTCATAAGTGCCCAGATAGTTGTAACGCACATAACCGAAGTCATAGGTCCAATCCGCTGCGATGGCGTTCTTGAAGCCGAAATAAGTATCCAGTTCGATGTTGGCATCCCCGGTGGCAATTGCTCCGCTATCCTTGATCCATCTGACGGTGGAAGCCCAAGCGCCGGCATACACACCGCTGGCGTGCGCATAATCAACACCGCCTTGCACGGCGGGCTTATGAGTTGTTTGCGTCATACCGCGATAAATATAGTCAGACACCGCGCCGAAATTATATGTAAAGGATGTCGGAGCATCGTCCGCCATTGCGGGAATAGCACAGGCTGCGCCCAGCGCGAGTACGAGCAATTTGGTCTTAAACATGATTTCCTTTTCTATGAAGTTAAAATTTTGGGCATAAATCATCCACGCAAACATGGCCGCAGATTCGCTGCAAGACAATATCGTGAGGATTAACCGGAGATTGGGAGCATTATGCAGCAATTCGCGCCGGCTATCACACCGACGCTAAGCGCGACTCTTTCACCGAGACCCAAGCGGTGCGCTCCGCCAAGTTTGCTACACTAAGCGCATCAGCACATAGACCGATAAAGGAAAAAGCATCATGTTGAATACAAAATTCTTTGAAGAGATGTCGTCCAAACTGAACGAAGCGGTCGCCAGCGGCCCCGCCAAGGATTTCGAGAAGAACGCCCGCGCGCTGTTGGCACAGGGTTTCGCCAAACTCGATCTGGTGACGCGCGAAGAATACGAAGTGCTGGAACAGCGCCTGAACAAACTGGAAGCCCGTCTCGCCGCCTTGGAAGCGCAACCCTAACAGCATGGGGCTGGCTATTTTATACAGTCGCGGACTTGCCGGCATGGATGCCGCGCTGGTCACGGTCGAGGTTCACCTCGCCAACGGCCTGCCCAATTTCACTATCGTCGGCTTACCCGAGGCCGAGGTAAAGGAAAGCAAAGACCGCGTGCGCGCCGCATTGCAAAACTGCCAGTTTGAATTTCCGGCGCGGCGCATCACCGTCAATCTCGCGCCTGCCGACCTGCCGAAAGAGAGCGGGCGTTTCGACCTCCCCATCGCGCTCGGTATTCTCGCCGCCTCGGGGCAGATACCTTCCGACAAACTTGCCGAATATGAATATGCAGGAGAGCTGGCTCTGACGGGCGAATTGCGCGCGATACGCGGCGCGTTGGCGATGACCTATCGTGCTGCCAACTCCGGCCGCGCGTTCATCCTGCCCGCCATGAATGCGCCGGAAGCGTCGCTGGTCGAAGACGCCGTGGTCTATCCCGCGCAATCGCTGCTGCAAGTGGCCGCTCATCTGGCCGGGCGCGATGCGCTGACGCGCCACATTCCCGACACGCAGCCCGTCGCCCCGCACTATGCCGACATGCGCGAAGTGAAAGGTCAGGCGCAATCCAAACGCGCGCTGGAGATCGCCGCCGCAGGCAACCATAGCGTGCTGATGTCCGGCCCGCCGGGCACCGGTAAGAGCATGTTGGCCGCGCGTTTTCCCGGCATCCTGCCGCAGATGACGCAACAGGAAGCGCTGGAAAGCGCGGCCATGCAATCGCTGGGCGGCATGTTTGAAGTAGAAAACTGGAAACGGCGTCCATACAGAAATCCCCACCATACAGCTTCCGCAGTGGCATTGGTCGGAGGAGGCAGCAACCCGCGTCCCGGCGAAATCTCGATTGCCATGCATGGAATTTTATTTTTAGACGAACTGCCCGAGTTTGATCGCAGCGTGTTGGAAGTGCTGCGCGAACCGATGGAAAGCGGACGCATCACTATTTCGCGTGCCGCCCGTCGCGCCGATTTCAAAGCGCAGTTCCAGCTCGTCGCGGCGATGAACCCGTGCCCCTGCGGCTATCTCGGCCACTTCAACGGCAAGTGCCGCTGCACCCCGGATCAAGTGGCACGCTATCGCGGCAAAATATCGGGCCCGTTGCTGGATCGCATCGACATCCAGATCGAAGTACCCGCCGTGCCGCAGGAAGACTTGCTCAAACAGGCTGACGGCGAAAGCAGTGCAAATATTCAAAGCAGAGTTGAAGCCGCACGGCAGCGCCAACTTGCGCGCCAGAAAAAACCCAACGCCCAGCTTTCCGTCACCGAAATCGACGCCTTCTGCGCGCCCGATGCGCAGGGCGAAACGCTACTGCGTCAGGCCATCACCCGCCTGAATCTGTCGGCACGCGCTTACCACCGCGTGCTCAAAGTGGCACGCACCATTGCCGATCTTGCTGGCAGCGAGAATATTTTGACCGCCCACATCGCCGAAGCGGTGCAATACCGGCGTATGGATAAACAAACATAACGTAGAGAGGCTCAATATGTTTGAACAAAAACTCATCAACAGTATGAAAAATTTCAACCAGCTCATCCACGTCCTGCTCGCGCTGGCATTGGTCGTGGCGTGTGTGATGGTAATTTGGGATTTCGGCTTGAAGGCTGCCGATGCTTGGCAAGCAGGCAATGCGACGAACGGATTCTTTCATGCGCTCGGCTCGCTGTTCATCCTGTGGACGCTGTCCACTCTGATCTCGGCGGAAATGAGTTACCTGCAAACCGGGCGCATTTACGTGCGCGTGTTCGTCGAGGTCGCCATGATTTCGGTGATCCGCGAAATGATCGTGCAGCCGGTGCAAGTCATCAGTAGCCCTAACGGAAATGAAGCGAACTTCAATCCGGTCCACTACGGGCTGTTGTTGGCTGCCCTGCTGGTGATCGGTGTCGTGTATAAATTGGTGAGCGATCCGCAAATATCGCGCGACACTGACGCCTGAACCGGCGCACTTTATTTAAACAGGCGGGAGAAAAATCCTTTTTTCTTTTCCACAAAGTCATTCTGCTGGGCCAGATAAACCTTCACGTTTTCCACATAATCCACATCATCGCGCTTAATGTGGTTGAACAGCCAGGTGACCAGCATGCTGTTTAGTGCCTTGGAAACGTCTTCGCCCTGCTCGAATTTGGCCTGATATTCACCCACACGCTGGGCAAACAAATCGTGTACTTTTTTGTGCGATTTGGCGAAGGGATATTTCGCTTCCTCCTGCATGCTTTCCTCAAAACCAAAGTGCGAAATCGTGTAATCCACCAGATCGTTGATCAACCAGGCGATTTCTTCGCGCGGCAGGCCATTGGCACGCGCATCATCCAGCTGATTGATATATTCCACGATACGGCGATGTTGCTGGTCGATCACGTCGATACCGATATTGAGTTGATCCGTCCACACAAATTTGCTCATTGGTTCTCCTGACTTTTATACACGCTCCCCCGCCCGTACTGCCGGAGGAAAAATAACCATGCGGATAGTATTGATTTATCACTGTCATATCAAGCTGCGATTGGGCGCATGCTAAAATCCGCATTCATTTATTGAGTCGCGAGCCATGAAACACACACCACACCGCATTGAAACACTCCTGCAAAAACGCATCCTGATCCTTGATGGCGCCATGGGCACCATGGTCCAGCGCTACAAGCTCACCGAGGCGGACTATCGCGGCGCGCGTTTTGCCGACTGGCCGCGCGACCTCAAGGGCAACAACGACCTGCTGGTCATCACCAAGCCGGAAGTCATCAAAGCTATTCATTGCGAATATCTGGCGGCGGGCGCGGACATCATCGAGACCGACACTTTCGGCGCAAATGCCACCACGTTGCACGCCTACGGCATGTCGTCGCTAAATTACGAGTTGAATGTAGCGGGTGCCCGCTTGGCGCGTGAAGCCTGCGATGAATACGCTACAGCCGATAAGCCGCGTTTCGTCGCTGGCGTGCTGGGCCCGACCGATAAAACCTGCACCATCTCGCCCGACGTAAACGATCCGGCAGCACGCAACATCACTTTCGATCAATTGGTGGCGGATTATTCCGATGCGACACGCGGTCTGATGGACGGCGGTGCCGACACGATTCTGATTGAGACCATCTTTGACACGCTCAATGCCAAGGCCGCCATCTTCGCGGTAAAGGCCGTGTTCGAGGAACGCGGCACATCGCTGCCGATCATGATTTCCGGCACCATCACCGATGCTTCCGGTCGCACACTCACCGGGCAAGTGACCGAGGCTTTCTATAACTCGCTGGCCCACGCCAACCCGATTTCCATCGGCTTGAACTGCGCACTCGGCGCGGAAGAACTGCGCCAGTACGTGGAAGAAATGTCGCGCGTCGCCAATTGCTATGTGAGCGCGCACCCCAATGCCGGCCTGCCCAATCCGCTGGCCGAGAGCGGCTACGACGACACGCCGGAAAACATGGCGGGACAGATCAAAGAGTGGGCGCAAAGCGGCTTCCTCAACATCATCGGCGGCTGCTGCGGCACTTCGCCCGCGTTCATCAAGGCCATCGCAGAAACAGTTAAACATATTGCGCCGCGCAAGATTCCAAGCAATCCGGTTGAGTGCCGTCTGTCTGGCCTGGAGCCATTCAACATCGGCGACGACTCGTTGTTCGTCAACGTGGGCGAGCGCGCCAACGTCACCGGCTCGGCCAAGTTCAAACGTCTGGTGCTGGAAGGCAAGTACGACGAGGCGCTGGAAGTCGCCAAACAGCAAGTGGAAACCGGCGCGCAAGTCATCGACGTGAACATGGACGAAGCCATGCTGGACGGCGAAGCCGCGATGGTGAAGTTCCTCAACCTCATCGCCTCCGAACCGGACATTTCCAAAGTGCCGCTGATGATCGACTCTTCCAAGTGGAACATCATCGAAGCCGGACTGAAATGTGTGCAGGGCAAATCCATCGTAAACTCCATCTCGCTCAAAGAAGGCGAAGAGAATTTCATCAAGTACGCCACGCTGGTGCGCCAATACGGCGCAGCCGCCGTGGTGATGGCGTTCGATGAAGCCGGACAGGCCGACACCTACCAGCGCAAGATCGACATCTGCAAACGCAGCTACGACATTCTGGTACACAAGGTAGGCTTCCCGCCCGAAGACATCATCTTCGACCCGAACATTTTTGCGATCGCCACCGGCATTGAAGAGCACAACAACTACGCGGTGGACTTCATCAACGCCTGCGCGTGGATCAGAAAAAATTTGCCGTATGCAAAAATTTCCGGCGGCGTATCCAACGTGTCGTTCTCCTTCCGGGGCAACGAGCCGGTGCGCGAAGCGATCCACACCGTGTTCCTGTATCACGCCATCAAAGCGGGCATGAACATGGGCATCGTCAACGCCGGGCAGCTTGGCGTGTACGAAGAGATTCCGAAAGACCTGCGCGACGCAGTGGAAGACGTGGTGCTGAACCGCCATCCCGATGCGGGCGAGAAACTGGTCAAAATGGCCGAGTCCGTCAAAGGCGGCGGCAAAGAACAGGTCGAAGATCTGGAATGGCGCAAAGGCACGGTGCAGGAACGCCTCACCCACGCCTTGGTGCGTGGCATCACCACCTTCATCGTGGAAGACACCGAAGAGGCACGCCTGCAAGCCAAGTTCCCGGTAGAGGTAATCGAAGGCCCGCTGATGACCGGCATGAACGTGGTCGGCGATCTGTTCGGCGCGGGCAAGATGTTCCTGCCGCAGGTGGTGAAATCGGCGCGCGTGATGAAGCAGGCAGTGGCGCATCTGGTGCCGTACATCGAGGCGGAAAAACTGCGCTCCGGCAACACCAGCGCGAAGGGCAAGATCGTGATGGCGACCGTGAAGGGCGACGTGCACGACATCGGCAAGAACATCGTCACGGTGGTGCTGCAGTGCAACAACTTCGAGGTCGTGAACATGGGCGTGATGGTGCCGTGCCAGCAGATCCTCGACACCGCGCGCGAACACAACGCCGACGTGATCGGCCTGTCCGGCCTGATCACGCCGTCGCTGGAAGAGATGGCGCATGTCGCGAAAGAGATGCAGCGGCAGGGCTTCAAGATACCGCTGCTGATCGGCGGCGCGACCACATCGCGCGTGCACACCGCGGTGAAGATCGCGCCGAACTACACA
>JBAZYW010000025.1:0-16670 GCA_041659125.1 Gallionellaceae bacterium | reverse complement strand
TTTACTTACCCATCATCGCAACAAAGCGATCAAACAACGTATCCACATCATGCGGCCCGGGGCTCGCTTCGGGATGCCCCTGGAAACAGAACGCCGGCTTATCGGTCAGCTCGAAACCTTGCAGCGAGCCATCGAACAACGAGATGTGCGTGACGCGCGCGTTCGCTGGCAGCGTCGCCGCATCCACCGCAAAGCCGTGGTTCTGGCTGGTGATCATCACATGCTTAGTCTGCATATCCTGCACCGGATGGTTCGCGCCGCGATGGCCGAACTTCATCTTCACGGTCTTCGCCCCCGAAGCTAAGCCGAGAATCTGGTGCCCCAGACAGATGCCGAACAACGGCAAACCGACTTCGAGGAATTTTTTCGTCGCGTTGATCGCGTAATCGCACGGTTCGGGATCGCCGGGCCCGTTGGAAAGGAACACGCCGTCCGGCTTCAGTGCCAGCACGTCGGCAGCACTGGTCTTGGCTGGAACCACGGTAATGCGGCAACCGCGCTCGGCCAGCATGCGCAAGATGTTGCGCTTCACGCCGAAGTCATACGCCACCACATGGAACCTAGATTCAGCGACATCGCGATAACCAACGCCCAATTCCCACTCGCGCTGCTTCCATTCGTAAGGTTTATCGCAACTGACAACTTGCGCCAGATCCATACCCGCCAAGCCGGCGAAACCGCGCGCAGCAGCCAGCGCAGCTTCCACGTTGTCACCCGTGGCAATGCAACCGTTCTGCGCGCCTTTGCTGCGCAGGATGCGCGTCAGCTTGCGCGTGTCGATCCCGGCAATGGCAACCACATTGTTGGCTTTAAGGTATTCGGGCAAAGACTGCGTGCTGCGGAAGTTGCTCACCGTCATGGACAGATCGCGAATGATAAGGCCGCTGGCGAATACCTGACGCGATTCCACATCTTCGGGATTGCAGCCCACATTACCGATGTGCGGATAAGTCAGCGTAACGATCTGCCTGCAATAGGACGGGTCGGTGAGAATTTCCTGATAGCCGGTCATGGCGGTATTGAAAACCACCTCGCCGACACTGCTGCCGGAGGCGCCGATGGCAGTTCCGCGAAACACTGTCCCATCGGCTAAAACTAAAATGGCAGGACTTGTTTGCGACACCGGATACCTCCTCGAACTGGACATAAAGAAGCGGGATAAGCACTTGGCTCGTCCCGCTTTTGAATTGGCGTGCATTATAGCCGAAGATGGCTATCTCATCAAATCGGAGCCTCTTTCAATGCGGCACGGACCTAGAGGCAGAGCAAACCCCCGACAAGTAACGAAGTGTAAATAAGCAGCCATCCGCCCTCTCCATATGCGCAAAGCATTACTGACTTAAGACTTTCCCCCTCCCCAGCTTTCCGGCCTACCGAAATGGTAGCCCTGCCCATAATCCACCCCCAGTTCGATTAGCACATCCGCAGTCGCCTGATCCTCAACGAACTCGGCCACCGTCTTAAGACCAAATTCGTGCGCCATGCGGTGGATGTGATCGACCATGATGCGGTCGCGTCCGTCGATGGCGATTTGGCGCACGAAGCTTCCCTCGATCTTGACGTAGTCCACCGTCAGATATTTGAGGTACAGGAACGACGAGAAGCCGCTGCCGAAATCATCCAGCGCAAACGCGATCTTGTGCAAGCGCAATTCGTCGATGATCTCTTTGACCTGGCTGATATTGTGCAAAGCTTCGCGCTCCGTAATTTCCAGCACAATGCGGCTGCAATCGATGCCCAGCTTGGCGACCAGTTCTGGAATCGTACGCATCCATTCGATATCTTTAAACGTGGCCGTGGACAAATTGAAGAACATTTTCGCCTCGGAGTGTATCTCGGACAGGCGACGCAATTGATCCAGCCCGCTGTTGAAAACCGCCAAGTCCAGCTCTTGCAACATCCTCAACTCGTCGGCCACTTCGATAAAATCTCCGGCGGAAAGAATAGTCTCGCCGTCCCGAATGCGCGCCAAAGCTTCGAAGGCGAACACCTGCTGGCCATTGACGCCCACGATAGGCTGCAAAAACGCTTCAATACGTTTCTCCGCCAGCGCACGGCGCAAGAAGTCGCCTTGCTTAAAAATCTCCATCATGGTGCGATCCTGATCGGATTCGGCTGTCATCACCCGATTCTTGCCGCCCTTCTTGGCTTTGTACAACACCACATCCATGGCGGTATGCAACGCATCGCGCGTCTTGCCATCTTCGGGGTAACTCACCATGCTGAAACTCGCGGTCACGCGAATTTTGCCGATCGGCAATTCGAAATCATGCACCGACAATCTCGCGTGCAACTTGCTCGCAACTAGCAATCCGCTCTCCGGCGGCGTTTGCGGCAGCAATATCGCGAACTCGTCACCGCCGAGCCGGGCCAGCACATCACCTTTGCGCAACTCGGCCGCCAGTAGCGCACTCAACTCCTTGAGCGTCAAATCGCCTATCGGATGACCGTAGGTGTCGTTGATGTATTTGAAGTTGTCCAGATCGACCATAATGACGGAAAACTCGTATTCGTTGCGCTCCGCACGGATGATCTCGTACTCAAGGAACTCTTCGAATTTGCGGCGATTATATAAACTGGTCAGCGGATCACGCACGGATAACTCTTCCAGCTTGGCGTTGTAGTCCTGCACGGTGAACAACAAGTGGTTGAAATATTCCGCGAGGCGCCGCAGCTCGACGATCAAATGCGTCCCTGTCACACGATGCGAAAGATCCATGTCCCGAGTAACACGATGCATCACATCAACGAACGTGGCTAGCGGCGTCACCACCAAATAACGCAATTTGAAATACAGCGCGATAAATACGATCGCCAACACCAGCAAGGTGTAACCGACGATGCTGTTGAGCACGTAATTGAACGACACTTTGAGATTGTTGATCGGATAAGTGACATCGATCACCCCATGCACCGCACCGACATGGGATTGGGTATGGCATACTAGACATTCCTGTTTCGCCACCACGGGATAGAGATAGCGAATAGTATCGGGCGAGGGAAACAGCAAGGCGGCATTACCATCACGCAAGGACAGCTCCAGCGCAGTATCTTGCGAGACCAGCTGACGCTCACCGCTCATCTCGCCGAATTGATCTGCCACCACCTTGCCACGAAAAACCCGCACCTTTAGATCGGGCTGCGACAAATTGATGCGTTCGATGATTTCCTTGATCTCGTTTTTTGTCCAGCCTTTACGCATGGCCGAATACAAACTCTGGAAGATCATCTGTGATGTCTGCCGCGCATCTTCCTGCGCGAGCTGGTGCACAGCATGGTCGCGCACGACACCGGACACGGCAAAAATGAGCACCGAAGCAAATAACAAAGAAACCAAAGACAGGACAACAAGCAATTTGCCCAGCGTCATCTTCGCAATAACATCGACCAGTTTGATCATCGCCATCCCATTAGTACAATCGGCACACCATAGTCGCCTGAATAGGTGTCTATCGTCGCATAGTTACCCACCGGCCACAATCAACGCGCGTGAACCAGTTCAAATATCGTCATGCTTATGAGCATAGCCGGTCATTCCTATCAGGAGCCGCACCAAGGCATAGCTCCCGCGCAACAATATACGCACCCACATGCTGCGCTTATGCCAATCCGATCTAATCACTTTGCGTGCACCATGCTGTATTTCGTCCATCAGACTCCGGCGTAGCGCCCCGGCGAAACCGCTGTCCTGCACGACCAGATTCGCCTCGCGCGCCAACCACAAGCTGAACGGGTCGATATTGGACGAACCGACCGTCGCCCATTTGCCATCCACCACCGCCACCTTGGCATGCAGAAAGCTCTGCGTGTATTCGTGAATTTCCACTCCCGCTTGCAGCAACTCATCGTAAAGCGCCAGCGTGGCATAGTGTTGCAAACGATATTCCACCCTGCCCTGCAACAGTAGCACCACTTTCACGCCTCTGCGCGCCGCTTTCAGCAACACACGGCGGAAGCGGAGCCCCGGAAGAAAATACGCATTGGCGATGATGATCTCGTGCTGCGCCTGACTGATCGCGCGCAAATAAGCATGCTCGATATCGCGGCGATGGCGCAGATTGTCGCGAATCAAAAACACAACTTCCTTTTGCGGTGACCGCTGGCGCGCAAATAGCCCGACGCGGCTGCCGCTTTTGCGGAAATTTGTCCACGATACGAGTTGCCATAATTTGCGCATGGAGTGCCCGACCTGCGCGACGACCGGCCCCTGCACCTCCACGGCATAATCCAAACGCGGCGTTTCCAAGTGCTCCGGCACATCGTCAACGATGTTGATGCCCCCGACAAAGGCGATACGCTCGTCTATCAGTACCAGCTTGCGATGCAGGCGCCGCAAACGTTGGCGAAACATGCGGAAGCGCGTCACTTCGGGACGGAACCACAGCACTTTCACCCCCAGCATACGCATCTCTTCCAGCCATGCCGCAGGAAAGCTCGCCGAACCAAAACCGTCCAGCATTACTTGCACGCTCACTTCACGGGCAGCGGCACTCTTCAATGCTTCTTTCAGCGACTCCCCTACTTCATCGCGGGCGAAAATGTAAGTCTCAATATAGATGGAGTGTTGCGCCGCATGGATCGCGGCCAGTAAGCGTGGAAAATATTCTGCGCCGTTGCGCAACAGCGTGAGCCGATGACCCGTTACCTCGTGCGTGCTGCTCATGGCAAACTCAACTTCGCGGAGAGCGCCGCATGATCCGAAATTTTACTCCACGGGTATTGGGCATGAACTGCGGTGTTTTTCACGCTCAATCCGCGCACATAGATGCGATCCAAGCGCAGCATGGGGAAGCTCACCGGATAGCTGCGCGCCAATGCCCCGCCTCCAGCCTCGAACACTTCATGCAGCCCCAATTCGTGAGCCAGCAGGTTGCGCGCGCGGTTATTCCAGTCGTTAAAGTCGCCCGCAATAACGAGCGGTGCATCATCGGGAACCACACGCCGTATGCGCTCGACCAAAGCGCCGAATTGCTGCTTGCGTCCGCGCGTAGACAGCCCCAGATGCACACACAGACAATGCAATCCGATTGCTGTCTGCGGCAGCGCCAGCTCGCAGTGCAACACACCGCGACTCTCGAAGCGGTGCGCGGAAATATCCTGATTATCCCAATTCAGTATCGGATAACGGCTGAGAATAGCGTTGCCGTGATGCCCCGCGTCGTACACCGAATTTTTGCCGTAAGCGTGATGCGGCCAAATTTCGTGTGCCAAAAATTCGTGCTGTGGATGCACTGCCGGATCGAAATCAGGCCTCAGGATACGGGAATGCGCGCCCTGCACCTCTTGCAGAAACACGATGTCGGCATCCAGTTCGCGCAAACGCTCGCGCAGTTCATGCAACACGAAGCGGCGATTGAACTGCGAAAAGCCTTTGTGGATGTTGTAGGTGGCGATGGAAATTTCAAACATAGTGAGCAATATTAATCACACGCTGTCGAAACCCCATCCGCCCTAAAGAATTAATTCGAACTATCCGGATTGACCGCAAAGTCGATGATAGTGGAACGCAGTTCCTGCTTGAACAACTTTTCGACCTCAATCATTGCGCGTGAACGCGCTGTCACCGGATCCTGAGCCGAAGCTTTAACCGGCCAGGTTTTACGTCCGCGCACTCTGCCGGAATCTTTTTCGACGAGCGTCACCGCGAGAGTGGCGCGCACCCAGTTCCAGCCATCCCTGCGCCCCAGATCGACCATATTCAACGATCCTTCCAGAACCAATTCCGCATCGTCCAATTTCGTCGATAAAAAACCTGCTGCCGCCAGCCCCCCCTTGACTATCTTGGTAAATTCCGCCGATCCCTCATCCGCAGCATTGGCGGAAGCAACACGAACTTTCCTGAGTGCCTCGCCAATCTGCTGCTGCAAAGTCGCCTGAGAAACAGGTGCCTGCACGCCGCGCCCGGATGGATCGACCACTTTGAGCGAAGCCTGAAATCCATCGCGCTTAATTGACGCCTGCAATGCCTGCGTTAATGCCGCCACCTTAAGAAGAGAGTCTTTTTCTGTTTTAGCCGCTTCAGATCGCTGCTTCAGCTCTTCATCAATCTTGCCCAACTCTTCACGCAAACTCGCGCCAGCCTGTGAACGGGGAAGCACAGCAAGCGCATGCCAATCTTGTGAGGCTGTATCAAGCCAAGTCTTTGCAATCGTGATGCCACTAATCACTTTGTCAGTTTTGGCTGACACCTGTTGGGTGGAAACTTTATCGACCTGCTCTTTTTTCCCGGATTGCTTGACGGTAATACTGTTCTCATTCGACACTTCAATACGCACTTCAAAAATCGTCGCCAGCTCGCCACGCGCGCGAGTTCCGGCCTCTTCCTGCGTCGAACCCACGCCACGTCCAATCAGATACTGGTCATTGGAATACTCTGCCGACTCACCCGTAACCCAACCAGGCTGCGGAGATGCCATCACAACCGGCGATGAAATCAAGCTTAACGAGATAAAGAGTGCGCTAAAAAGTTTGTGGCTACCTTTCATTTTGACCTCCTAAATTAATTCCCCCCGGACAGACCGGGGGTTGCATCAACCAAATCAGTTCGCTGCTTTAGCAGCGGCAGGCGGGTTCAGGAAATAGTCTGAAACAAACGCCTTGCGACCCGCCTTAACCTCGACATCCTTGAATTCGCGAGTCGCCAAGATGCCCCCGTGCGCACTGTAATACGTGGCAGTCACATCATGTTTTCCCGCAGGCAAAGCCAATCGCGCCATTTGAATATTGCCCGGCAACAACGACCAAGAGCGGGTATCAGCCCTTTCGGAAGCGTTGGTTGCAACATCCGCAACCAGATTGAACAATGGATTACTTCCTGCCTGCTCCTTGGCTTTTTGCGCTGCCACATTTTTCACCACCATTCGGGCGACACCCCGCGCAATGATGGTCGGCAGGCGATCATTAAAGCTCTTTTCGGCAATGCCGTTTACATCCTCCACCACTTCAGAAGTGGCTGTGTGCCCCCCTGCACTCAGCTCAACACGGGCAACAGGCAACGAACGTTTGACGAACTTCGGCACGGCAAGGCTGAACATGACAGGGCCATTTTTTCCGGGAATTGGATTGGGCACCCGGATATTATTCTCATCCACAGAGGCCCCTAATCCGTTATGCAGGATGAAGACCACTTCGCTGGAGGCGGGCTTTCCGGCATCCAGCCGCCTCAAGTCATCTCTGAGTGCCTGCGGAACCGGGAATCCGGAGTTCTGAGCCTTGTAACCATCCACCGCTTTTTGCATCTCTATGCGCGCAGAATCTCTCTCGCCAACGGCTTCGTAAACCATACCGTTCAGATACCTGACAAATGCCCCCGAGAGATACTTGGCACTCTTGTTTTTCTCGACAATCAATCCCTGTTTCACATCGAATTGTCTGGCCTCTACCGCAGCATCATCGATATCGCCCATTTGTAAATAATTGAGCGCCTCAAATGAGTAAACCATCAATTGCTCGCTGGGTAGCCCTTCATACGCCTTCATCGTGTCATTTATCGTCACTGATGCGGCCTGCTCCACGACGCTGATCGCATTCAATTTTTCCATCAGGCTTTTAGCTGCGTCGAAATGCTTGTTGGAATCGGCATATTTCCCCTGCAAGCGCAGCAAAACGCCCTTGTTGAGATGATGCAAGGTTTCATCGGGCCCTGTCAGCTTGAGTTCATCCAGCGACTTGACCGCCCCATCCAAATCACGATTAGCGGTTGCCCTTTCTACGTTGACGAAGCCAGCGCTATAGGTAGCGCAGCCCGGCAACACCAATACCACTGCCAATGCAGCCAAGCCGAAGAACGCTCGCGATAGATTGTGTGCTTGTTTATCCCAGGCTGAAATTTCTGATATGCCGCTGACGACATTTTCCATTTTTCGCATCCCTATTTAATTTTTTGGACGTTACCGGCTGTTCGGTTATTGACGGCAACCCAAGGTTAATCTGCCCAACGAAAGCCCCCGGCTAAACCGGGGGCTTTTTCATGCAGCTATACCGCTGTTAGCGAAATGTTGCGTCTTTCACATCCTTCTTGAGTTTCTTCTGTCCAGTCCAAACCTTGCGGTTGTCAACAGTGCTAACCAAAGTGAGGTCTATCTGATAAAAACGAATCTGCTCCCCACCCGACGCATCAATGATGGTATTGATCGATCCCATCAGCATGTAATCGGCACCCGCTTCATTACCCGCCGCTTTACGGCTGGCTTCACTGGCATGCAGATCCATATCGGCACGCTCTTCGCGCAGACCTTCACGCTCGGTCTTGGACGCAACCACATCGACACGTCCGGAATTGACAAAAGCACGCTCAAGATCGGCGACAAAAGTGCGGGTATTGATATGCTCATGCGAGAGATTGCGCACATTACCTACGATGACAGTAGGCGCTTTTTTGGATTTCTGCTCATGGCGTGTTAGCCAGCCGGTAGACAGCGAATCGCGAATCATCTCCTCCGACACGAGACGAGAGTCGGTGTCATTCCAATTCCCGGATAAATCTTTAACTTCCCCAACCCCGATCCGTTTAACTTCTGTCGCACAGCCACTCAACATCAGCGCAGCCACGCCAGCCAACATCACAGCCCAAGTTCTTTTGCTCAACATTTCAGTCTCCCTTCGGTTAAAAAATTTTGGAGCTCGCCGCCAATCACCCAATAACGAACCATCCGGTCTCGAAATTTACTCCATGCAAAGCCAGCCCACAATACTTTTAGCGGCCTATATATTTGAGCAAAGAGCCTTGCTTTTCAACGCCTGATGCTCATCGATTTCCAGCACAAGACAAAAATACACATGTCCACATGAACCGCATTCCCGCAAGCGGCTAGGCGTTACCCAGATTGCGGGCGGGCAAATTGATCTGCCTGGCGAAATCCAGCATGCGCTGAATGGGCAGAACGGCACGGGGAATGATCGCCGGATCGATATGAATTTCATTCTTGCCCGTTTCTAAAACCTCGGCCAGATTGAGCAAGCCGTTCATCGCCATCCACGGGCAATGACTGCAACTGGTACAGTTCGCGCCCGCTCCCGCCGTAGGGGCTTCAAGGAAGATTTTGTCCGGGCACAACGTACGCATCTTGTGCAGGATGCCGTTGTCGGTGGCAACGATAAACTCCTTGGCTGCCGAATGCTGTGCCGCCTTGATAAGTTGCGTGGTGGAGCCGACCACATCCGCCAGCTGCACCACCGCGCGCGGCGATTCGGGATGCACCAGCACCTGCGCGCCCGGATGTCGCGCCTTCAATTCGATCAACTCTTGCGCTTTGTATTCATCGTGCACGATGCACGAGCCTTGCCACAGCAGCATGTCCGCACCGGTTTGTTCCTGCACATAACTGCCGAGGTGACGATCAGGAGCCCACAGTATTTTCTTGCCCTGCTCCTTGAGATGTTTGACCACCGGCAAGGCAATAGAACTGGTCACCATCCAGTCGGCGCGCGCCTTCACTGCCGCACTGGTGTTGGCATATACCACCACAGTGCGGTCGGGATACGCATCGCAGAATGCGGCGAATTCATCCTCCGGGCAGCCGAGATCGAGCGAACACTCCGCGTCGAGATCGGGCATCAGCACGCGCTTTTCCGGATTCAAAATCTTCGCCGTCTCGCCCATGAAACGCACGCCCGCAACCACGATGGTTTTGGCCGGATGCCCGTGTCCAAAGTTAGCCATATCGAGCGAATCGGACACAATGCCGCCGGTCGCCTCCGCCAAATCTTGCAGATCAGGATGCACATAGTAGTGCGATACCAAAACAGCATCCTGCTCTTTCAGCATGCGCTTGATGCGCGCAATCAGCTCGACCTTTTCGCCTGCCTCCGGCTCACGCGGCTTTTTCGCCCAAGCGTGTACCGTGCTGCAACTGGTCTGCGCGGCATCGGGATGCTCATAGGCAATAGAAATCTTCGGTTCAGACATGACGTACTCTTTCGGGTAGTTCGAGAATGGCCGCACGGTTGCTCGGCGAAAATACTTTATCCGCCGCCAGATTCCATGGCAACCACTGGTAGTTCAGGTGTTCGCGCGGCGCTAGTTGCACGGCGACTTGCTGCGTGAGTTGCAAGCCGAACACGTGCTCGGTGTTATGCATAGTGCCGGGAGCATAGCGATGGCGCCACTTGGGGTATATCTCGTAGACGTTCTGCTCTTGCCAATCGGTCAACGCATACACATTGGCGTCCAGTCCGGTCTCCTCAAACACTTCGCGCATCGCGGTCTCCCGCAACGATTCTTCGCCGTCGCGGCTGCCCGTTACCGATTGCCAGTAGCCGGGATAGTCGGCGCGCTCCAGCAACAGCACATCGGGGCCCGCCCTGAGCCCAGTCGAAGGGGCGGCGGTATAGATCACCACCAAGACTGAAACCGGCTGCTTATACGCCATCGGCAAAGAATACCCAGAACGGTTTGCCTTGCGCCTTCCAATAGCTCACGGTGTCGGTAAAGATGTTCGTCACGATTTCATGATCGGCGTCGCTCAGCCCCAGCTTTGCATCACTGCCGCACAGCAACAGCACATACCCGGCAGAGGGATGCCACGAAAGATCACCCAGCACATCGGCCAAGGCATCCCAGTTGTGCCCGAACCAATCGGGAGCGACCAGCACTTGCGCCATAGTCGCGAGAAATTCGCCTTTACTATGCACCGCCGCAATGTCCACCTCGAACAAAGTCAAACCGGACAGCGCCACATTTGCCTCCAATATGGCTAGCGGGCAACTCAAGCGATAGACACCCGCTTCCTTCACATCCTGCAAGCGTGCGCACAAATCTTCACTCATGGCTTACTCCTTGATGCGTTTAAACGTTTGATAATGGTCGGCAGTGTAATAGCACTCGGGAACGATACCGCACACGATACGCCGTGCGCCGCGATTATGCGCCCCCGGCGTCTTCACCGTATATTCGCGATAGTAGCCGCGCGGCTGCGCAGGCAACCGATGTTCGCGATTACCGAACACGATACCATCGCGCGGATAAGGAAACGGGCCGCCTTGTTTGATGAGATGAAAAGTGTCGCGGGCTTCGCCGGATAATTCGGCAACAGCGATACTGGAAATGGCCGAATCGTCATGCGGGTGATGACCGCGTGCCTGCGCAAACGGCAAGCACAGCAGCAAGCCAACCAGCAGCCACCACCGTGCTTGTGTCATGCGCCGCATGTTATTCCTTGGTCACTTCCACCGTGGTCTGCGTCTGTTGACGCAAACGGATGTGCAGTTCGCGCAACTGCTTCTCGTCCACCGCCGACGGCGCTTGTGTCAACAAACATTGTGCGCGTTGCGTCTTGGGGAAGGCGATCACGTCGCGGATGGATTCGGCACCGGTCATCATGGTGACGATGCGGTCCAGACCGAAAGCCAAACCGCCGTGGGGCGGTGCGCCGTATTGCAGCGCGTCGAGCAGGAAGCCGAACTTGAGTTGCGCCTCTTCCGCACCGATGTTGAGCGCGCGGAACACCTTGCTCTGCACTTCTTCCTTGTGGATACGCACCGAGCCGCCGCCGATTTCCCAACCGTTCAATGCGAGGTCATAGGCCTTGGCCAGACACTTGCCGGGATCGGTTTCGAGGAATTGCAGATGTTCGTCTTTCGGCGCGGTGAACGGATGGTGACATGCGTTCCAGCGCTTGGCTTCATCGTCGTATTCAAACATAGGGAAGTCCACCACCCACAGCGGCTCCCACGCTTTGCCGTTGAGGTAGCCTTTTTCGTGACCGATTTTGCTGCGCAATGCACCGAGCGCATCGTTGACGATTTTGGTCTTGTCCGCGCCGAAGAAAATGATGTCGCCGTTCTGCGCACCGGTGCGGGCGATGATGGTTTTCAACGCCGCTTCATTCAGGTTCTTCACAATCGGCGATTGCAGGCCGGTCTCGTTAAGTTGCGTGATGTCGTTGACCTTGATGTAAGCCAAGCCCTTCGCGCCGTAGATGGTGACGAACTTGGTGTACTCGTCGATTTCGCCGCGCGAGAATGCGCCGCCGTTCGGTACGCGCAAGGCCGCCACGCGACCGTTCTCGGAATTGGCCACACCGGAAAATACCTTGAACGCCACGTCTTTCACCGCATCGGTCACATCGGTGATTTCCAGCGTCACGCGCATGTCCGGCTTGTCCGAACCGTAACGGTTCATCGCCTCGGCATAGCTCATGCGCGGGAACGGATTGGGCAGCGTGACTTCCAACACTTCCTTGAACACCGTGCGGATCATCTCTTCCATCAACACCATGATCTGCTCTTCCGACATGAAGGAAGTCTCGACGTCCACCTGGGTGAATTCAGGTTGACGGTCGGCGCGCAAGTCTTCATCGCGGAAACATTTGGTGAGCTGGTAATAACGGTCAAAGCCCGCCACCATCAGCATCTGCTTGAACAGCTGCGGCGATTGCGGCAACGCAAAAAACTCGCCCGCATGCACGCGCGACGGCACGAGGTAATCGCGCGCGCCTTCCGGTGTCGATTTGGTGAGCATCGGCGTTTCGATGTCGATGAAGCCTTTGTCGTCGAGGAAGCGGCGGAAAGCGCGCGCGGTCTTGTAACGCAGCTGCATATTCTTTTGCATTTGCGGACGACGCAGGTCAATCACGCGATGGGTCAGACGCACGTTTTCGGACAAATTCTCGTCGTCCAATTGGAACGGCGGCGTAACCGATGCGTTCAGCACTTCGATTTCGTGGCACAACAGCTCGATCTCGCCGCTGCCGATGTTGCTATTTACCGTTCCCTCGGGACGACGACGGACTTTTCCGGTGATGCGCAACACGAATTCGTTGCGCACCGATTCGGCGATCTTGAACATATCGGCGCGATCCGGGTCGCACACGACCTGTGCCAGACCTTCGCGGTCGCGCAGGTCAATGAAGATCACCCCGCCGTGGTCGCGGCGGCGATGCGCCCAGCCGCACAGACTGACGGTTTGATCCAGATGGGAAGCGTTAAGTTGTCCGCAATAATGAGTTCGCATAGTTAAATCTATTCAGTTCAGTTGAAGGTAAATCGAAGGGGGAAATTATTTGTTTGCTGCCGCCAGTTTATTGACAGCATCTTCGGGAGAAGCCACCACTCCCATCGAGATGATGGACTTGAAAGCCACATCCACCTTGATGTCCAGTTCAATAGTGTCGGCTTTGCGCACAAAGAAATAAAATCCGTTCACCGGGCTGGGTGTGGTGGGAATAAACACGGCGATGTACTCATCGCCCAGCCCTCGCGTCACCTCGGCGGGCACCGTGGTCTGGAAGGCTAACGACCATGCCTGCGGATGCGGATAACGCACCAGCAACACCTTACCGAAGGCATTGCCGTTTTCCGCCAACAAAGTGTCGCTGACTTGCTTAACGCTATTGTAGATGCTGTTGACCACCGGAATGCGCTGCAAGATCGCGTTCCATATATCCAACAACTGCTGCCCCAGCACATTGCGCGCGAGCAAACCTGTGGACAACACAATCGCCAGCGTGAGCACCACCCCCAGCCCCGGGACGCGCCAAGCCTCGGGCAACAATTTCAGGGATTGATCCATCGTGCTGATGGTCAGGTTCAACACCCAGAAAGTGATGCCTAGCGGCACCCATACCAGCAGACCAGTAAACAGATATTTTTTCATGCGTTTCCGCTCATCGCAGGGCACGATGCGCAACCCGACGGCTCGCACTTGGCAGCCGGAGGGTTCTTGAAGTCGGTGGCGTAATAACCGTTACCCTTGAGCTGAAATCCCGCAGCGGAAAGTTGCTTGGTAAAAGTTTCCTGTTCACAATGCGGGCAGGTGGTCAGCACCGGATCGCTCATCTTCTGCATTACGTCTTTTTGTGTGCCACAGCTGCTGCAACGATATTCGTAGATAGGCATATAGGACTCCTATGGGTGTTTTCTAAAGGCGCGCATTATACCGTATCGTGAGAAGAGGGCTATCGCAGCAACGTTTTACTTTGCGCTGCCAGAAAGACGGGGAATACACCGAAACAAACTCCAGCCCCCCTCGCATCTCAAGTTAAATTTGGCATATGGGGTTTATGCCAAGCCCCAGATCTTTTCATATGCCCCCATTTTGCTTCCCGCCCAAACACCCAGCGCGCCACGCCTATAATCCGCCACCATGAATTTATTTGGCGATAGCCAAAGTTCTCTATCAGCACTGCAAACAGCAACATCACTAGATGCCTGGGGCGTGTATACACGTGGAACGACATTTCTTCCAACATTAACGCACTTACCGACAACAATATACCCAAACAAATGGTGGCAAAATAAAACACCCACATTGTTTGAAATGATATGTTTCCAGTTAGCGCCAATCCGAACACAAATAGATAGCCCAAGATTTCGACAATTGGCCCAAGCGCTTCGAAAAACAGCATAAACGGGAATGCCAGCCAGCCAACCAAGCCGCCGCGATAATGGAACAGCAATTCCAAATTTGCACTAAGACTTTCCAATAGTCCGTGTTGCCAACGGATACGCTGATTCTTCAGGGTAGCCAAGTCTTCTGGCGCCTCTGTCCAACAAATCGGGTCAGGCACAAATACAATGCGGTATTTTTTTCTGGCCAAACGATAATGCTTGTGGATACGCACCACCAACTCCATATCTTCGCCTATCGTGTCGCTGAGAAAACCTCCCACTTCAACAACCACTTCTTTTTTAAACAACCCGAAAGCACCGGAAATAATCAGCATCGCATTCAGCGGAGACCATCCCAGACGCCCGAACAAAAATGCGCGCACGTACTCGACAACTTGCAATAAGGGTAATAATTTTTTTGGCAGATCAACTACATCTATAAATCCATTATTTATTTTGCAGCCATTGGCAATACGTATCGTCCCGCCGGTGGCCACCACGAGCGCATCTTCCAGGAATGGCTGCGCTACTTTTTGCAAACTACTCCTGTCAAGAATCGAGTCAGCATCGACACTGCAAAAAAGAGGATAACGCGAGACATTGATGCCCGCGTTAAGGGAATCAGCCTTGCCGCCATTTTCCTTGTCTATTACTCTCAGATTGCTGTGCACAGTGGAGCGGTACACCGCACGCACCGGCTTGGTATCAAGTTGCTGACGGTAGGCCTCCGGAAAAGGAACCAAAGAAAATTCACGCTCTAAAACATTAAACGTGTCATCTGTCGACCCATCGTTGATAACAACAATTTCAAATTCCGGGTAGTTCAATTGCAGTACGGAATGTATCGTTGTGATGATACTGGAACGCTCATTGTAGGCCGGGATCAATAGACTGATGGGAAGCTCCAGCCCCGAGTACATCTGCGGAGTGTCTTCTGTCAAACGGCTGCGCATCAACTTTGACAAACTGAATAATGAAAGAAAATTCAGTGTCAAATAGCCCAGATTGATACCTAATAGATACAGCACGAAGAACCACTCGCCAATTTCAATCAAATGGTGAGTCATGATACGCGCTCCGCAAGCACCTGATTGATCATGTCTATGGCGAATCCATCTCCCAGCAAGCTCTTCATTCCTTCCAGATGACTGGTGGTAACGTAAGGCAAAGCGCTGATTGCCTGTGCTGCCCGATATCGCACCCACCATTGAGAGTCAGAAAGCAGCCTAATCAAAAGCATCAAGTCTTTCTCCTCGCCCATTTCTCCTAGCGCAGAAGCGATCTGAACGCGCACATGCCAATTGGGATGGTTGATAAACTCCCGCATCCTTGGCAATTCAAGCGGGTCTCGCATCACCTTCAGGCATGCGGTTATCACTTCATCGTCATTGGTTTTATCCAGAATTTCGAGCAAATATGGCCGCACGACGGATGGCTGCGCTGTCGACGCGAGCATAATCAGGCGCACAATATCGCGTCGACGCATGCGCAGATGTGGTTCGACATCACGATATACACGGCCCAACATCTCTGCCAGCAGCAGCGACACCCCGTCCATATCCTGCTCTTGAAGAATACTGGCAATACTGGCGGTTGAAATATCGCTACGCCACGCAATAATCGGCAGGACATCACCCAAAGCTCCAGCATCAAGACGCAGTATCGCACTTGCCGCATGAAGACAGTCGATAGGGCGTTCACTCACCAGCAATTTCTTCAACTCGGGAATGTCTGTTTTATTGCCGAAAAAGCCAATGCCGATAGTGGCAAGCAATTTCTCCGCATTGCTGCCATTTTGCAGCATGCGCCGCACTATCTTTTCAATATCGATTGTCCGCGCCAAGGAATCTAACCGTTCTCTAGCCTGTCCGCGCATGGAGTTGTGCAGATTGATCCAGTAAGCCAGAAAACGAACAACATCTTCATCGGGAATTGCGGGCAAGCGCAATGGTGATTTATTGACGAGCACATTTTCGGTCAGCAGCTGATCCCACTTGGACATAAATTCACGTCTACGGCGCGCGTTGCGCCGATGCTTCAAACGCAAGAATACAATTTGCATGAGAAGCAACAAAGTCAGCGCGACCGCACCCAATCCACCCCAAAAGGCCAGACGCACAACTGGATCAGAATTGATAGCGAAGTCCAAGCCGGAATCCGTTTCTGGTATACAAATCGCCCTGAATATTCACGGAAGCCTCATAAGACAGAGCCCATTCGCGGCCAATCCAATGATGGCCATTCAAACCTGCATATTGCACAGTGGAGTTCAATATCCCCCGAGTTGGCCCCAAGTTTTCCATCTCCGCCCCTTGGGATATTCCAACGCCTACCCAGCTGCG